>RKRN01000316.1 GCA_007571365.1 Candidatus Latescibacterota bacterium
ATTTCCGCCAAGCGAAACGCCTCGTCCCAACTCAGTGCGTTCTTCCGCGTACTTCGGCCACTCAACGGCCTAATCACCGCCCTCGCGGTCGGCATTGGTGCTTTGACCGCGGACCAAAGTCCCGCTTGGTCCGCGGTTTTGCTGGCCGCCCTTTCCGCCGCGTTGATAAACGGTGCTGGCAATGCCTTCAACGACGTAATGGACATCGACATTGACCGCATCAACCGCCCACTGCGCCCTTTGCCGGCCGGTCGTCTCAGCCCGAATGCGGCTCGCCTAGCAAGCATGCTCCTCGCCCTAGTTGGCTGCGCGCTCGCGTTTTGGCTCAGCCTTTGGCACGGGTTGCTCGCGCTGGCCGTTGTCGCCTTGCTCGCATTGTATAGCATATCCTTAAAAGACAGTTTGCTGTGGGGCAATGTACTGGTCGCTTTTGTCGGGGCTATCGCCTTTACCTATGGTGCCTTGGCGGCCGGCTATATTGGGCGCTCGTGGATTCCGGCACTTTTTGCCTTTCTCTTTCACTTGGGGCGGGAAATCGTCAAGGATATCGAGGACGTGGCCGGGGATCAGCTCCGCGGCAAGCGTACCTTGCCTCTGCGTTGGGGACGGCCCCAAGCTGCGGTGTTGGCGGCTATCGTTTATCTAGTCTTGGTCGGGTTTACTTGGATGCCGTTTTTCATGGGCCTCTACGGCGCGTTCTACGCGCTCGCGTTGCTGCCGCTCCATGCCCTAGTCGGCTATGTCCTCTGGCAATTGTATCGCCAACGCGCACTACTGGCCGACGACCGCCTCGGCCGCTTGCTCAAAGTGGGCATGTTCTTAGGGTTGATGGCCATCGGCGGCGGCGAGGTCGTCTTTGCTTTGGGCTAGGCGCGGTCTGATATTATGGAGCTACTAAAGGAGGTTTGCCATGGAAATTACCGCCTCGGCCGCCAGCCCGACCTTGCGCCGCGCAGACGGCTCGCTCACGAACTGGTAAACTTATGGCCAACAAAAGAGAATTGATCCCGCCGCGAACGCTCAAGGGCTTCCGCGATTTTCCGCCGGCCTTGGCCATGCCGCGCGAGGAACTGATCGACAAGGCTCGCGCGGTTTTCCGCTCTTATGGCTTCGTCCCCATCGACACGCCCGCGCTTGAATACAGCGAAATACTCACCGGCAAAGGCGGCGACGAGAGCGACAAGCAGATGTATCGCTTCTCAGATCACGGGGGCCGCGACGTGGCGTTGCGCTTTGACCTGACCGTGCCCTTTGCCCGCTTTGCCGCCCAGCACATCGGCCAGCTCGGCACGCCCTTCAAACGCTATCACATCGGCCCGGTCTGGCGCGGCGAGAATACCCAGCACGGACGCTACCGCGAGTTCTACCAATGCGACTTCGACATCATCGGCACCGGTGCCAATGCTGCGGATATTGAAACGGTACTCGTCATCCACGACCTGCTCGCGGCTGTGGGCTTTGAACACTTTGCCATCCACGTCAACAACCGCCTGATCCTCAACGGCCTACTCGAATCGCTCGGTTTGGCCGAAGCATCGGCCACCATTCTCCGCGCCCTCGACAAGTTGCAAAAAATCGGCGCGGAAAAGGTCGCCACTGAAATGGCTGCGACGGCTGCGGCATCCCGCGAACAGGCCGAGCACATCTTGGCGACAGTACAGACTACGGGCGCGAATGCCGAGATCCTCAACCGGATCGAACGTTCCCTCGGCGCCAATGCTCGCGCCGCCGAGGGGATCGCCAATCTGCGCCAACTGGTGGACGCCTTTGCGAGTGCTGGCTTTTCCCCAGACCGCTTGGTGATCGACCTGTCCATCGCCCGCGGCCTCGATTACTACACGGGCACTGTCTATGAGACCTCGCTCGGCGATTTGCCGGCCATCGGCTCGGTCTGTAGCGGCGGGCGCTACGACGATTTGGCCGGCCTCTACACCAAGCAGCACCTGCCCGGCGTTGGCGCCTCTTTAGGGTTAGATCGGCTGATGGCTGCGATGGAAGCACTGGGGCTTTTGCCGGACGCGGTCACAGCCGCTGATGTCTTCATCGTCCAGTTCTCGGCCGCAGCCCTACCGTCCTACATCGCCCTCGCCCGTCGCTTGCGGCACGCCGGCTTCCGCACCGAATTGTATCCAGAGGCCAAGGGCATGGGTAGGCAGCTCAAATACGCCGACCGCAAGGGCTTCCCCATCGCCCTGATTGGCGGTCCAGACGAATTGGCCAAGGGCGTCTGGCAGGTCAAGGACATGCGCGATGGATCGAGTACTGAGGTGGAAGACGACGAAGTGGTGTCCCACTTGCAGGTGAAACTATAAAAAGAGGAATGCTGTGAACATCGGACTCTGCGCCTGGAGCTTCACCGGCGCCCACAAAGAAGCGGGTCGCGCCATGGACCCCCACACCCCGGCGGGCCTGACGCGCCTAGCCCGCGACAACGGCCTCCACAGCGTCGAATTCGCATCCCAATGGCTGAGCGACTGCGCACCCGAGGAACGGGCAGTTTTTGCCGCGACGCGCCCCGGTCTCGACCTATTCTTGGACACCGGCGGCGACAACTACGCCGCAGACATTGGGCCGCTGCGCCAAGCCCTTGAGACAGCGCACCAAGCTGGGGCCCGCGCCGTGCGCACGACCGTCAGTCGCATGGTCGAAGGCAACCGGAGCGAGTATGGTGCCAAAGGGATGCGGGACTACATCGAAGCCTTGGTCCAGCCCTTCAAAGAAGTGATGCCGCTCGCCGAGGAATATGGCATTCCCGTAGGCATTGAAAACCATCAGGATCTGTGTTCGTGGGAATTGCTGTCGCTGTGCGAAAAGGTGGATAGCCCGCAACTGGGCGTCACCATGGACGTGGGCAATGCCTTTGCGGTCGGTGAGCATCCGTTGGCCTTTGCCGAGCGCATCTTGCCGATCATCAAACACGTCCACATCAAAGACTACGCGGTCCACCCCACGCCTTCGGGCTATCGCCTCAAGCGCTGCGCCATTGGCGACGGGGTCGTCGATTGGCCGGAGATCATGGCGCTATTCGACCGCGAGGTGCCGCATATCCAAGGCTGCATTGAACTCGGCGCGAGCGTCGCCCGCCACATTCGTCTTTTGGAAGCGGACTGGTGGGCGACCTTTCCCGAGCGACCTCTCCCCGAAGCGATACATGCCATCCGCACCCTGCATCAGGCGGCGGGTGCTCCCGACGATTGGCAGACGCCGCACGAGCGCGGAGAGCGTGCGGATGTGCGGGTTGCTTATGAACTGGAGCAGTTTGAACGCTCGGTGGCTTATGTGCGGGAATCCCTATAAAACCTTTCACCGAAAGCTCAAACCATGCCCGACCGCCCCAATATCCTCTTCATAATGTCCGACCAGCTCATCGCCGCGCTGACTGGTGCCTACGGCCATCCTGTCGTCCAGACGCCGCACTTGAATCGCCTCGCCGCCGAAGGCGTCCGCTTTGACTCGGCCTATACTCCTTTTCCCTTGTGCGCTCCGGGCCGCGCCTGCATCACCAGCGGACGCCACGCCTCTGAGATCGGTGCTTGGGACAACGGGGCACTCTTGGCTGCGGATGTGCCGTCATACGCCCACTACCTCAGCAACGCGGGCTACGACACCGTGCTTTCGGGCAAGATGCACTTCGTCGGCCCCGACCAAGTACACGGCTTCCACCGTCGGCTGACGACCGACATCTATCCGCCCGACTTCTCGTGGGTCAAGGAAGAGTGGATCCGCATCAAGGAAACCAAAGGGGAGGGCTACGAAGAGGTCATGGGCAACCGCCCCACGTACAACGCCGGCGGCTACACCGGCCAAGCCGTGCGCGTCAACTTTTGGCACAACGCTCTCAGCTACGACGAAGAAACCCACTTCCGCGCCGTCGAATATCTGCGTGCCCAACGCGGCGATACCCCCTTCTTGCTCTGTGCTTCCTTCCACCACCCACACGAGCCCTTCCACCCGCCGCAGGCGTACTGGGACCGCTACGCCGACGCCGAGATCGCCATCCCCGAATTCCCGGCCCATCTCGATGAAACCTACTCGGCGATGGATCGCTGGCTTAACGCCTACCACGGCACCCGCCGCTTCAACTTGCGCGATCCCGAAAGCCTGCGCCGCTTGCGCCGCGCGTACTACGGCTTGGTGACTTATCTCGACGACAAGGTCGGCGGCCTGCTAGCGACGCTAGAGGAAACGGGCCTGCTCGACAATACGGTTGTGGTCTTTACCTCCGACCACGGCGACATGCTGTGCGAAAAGGAGATGGTGCAGAAGCGCTGTTTTTACGAGTGGTCGTGCCGCGTACCCCTCATCGTCCGCTTCCCCGACCAATGGCAGGCCGGCACTACCGTCGAGACGCCGACCTCGCTACTCGACCTGCTGCCGACGTTCTGCGAGTTAGCCGGGGCCGAGGTGAGCTTGCCCCACGATGGCACCAGCCTGCTGCCGATCATCGAAGGCCAGCAAGCCGACCGCCACATCTTCGCCCAAGCCCACGAAGCGGTGGGTGCGCCCGGCATCATGGTCCGCGAGGGTCCGTTTAAATACAATTACATCCACGGCCACCGGTCGCAGCTTTTTGACTTGGCGAGCGATCCCGGCGAGTGGAACAATCTCGCTGGTGCAGCCGAGTACGCCGCAACGGAGACGCGCTTGCGCGGGCTGGTCCTCGACCGCTTCGATCCCGATAAAATGGCCGCCGACAACCTCGACAGCCTCTACCGCCGCCGCCTAATCCGGGACGTGATGTACAAGCACGACGCCTCGTGGAATTACCCGACAGCCTTC
>RKRN01000102.1 GCA_007571365.1 Candidatus Latescibacterota bacterium
GGCGTGGGGTGCGGGCCGGGGTGCGGGTGCAAACCATACCGGTAGCTCGCGGAATCGGCCCGCGGCTGTTGAACCTGTGGCGCTTGCTGCGGGTCGGGCTGGGGGCGAACGCCGCTTGCTTCCACTTCCACGACCCCGAGTTGTTGCCGGTGGGGGCGGTGCTCAAGCTGTGCGGTCGCCGAGTCATCTACGACGTACACGAGCACTTCCCACTGGTAGCGATGGTGCGGCCGTGGGTGCCCATGCGGCTGCGGCGGCCCCTTGCGCGACTGGTCGACTGGGGGGAACGCTTGCTCGGGTGCTACTTTGTCACGGCTGTAATAGGAGTGGTCGCCGAGCAAGGCGAGCGCTTTGCTCGGCGTCCCTTTGCAGTCGTGAAAAACTACCCGCGCTTGGAGTGGTTTTCTCCCAGCTACGGCAGGCTCGGGCCTTGCTCCTTGGTCCACATTGGCTCGCTGTCCGAAGACCGGGGCGGGCTGTTCTTGCTCGAGATTATGCGCGAGTTGGCCAAGACCCATCCCCAGGCCCGGCTCTTGAGCGTCGGCGCGTTTCACTCACAGGAGCTGCGCGAGCGGTTCGAGGCCCGCCGGCGCGAGTGGGGGCTGGAAGAGCAGATCCATTACAGCGAAAAGCGCGTGCCGTACGACGAGTTGGGAGCCGCGATCGCCGCGTGCCAGATCGGTTTGATTCCGGGGCAGATCTCGCCCAAAAATTTGGCCTCCTTCGTGCCGACTAAGCTCTTTGAGTACCTCGCCTGCGGCTTGCCCGTAGTTGCCAGTGATTTACCTTCCATACGTAAATTTCTCGCGGTCGCGGATTGGGGGCTGCTCGCCGACCCAAGCGACCCAGCCGCCCATGCACACGCCATCGGGTGCTTACTCGACGATCCAGCGGCCGCGCAGGCCAAAGCCGCGCAGGCGCGCCGCGCCGCCGAAGAGCACTTTAATTGGGAAGCCGAGGGCGAAAACTTGTTAGCACTCTACGAGCGGATTGTACCGCGGAAAGGGATTGGAAAATGCGTTGGTTAGCAATGAGCCTGTTGGCCCTGTGTTGGGTCGGCGAGAGCTGGGCCGGGGCTTGGAGCCAGCCTCGTGGCGGCTACTACGCCAAGCTGTCGGGGATCGACTACTCAACCACTGAGGTATTCAACGACATGGGTAAACGCGCGCTCATGGGCATGGACGACAACCAATTCCGCGCCCGCCAAGTCCTCGCCTATGGCGAGTACGGGTTGCTGGAGCGGTTGACGCTGACGGGCCAAGTGGGGGCCGGGCGCCTGGTGTCTGAAGATACCTTTGTCGAGCGCATCACTTGGGGGTTGGGCGATGTGCATCTCGGCGCGAAATACCAACTCACCGGAGGCCGGCTGGTGCTGGCGTCGCAGGTCGATGTCGCCTTCCCTAGCGGATACAGCCGCGAGTACGATCCGGCTCTGGGTACTGGTTATTCCGAACAGGGTACGCGACTCTTGGCCGGGTTGTCGCTCTATCCGCTGCCGTTCTACGCCGGGGCCGAAGTGGGATACAAGCGGCGCGGCGGTCCGTTTTCCAACCAAGTGTCCTATTTTGTTGAGTTAGGTGCTACGCCACGGCAGTGGCTGTTTGCCAAGGGCTTTGTCGCCCGCGTGTACACGCTCGCGGCCGACTCGGCGGGCGGGCAGGTCGGCGTCGTGCAGGTTTCGGAGGGGGATTTTGCCGAAGTAGGTGGCAATGTGGCCGTGAAGGTAGTTGGCCCATTGTGGATCGATTTGTTGTGGAAGTCGGTTTTTAGAGGCCAGAACATCGGGGCTGGGTCGTCGTTGGGCGTGGGGTTAGCCCTCATTCATTAAATGAAAAGGAATCGTCATGAACAGAGCGACTAGGCGTCAGTTTCTCAAATCGAGCGGGGCGGTTATCGCCACCGCGATTTTCCCCACATGGGGGTGCGACGGCAACGAGGTGCGCTTCAAGAGCATGCCCACCGGGCCGGACATGGATATTATGGACATGGACCTCGAGGAGATGCCCGCGGAAGAGATGTTGCCGCTGCCGCCGATTACTTCCAATGCGCGGCATTATCTTCAGTCGATTAACGGGAAAAATTACGACCCGAAGCTCGCGGCCGCTAGCTGGCGCTTGGCGGTGAATGGGTTGGTGGACCAGCCCCGGGCGGACTGGACCTATGCGGATATTACCGCGCTGCCCATGCAGCGGCAGGTCTTGACCATGCAGTGCATTGGCAACTGGATCGGCGGGCCGTTGGTGGGCAATGCCGAGTGGGGCGGTACGCCGCTGTCTGAGGTCCTCAACTTAGCCGGGATCAAGAGCGAGGCGATCCGGGTCAAGTTTTACAGCGTCGATGGCTATACCACGTCGATCCCACTGAATCGCGCACTGCGCGACGAGGTGATCCTCGCTTGGGAGATGAACGGCGAGCCGCTGCCCTCCAAGCACGGGTTTCCCCTGCGCTTGATAAATCCCGGGCACTACGGCCAAAAGATGCCTAAGTGGATCACCCGCATCGAGCTGATCGACGAAGTCTATCTCGGCCACTGGGAAAGCAAGCCCGAAGGCAAGCCCTTCAAGTGGTCGGATGAGGCCGTGGCTACGGTGAACTCGCGGATTGACGCGCCGCTTTCGGTGTGGGACGATGTAAAAGACCCGGCCAACGGCGGCGTTTCGGTAGTACTGCAAACCCTGCGCGGCAACGAAGGCCGTCCTTTTGTGGTCCACGGGATCGCCATGGCCGGTGAGCGCACGATAGAATCGGTTGAGGTCAGCACCAATGGCGGACGGTCTTGGCACGAGGCGCAGATTACTACGCAGCGCTTGCCCAACATTTGGGTGACTTGGGCCTATGAATGGAAATTGCCCGCGTCAGGCGAGTACGAGATCGTCGCCCGGGCAACAGATAGCGCGGGAGACCGGCAACCGCGATCGGACGCTGGAGCCGATTTGTACGATGGCCGCACTGGCTGGCACCACGTGCCGGTGAAGGTAGTTACCCGACCTGTGCAACAGAGCGGCTAGCCTTCGGTCGGGAACCAGTCTAAAATTTTATGGCAGATCGCCCGCGCTTGCGCCGGGCTTGACACCTCAAACTTGCTGCGCGGCAAAAAAGTGCCGTCGCGCTTTTGGTAGCGGCGAATGGATATTTTGTGCGGCCCGTACTCGCCGGTTTGGCGGTTGAGGTCTTGGTAGAGGTACATGATCGTCGTCCAAGCCCCCTTGCTGAGCACTTCCTTGGCCACTTCTCGGCGCAAGACTTTGCCGTCTTCTTCGTAGTGGATGGTGAGTTCGTCAATCGTTTCGGCCATGGCACTAGTCCAATTTCTTGAATTTGCAAGGGGAATATAAGCGTTGCTGCAAGCAGTAGAAATGGGCCGCATATAGAGGCCCATTTCTACTGCCCGGTACTACTTAAGCAGCAACATTTTTTTCGTTGCAAGGAAGTCGCCGATTTGCAGGCGATAGAAATATAACCCCGAAGATACCCGATGCCCACTGTCGTCTGTGGCGTTCCACTCAACGACATAGCGACCTGTATTCTGATGCCCGGCCACGAGTGTGCGGACGCGATCTCCGGCGACGTTATATATGATCAGTTGAACCTCGCCGGCTTTGCCCAACTCATACTCGATACTCGTCATCGGGTTGAACGGATTAGGATAATTATGCGCTAGCGAGAAGGCCAACGGCCGCTTGGCACTAGCGTCTGGTGCGTTGGGTGTAGCATTTGCGATGGCGTCAGGACTTGTGTCGGGATCGTTGGTCGCTCGTACTCGGACGACATATTCGGTTCCATTCGTCAGACCTGTGATGGTGTAGGTGGTATCGGAGACCGAAGTAGGCGGACCAAACATATGCTCGGGGTCTGCTTGGCGATAGCGAACTTCATATGAGGTTGATTGGTTGACAGAATTCCAAACCAGAGTGATCTGGCCATCGCCGGGCGTGACCGTCAAGTTTTCAGGTCGCTCTAGACCAGATGGCCTAGCACTTACGATGGCTTCAGGACTTGTGTCGGAGTCATTGGTCGCTCGTACTCGGACGACATATTTGATTCCATTCGTCAGACCCGTGATGGTGTAGGTGGTATCGGAGACCGAAGTAGGCGGACCAAGCACATGCTCGGGGTCTGCTTGGCGATAGCGAACTTCATATGAGGTTGATTGGTTGACAGAATTCCAAACCAGAGTGATCTGGCCATCGCCACGTGTAGCCGTCAACTCCGTCGGTGCACTCAGGGATAGCACTAGTGGATCTCCTGCGGCAACGGCTATGCCCCGGAAGCATGGATCCCCAAAGCAATCGGTGCTTGGTACATCCGGGAGCGTACCCAAGGACACCGTTACTGGGCCTGCCGGAATAATCGTGAAAATTTCGCTCTCAGTAGCACCCGGGGCGAGTGTTGCCGTAGCTGGAGAAATCTCAGTAGTGCCATCTGAGGCTGTCAGACTCACCGTCATCGCGAACGGTGCGCCTTCCGCCAACGAGATCTTTACCTTTACAGTGTCTGCGGAAGATTCGGCGGATACCTCTGCTAATTCTAGCGTAAGTACGATGGGATCGACGCTGTTGCCGTGAAGCCACAGTTTTCCGAGGTTAGAGAGTTCATCGAATATATTGTCGGGCAGCGCACTCAAATTATTGTGGTTAAGTAATAATTCTTCGAGGCTGGAGAGTTCGTCGAATATATCATTGGGCAACACGCTCAAACTGTTGCTACTGAGTGATAATTCTTCGAGACTGGAGAGTTCGT
>RKRN01000060.1 GCA_007571365.1 Candidatus Latescibacterota bacterium
ACCAAATCTTCGGGCGTCCCCAAGCGGTTGAGTGCGACCCGCCCCTCGCCCCAAGCCCGCATAGTGTCGTCGGCCCACAGCTTTTCCGTGAGCGAGGTGAGCACAAAACCCGGGCAGATGGCGTTGACTTGGATGTTGTGCGAGCCAAACTCAATAGCTTGGCCCTTGGTGAGCTGGCCGACGGCCCCCTTGGTCGCGGTGTACACCGACACGTTGGCAAGGGCGTAGCCGGTCGTCAGCGAGCCGATGTTGATGATCTTGCCGCCTTGGCCGCGCTCGATCATCTGGCGACCGACCTTCTGACTGAGGAAGTACAGGCCCTTGAGATTGACGGCCATGATCTGGTCGTAGTTTTCCTCCGCGACCTCGACAATGGGCTGGCGGATGTTCATGCCGGCATTGTTGAACAGAATGTCGATGGGGCCGCATTGCGCCAAGGCCGCGTCCATACCCGCTAAGTCGGCCATGTCGAGTTCAACGGCGCGGGCCTTGCCACCGGCGGCTGCAATCGCGGCGACGGCTTCGTCGAGTTGGCTGCGGGTGCGAGCAGCGCAGATAACCGTAGCTCCAGCTTCCGCCATGCCCGCCGCTACGCCACGACCAATGCCGCGACTAGCTCCGGTGACGAGAGCGACTTTTCCCGCTAGCGAAAATAGATTCACGATTCACTCCTTCGTTGTTGGTTGCGTTGGTTTGGTTAATTGATAATCGGGGCTGGGGTTTCAGCAAGGCTTTTTAGACAGGTACAGAAGCGAGTAGGTACTCCAATTTTTCGCCTCCCAGCGGCACCACCTCGCACGTGCGCCCGGCCGGTACTAACGCGGTCGCTCCGGTGCTCATAACGCACTCGCCCACGCGCGCCCGGCCGCGGACGACTGTCAGCGCCACAAACGACTCCTCGGCCCGATGCTCGGCTCGGCCTCCGTCCAAGCCACAGCCGCGCAGCACAAAATGCTCGGACTCTACCAGCACTTGGCCGCGCAGCACCGGATGCGGCACCGGCCCGGGCCAGCACTGGGCAAAGTCGATGACCTCAAGGGCCTGTTCCCAGTGCAACTCGCGCGGCCGGCCGTAGTCGTAGATGCGGAAGGTTAGGTCGCTCGTTTGCTGCACCTCGTAGAGGACGACCCCCTCGCACAGGGCGTGTACCGTGCCCGGCGGCACAAAAAGCACGTCCCCGCGCGCAACTGGGTAAAAGCGGACGACCTCGGTCATGCGCTGGGCCGCGTGGGCGGCGACCAACTCGGCGCGGCCCACGCCGTCGGCCAGCCCGCAAGCCACGCGACCGCCGTCTGATTGCAGCACGTACCAAGCCTCCATCTTGCCGCTAGCGGCCAACCCATTGCGCTGGGCGTACTCGTCGCTGGGATGCACTTGGATCGACAAATCTTGCTGGGCGTCGAGTAGCTTAATGAGCAAGGGGAAGCGACCACTGTAGCGCACCCACACCTTGGGCCCCACGAGGTCGGCGCGGTATGTATCCACCAACTCGCGCAGCGAGCGACCGTCTGCCGCTCGACTCTCGCGGCCCTGGTACGCCGACAGCTCAAAAGACTCGCCGATGAGCGCGTCGTCTGGCAGAGCCTTGCCGTAGAGCGCAGCTAAGCGGCGTCCGCCCCACATCATCTCCCGGTAATAGGGCGTCAAGGGAATGACAGCGGGCAATGGATCCATTGGCTGCAACACTTTCACCGTAATCTCACAAACTCTTCTACGCCGAGGCCAGCTTGTCTGATGACCGAGCACCAAATCCCGCGGGTCGCCGACAGCACCTCCTTGCGCGGCAGGTCAGCCGCTAGAGGCAATTGGACTAGACCGACGAGCCACCTAGGTTTGCCATTAAAGGTATAGGACGACGGGGGCCAGACAATACGAGGGGCGAGATGCCGCTTGCTGGCACACGCTCTAATGGCTTGCCAGCCCTCACCCGCTTGACAGCAAGCGGGTAAAACCTATCCATTGAACATCGGCGGCCAGCCCATCATGCAGGGCGGGTCAGAGCCGCGACTCCACAACCAAGCTGCACCGGCGACTTCAGAATCTATGACACCGGCTGATCTTGATATTCTCATTCAGCAAGGCGAAGGCACCACGCTTGAGTTCAAAGAGAGCCTCTCCTCATCGTTCTCACGAGAGCTCGTGGCCATGGCCAACACAGTCGGGGGCAAGCTCCTACTCGGGGTGCGCGATGACGGCACGGTGACCGGCGTCAAAGACTCCAATGCCCTGCGTGCCCGCATTCAGGACATCGCCCGCAACTGTGACCCCCCAGTGAAGGTACTGGTGGAGCCGGTGGATGACGTATTAGCAATACACGTCCGGGAAAGCGACGCCAAGCCGGTGCAGTGCAGCGAGGGCTTCTTCTGGCGTCAGGGTGCAGTGACCCAAAAGCTCAGCCGCGACGAAATCCGCGATTTCTTCCGCAGCGAGGGCGTGATCCGGTTCGATCTCTCTCCCTGTCCCCGTTTCAGCTTTCCAGAGGACTTCGACCGCGACAAGTACGACGCTTGGCTCAAGCTATCCGGCATTAGTGGACAACCGCCGGTCGAAGACGTGCTAGTCAATATCGAGGCTGCCGAGCGGGCGGGCGGCAAGCTACTCTTCCGCAACGCCGGCGTACTCTTCTTCGCCAAAAACGTGCGCCACTTCTTCCCGGAGGCATACATCACCTGCTTGCTGGGCAAAGGCGCGGACAAAGTGCATATCCTCGACCGACGGGACTTTGACGGCGGTATGGTGGCCGACATTGAGGACGCCCTGAATTTCATCGAGCGCAATACCCGCACGGCCTATCGCATTGAAAGCCTGCGCCGCGAGAACATCCCGGAATACCCCATGAAGGCGCTGCGCGAGGCCATCACCAACGCGGTCATGCACCGCGATTGGTTTTTCGAGGGGGCCAACGTCTTCGTCGAGATCTACGCCAATCGCATTGAGGTGATAAGCCCCGGCGGCCTGCCATCAGGACTGGAGCCGGCTGAACTCGGCCGCAAAAGCGTCCGCCGCAATCCGCTCGTCGCCGATCTACTCCACCGCATTGAATTCATCGAGAAGGCGGGCACGGGCATTCGCCGCATTCGGGATGAGGCCAGGGAACAGGGCTGCCCGGAACCGGAGTTTAACACTCAGGGGACCTTTTTCGTCGTTGTTTTCCGGCCGGATCCCGAAGTGCGGGCATTAGAGGATCAAGTCCCCGGGGAAGTTACCATACAAGACACCGGACAAGTTGCCATACAAGTTACCATGCAAGTCTCCCCAGAAGTTCGACTCTTGCAAGTGATGATGGGAGAAATGACTAGACAGCAACTCCAAGAAGCACTTGGCTTGAAAAACCGGGACCACTTCAACAAAACCTATCTGCTCCCCGCCCTACAGGCCGGCCTGATCGAAATGACGATTCCCGACAAGCCACGTAGCAGTAAGCAGCACTATCGCCTGACGACCGCCGGGCGCGAATATTTGCACAAATTCAAAGGTCAGGATAATGGCGAAACCTGAACTGCATTATCACGGGCACCGCAAGCGGCTCCGCGACCGCTTCCTCAAGAGCGATTTTGACGGATTCGCCGAACACGAGGTCGTTGAGTTGCTTTTGACCTTAGCCATACCCCGCTCAGACGTGAAGCAACAGGCCAAGGCACTGCTCAATCGCTTCGGCAACCTGCGGGGAATTTTAGAGTTTCTAACAAAAAGAGTTTAGTGTTCTTTTAGTGTTCTGAGACAGATAAGGGAACAGGCGATGGCCACGAACGCCTGATGGATGTCGGCTCGTCGTTCATAGCGCACCCGCAATCGACGGTATTGATGCAACCAGGCCAACGTACGTTCAACCCCCCATCGGTCCTTCCCCAAGCCGCTGCCGTGGGGCTTTCCACGCCGGGCCAACACCGGCCGGATATGGCGGTGTCGCAGGGCCTGCCGATGGGCCGCCGAGTCATACGCCCGGTCGCCATACACCGCCGCCGGCCGCCGTTTGGGCCGACCCCGCACCGGCGGGACCGCCTCCACCAAGGGTATCAACTGCGTTACATCGTGCTGGTGTGCGCCAGGCACCGTCGCCGCCAACGGAATCCCCGCCGCATCCGTGAGCACGTGATGTTTACTGCCGAGTTTCCCGCGGTCAGTCGGAGTCGGGCCGGTTTTTTTTCCACCGCCGACCGCTCGCACCGAAGCACTATTGACCACCGCCCGAGACCAATCAATCTGATCGGCCGCCTGGAGATGAGCCAATAAGCGGGCGTGCAGACGCGGCCAGACGCCCGCCTTTTGCCATTGAGCCAACCGACGCCAGCAGGTCATCCCCGAACCGCAGCCCATCTCTGGGGGCAGCATCTCCCAGGGTAGGCCACTTTTCAACACAAAAAGAAGGCCCGTCAAGGCCCGGCGGTCGTCGATACGCCGACGGCCAGGATAGCGGGCACGACGCGGCGGCGGCGGCGGTAAAAGCGGCTGGATCAGTTGCCATAATTCATCACCGACTAAGGGAGCGGCCATGAAAACCTCCGACAGGACTCGGGAAAACAACCAACCGGAAAGCATAGCCTAAGACCAACAGCATACCAACAAAACTCTTTTTGTTAGGGACTCTAAGTCTGATCACAATGAACGAGACCGCTAGCTTGACATCAAACGCATCTTCCCGTTCAATGGAACCAGATGTTACTCATCTTTACTAGAGAGTAGATGCCATGAAAAATATTACCATCGCCCTTGATGAAGAGATGCTAGAGGCCGGACGAGCCTACGCGCAAAAGCACAATACTTCTCTGAATAGCCTAATCCGCACCTTACTGCAACAGACGGTTATGCCGACTTCAAAACACTGGCTCGACGAATGCTTCAAATTGATGGATCAGGCTCAGGCCCATTCTCAAGGTCCCCAGTGGCAGCGAGAAGACCTCTATCGTGTCTAAGGTTTTTCTCGATACAAATATCTTGGTTTACGCCCTTGATCAAGTAGATCCTCAAAAGCAGAAGGCGTGTCGCACCATTCTTGCGCGATTGCAGTACGAGAATAGAGCCGTCATTTCTACTCAGATAATGCAGGAGTTTTTTGTAGTAGCGACGAGAAAACTGGGCGTCGATCCTTTAAAGGCCAAGAGCATATTGCAGACTCTGGAGAATTTTGAAGTGGTTGCCGTATCGCCTGCGTTGATCTACGAGGCCATTGACTGTAGCTCGGTGTACCAGATTTCCTTTTGGGATGCTCTGGTGCTAGTCTGCGCCGAGAGTGCCCGTTGTGCCCAGGTCTTGAGCGAAGACCTAAACCATGGACAAGTCATCAGAGGAGTTAAGGTGCATAACCCATTCGCCTAGCAGGCTAGCGGCCCAGACTCCCTGTCCCCTGCGCCAACTTCTCACCCTCAATCAAGTATTCCTCCCGCACCTCGGGCGCAATCGTCCGCCAGACCAAGAAGCGCTTGCGCAGCACGTTGAGAAAACTGGTGTTGAGCCGCTGCCAGCTCACCACATCGCCGCTTATGCGCTGCAAGTGCATCTCAATGCGGTAAACGCCCGGAATATCGTCGGTCGGCAAAGTGCGCAAAAACACCCGCTGGCTCACGCCCAAGTCGTAGGGTGCCAGCCACACCATCAGCTCCAGCACATAGACCGGCTGCGCCCCGCCCTGCTCCAAGTGAAAATCCACGCCCTCGGTCATAAAGTCGCCCACCGACCCCTCGCCATACGACGAGAAAACCCGGTGCAGATACGCGCACGAGCCTAAGGCATCCCCCTGGCCCAGCGTAAAGGGGAAATCGAAGCGCCAGTCGTCGCCATCGGGCGGCGGGAACTCCCAGCGTCGCGTTACGTCGGGTACGGCCATGTTGGCGGCCTGGCGCGCTGGATACAGGGTCGAGAGCACCACGACCACCATCACCACCAAGGTCGAGAAAATCGCCGACAGTGACGAGTAGTTGAGAAACATCCCGCCCAATAGCTGGTAGTGCGCCAGCAGCAGGGTCGTCGTCTGCCCGACCAAATAGCCCAACACCGCGCCGACGATAGCAAATACGAGGGCCTCGGCGATGAACAGCGCGGCAATGTGGCTCGGCGCCAGCCCCACCGACGAATACACCCCGATCTCGCCCGAGCGTTCGTACACCGCCCCGAGCATGGTGTTGAGCACAATAAGCGAGGCGATCAACAAGGGCACGAAAAGATTGCCAACCCCGGCCAAGGAC
Source organism: Candidatus Latescibacterota bacterium (assembly GCA_007571365.1). Classification (GTDB taxonomy): domain Bacteria; phylum Latescibacterota; class UBA2968; order UBA8231; family UBA8231. Next base: position 6,183 of record RKRN01000060.1, read on the forward strand.
GCCGATCCCATAGACGTGTACACCCGCACGCGATCGCCAGCCCCGACAAACAGCGGCACCGCCACCCGCGACACGAATTCTTCCACCTCGGCGAGCAAGGTCTCCCGGTCGGCAAAGCCAGCGATGGCAATTGAGCGCAGCGTACCGCCCAAATCGACGACCTGCTGATAGGGCAAAAACGCCACGTTGTTGGCCAACAGATGGGTAAAGGTCTCAATCGCGGCCGTGTCCATCAGGCGCGGGTCCAAGTCAGCCATTTGTTCCATCTTCTTGGCCTCAGCAACCGTATCCACGGGCATCGGACTCTCGTTGTCTAGGTCGCGCAGTCCGTCGATGACCTCGCCGTCGATTAAGCCAATGACCCGATAGGACCGCCCCATCAGCCCTATCCGGGCCGTGCCCACATCCTCCGGGCCAATGCCCAGAATCGCCGCCATCGCCGCCGGCAGGATGCACACATCGCGCTCGCCTTCGGCAAACCAGCGGCTTTTTGGCCCCACCAACAACGCTTCTAGCCCCATCAGCACCCCCTCGCCTGGCGTCACCCCGAGCAAGGCCGAGGCAAAACTCTTCTTCTGCGCCTGCTCGTGTTCGAGGTCGATATAGGCCCGCTCGCCAATGACCTTGGAAGTAATCCACGCTCGCGGTAGCACCTGCGCTTGGTTGCCAAACGCGCTTTTGGCATAGTCGAGCACCGATAGCTGCAAGCCCTTCCAGCCGCGATCGCGCAGCAGTGCTCCCTCGTAGCTGGGCGCATTCGGGCGGGGGATCTGATAGAACTTGAGATAGCTCTGCACCGAGGTGAAGGCTTGGGCCGTAAAAGTCAAAAGCGTCAGCGTGACCACCGTCAGTGCGGTGCGCAACTTGCGCTTGCGGAGGTTGGAAATCCCCAGCGACGCGGCCGCGGCCGTGGCACTGAGGCGACCGATGTCTGCTTCGTGGACGCCAGCAGCGGCCCGTTTGCGCTGGCCCACGGCGCGGGTAAAGCGGCCTAAGATCATCAGCAGGGCCGTGCCGCCAATGGCGAAGATGACAAAAGCCAAAAAGATGATGTACGGCGACGAACTCAGCTTAAAGGCCGGGTGGATAATGCGCATGATGAGGAAGATCGCCAAAAAGAAAAACGCCGCGCCGGCCACCTGGCGGCGGATGTCGGCAAAGCCGAAAAACAGCCGCTCGCAGCAAAACGAAAACGGCAAAAGCAGGGCGAAGTAGAAGATCACCCCATAGACCGTATCGTCCGCGGTCGACTTGATGTCTGGATAGCCCCGCCCTTCGAGGCCCCACGCCTTGCGCGTGGCCCGCTTGAACTCGCTGTAGCGCTGCGCCTGTAAGTGCTCTTCGGCCTCCAACAGGGCCAAGCGCGCCTCTTCGTGCAGGTGCATAAACTTGTCGTTGCGCACCCCGTAGCGCGCCAATTGCTTGATCCGCACGTCGTCGAGGACCCACATGTCGCGCGCCGCCGCATACCCGGGACGCAGCACCACGCCCTGATCGACGAGATAGCCCCGCCCAAGTGCCTGCTTCATCGCGGCCTCATCCACGTCGGCTGGGCGCAGCGGCTCGGCCACCCAGGCGGCGGGTGCGCCGCTGAGCAGGTAGCGCACGCCGAAGAGGCTCGTGCTCATCAGGGCTTTGACCCGGGTGCCGGGCTGGGCGTACACCACGGCCGCCAGCGTTACCTTGCCCTCCTCATTGCTCTGCCTTTCGACAAAGTCAGCTCCCCACGACTGCGGCACACCGTCGCGCTCATTGAGCACGGTGACGCGATCCAAAACCGACAGGTAGCGCGAGTCAACCGTCTCAAACAAACTCAACGCCCGGCACTTAAAGAGCACTTGCAGCATCTCGTTTTCCCACCAGCCCCACGGATGCACTGTCGGGTACGTCTCGTCGCCCTCTTGGCCCAAGTCCGGTGCTGAGACAATCTCGCCGTAGGGATCGAGTTCGTACGCGCGGATGGCGTTGCTCAGCCGGTTGCGCATGATGTCAAAGCGGAAGCGACCCGCGTCGTCGGCCTCTTGCGCGATCAAGGTGCGCACCCCGCCGACCGAGTTCGGACCGAGCTGTTGATAAGTCACCAGTGCTTGCGGCACCGGCTTTTTGGGCACGGCAAAATTGACGTCGCGGTCGAACCAATAGATCGCGCCGGCCAAGCTGTGGCCGTAGTCTTCCAGTTCCAACTTGGTCGGCTTGAGCAACTCGGCGTCGCGGCCAGCCCACGCCAACATGGCCGCCAGCGTCTGGATCTGCCGCGTGAGGTTTGGCACATCTACGGCCTCCGGCAAGTCGAGCGGCGTGTCGACCCGCTCGCGTGCATCGTTGGCCGTAGCCAGCGCGAGAGCCTTCTGACCGACGAAGGCCGCCGCCTCGCTGGCAAAGGCAAGCGGAATGGCCATGAAGTTTTTCCACGTGCGCTTAGGTGGGGCGATCCCCTCGTAGTGGCGCGTGGAGTCGGCAAACGTTTCTTCGACCGCGAGGCTTAGCCGCTTAGAATAGGGCGTCAACATGTATTTGACGTAGTTGTCAGTGCGCCATCTGGGATTGTAGAAAGTGCCCATGCCAAAGCTGGCCGTGCGATCGGCGTGGCTCGACAGATCCAGCGACAGCATCAGGTCGAAGTCGATGCGCTCGGCTTCGCTCATGCGCTCGCGGAAATAGTCGCTGCGGCGACTGTGCCGATAGAGGAAATCATTGATACCGGACAGGCCCGCAAAGTGCCCGGAGGTCGCCAAAAAGAGCACTGAGTAGTGCGGGCGATATTCTTTTAGTAGCTCCACTAGCTGGAGCAGGGCGACGATTCCAGCCGCGTTTTCCGCTCCCGGGGCCAGTGCCGGCACTACCGAGATCGCGTCGTAATAGGCTTGGATGACGATGGTTTGGTCCCGCCACGCCTGCGGCTTTTCGCGGCTTTTCGCCGGTAGCAGCTCGGGCGATCCGGGCAGGTAGCCATACACGTTGTGCGCTTCCACGCCCTGCCAATCCATCCGCGCATTCAAGTGGACGGCCACCGGCCCGGTGCGCAGGCGCACCAGCACATCGAGCGCATCGCGTCGCTCGAGCCAAAATCGCGGGATGTCGACCGGCACCTTGAGGAATTTGTCGGCGGCTTGCTCGCGGTTGACGCCGCCGTTGTCGAAAAAGACGATGGCCTTGGCGCCCAGCGATGCGGCGTGGAGATAGTTTTGGCCGCTGGCAAAGTCCAACAGCACGACGCTGCCCTGCACGGGCTGGCCGTCCAATGCTTCGAGCGCGCCTTGTCCTCCATAGATTAGCGGGCCGCGCACGCCGCCCGGCCCCAGCGAGGATGTGCGCACGCCATTGGGCCACAAGCTGTAGAGCCGCTTGCTATCGCCGCCCTCTACCACCAACTCGCCGCCGCGATCGATGGGCACGGCCACCTCAAATGCCTCGCTCTGTACGTCCTCCAGCCCCAGCGCCGCAAACCGCTGGCGCACGTAGTCGCGGGCCTGCCGTTCCCCAGCATACCCCGGCACCCGCGAGCCAAAGGCAGCAAAGCGCGCGATCTCAGCGGCAATGTCCGCCTCGTCAAGGCCGGCGACTAGGGCGCGCAGCTCGGCGGCTTGCGCGGGGTCCACCAGCCGCGCTTCGACCGGCGGGTTGGGGGCCCAGCCGAAGAAGTCGTTCACCGCACGACTGACTGCGCCCGGATCGCCGAAACCGACGACCGCAATCATGGCGGCGGCAAACACCAAGAAGAGCGCATTGAGTAGCTTGGGTTTGGTCATGACCTTTGCTTTGTCTGTGGAATGGGACGAGCGGCTGTCAAGATAGGATATCGACGAGGGGGCTTCAAGCGGAGGAGGAGTGGTGGGCCTAGCCCGTGATGTTGCGAAACAATCCTCTATCTCATGGAATCGACGAAAAAACCGGCTCAGGAAACGACTACACAGACGCTTTTAACGTACGCCACGCTAATCGGGCGGCTTGACGGAGTTGTCGAGCAGATCGATAAACGACTGGGAAATATCGAGAAAACCCAACGTTGGGTGATCGGCTTACTAGTCGCACTCTGCGTGGGAATGCTCAAGCTTTTATTGGACAATTGATCCCGACGACCATTCCGTAGAACGAAGGCCCTAGTGCTTTACCGCACTAGGGCCTTTTTGGTCTCATCCGCGAAAGTACGCATGCCCCTAATTTGCTTGACATGGCTTAACGTGGGAAGTAAAATGAGAGAAACGCTGCGGGATCGTTAGATAAGAATCTATTTGAGAGCTTCTCAAGAAATTGTAGCTAGTCATACATGGAGGTTCGTAACTGTGGAAACTCATACAGTAAGAAGCGTCGATATTGCGGTGTATAGTCCAGACAGGAAACTCCAACTCGTCGTCGAAATCAAAAACAAACTTGGTGCATCCGCTGAGTGGGTCATCCGCATGCGGCACAATTTATTGGCTCATTCGTTCATACCGCATACACCTTACTTCTTACTAGTGCTTCCTGATTTTTTTTATTTGTGGATAGATACCACGCCTGTGAATAATCTGGCAGAACCTGACTATAAGATAGATGCTACTGAAGTACTGGCACCATATCTTAAATCAAACCAATCCCTTAACGATATAAGTGGGTATGGAATCGAATTGCTTATAATGTCGTGGCTGGAAGATACAGTTCGTACAGAGCTTCAACGAGACACAGTTGACCCCAATCTCCAATGGCTCTTCGACTCAGGGCTATACGAAGCGGTTACACGCGGTTCTGTTGCAGTTGAAGCTACAGTATGATTGTGTATGTAGAATCAAATTTTGTCTTGGAACTCGCTTTTCTTCAAGAAGAACATGAAGGTTGCTTGGAACTCTTGAGTCTATCGGAGTCAGGAGATATTTGCTTGATGTTGCCCGCCTTCAGTATTGGAGAGCCGTATGAAGCGTGGGTACGTCGCTCAAAGCAAAGACGAAGACTATATGAACAACTCATTACGGCTATTCATGAACTCTCTCGTTCGAGACCTTACCAAGAGTCATCGGCTGAGTTTCGGGAGCTCACAGATTTATTGCTCAGAAGTGGTGAAGAAGAAAAACACCGACTCGATGATACTCTGGAAAGGATTTTACAGACCGTTGGAGTGATACCCATAGGTTTGAGCATCATCAGAGCCGCGATAACATTCCAAGAGAGTCGCAGTCTTTCGCCGCAAGATTCGATAGTTTATGCATCAATTCTCGATCATCTAGCTACAGCATCCGAGGATTATAGCTGTTTCATTACCAAGAACTCCAGAGATTTTACGAATCCAGATATTGAACACGAACTGACGGCGTACAATTGCCAATGGCTTGGGGTATGTCCGTAGTCGGTTGTAGATGAGTACGTACTCAGATCGCCTAAGCCGGTTTTCTATATCATATCCGTGGCAAAACCCAAGAAGAGCACAAGTATTTTGGACAATGAATGACCATTACACCTACCGCATCACGTGGTCGGCCGAAGACAACGAACATGTGGGTCTATGCGCTGAATTCCCATCGCTGAGCTGGCTAGTGCCTACGCCTGCGGCGGCGTTGTCCGGCATCCAGTGCCTTGTGCGCGAGTGCCTCGCAGGCATGCTGGCGACCGGCGAACCCGCACCGCAGCCAATAGCGGACCGCAACTATAGCGGGAAGTTCGTGGTGCGCTTGCCGCCGGAAGCACACCGCGCACTCGCCATCCAAGCAGCCGAGCAGGGCGTGAGCCTGAACCGGTTGGTGAGTGCGCGGCTGGCAAACGCACTCACCCGTGAAAATACGCATGCCCCTCGCCCATAAACCAAAAAATATCCGCCAAATACGACAATCCAATCCCCAAGAAATACCCGGCGATCAACCCCATAAAAAACGGCCGCGCCCGCCGGTACGCCGCGATTCCACCATAGCGCATAATCGCGCTCTTGGCTATCCACGCTAGCAAGACCGAAAACGCGATGAGTCGCGTCATCCACAGCGGCGCTACCGCAATGCCCACCGGATGCAGCGGCCACCCGTGAAAGCGATACTGGAGGAAGGCCAACATTGCGTAGGCCACCATGCCGATGCCAAAGTAAGACAGCTTGTTCCAGTCGGTCGGCCACGGATCGTTGAAGTGCCGGATCACGCCGTTGTACGCCATGCCGCCGGCTCCGCCACCAGCGATAAAGTACCAAGAGCCGAAATTGCCGGCGCCGTACTGGTAGCACAGCGCAAGAACGAAGTAGAGACAGGTCGTAAAGCCTACGATGGCAGCAAGGCCCAGCGCCAAGGCCATCGACCGGCGAACCCGGTACAGTTCACCGAGCCGGGCACCGTGCGCTGCCGCTGGCATAAAAAGCGATTGCACATCCCCAAACCAAGTATAGGAAACCCCCAGTGCCACCAAATTGTGCCCGCCGATACCCGTGCCGGTTATCGCCAGCGCAAAAGCCTGAGCACCCACCGGCGGCGTCAAAAAATAGACCCCAGCCTGCACCACCAACCGCGTGATGCCGTAATAGGCGACTAGCACGCCAAACATAAAAAGCGCGGCTATGTGGAGATCCATCCCAGACCGCCACAACCAGCCGAGGATATAGACCAACGCGGCCATGAAGCCGCCAACCGCCGTGCGATAGGAAACCATTTCCGCGCGGTCGTCTATAGTCCGCCGTCCCCCCAAGGCTTGGCGCACCACCGCCGCTAGATGGCCGCGCGCCATCCACACGCTTAACAGCACCATCGCCGTAAAGCCGCCCCACGCCTGCCAAGAAAGCGACTGCATTCCCCAGACGAAGGCATCGGGCCGCGTCACGTCGTAGCCGATGCGGTTGGTAATCCCCTCTTGCACCACCGCTACTAAGTAAAAGAACAGGATGCTGAACGAGACGCTAGTGCTGACTAGGTACATAAAGCCGATCACCGGGAAGTAGAGCATCAGGCTGATGGTGGGAAACTCCCGGCTCAGTTGTAGATTGACGGCGTGATTGAAGTTGATCTTGGGAAAGCCGATGTAGAACGAACCAATGATGTTGAACAGGATCATCCCCAGTGGAATCGCCGCGCCAAGCCAAAACCCCTTGGAGCGCACAATCGCCCGCCCGTCGTCGTCGATCAGCAACCGCGGCAGCTCCATCAGCGGGAAGACTAGTCGCTCGTGCTCTACCCATTGGCGGCGAAAAATCACCACCAAGCAGAAGCAGGCGAAGTACACGGCCAAGATCAGACTCAACAGCCAAAACAGCGGCCCGATCCAGACCTCAAACGGCAGGGCTTGGCCCTTGGGCAGCCCCTCGTAGAACCAACGCATGGCGTCGCCGTCGGCGCGGGGGACCACCCAATCGGGCAGGTAGGGATGGATGTTGCCGGCCCAATCGTTTTCGAGAGTGGCTCCGTAGTACGGCGATGAAATAATCGCCAACAAGGTGCCGACGATAAAGGTCGGAATCCCGGTCGCCGCCAACCCCATGATCACAATGATAGCCAACTCGGCCGGCCGCAACGCCCACCTAGGCCGCAGCCACCGTACCAGCGCATTCGCCAGTAGAATCACCACAAAGCAAAAGCCGGCGCTAGTCGGAAAATACGACCACGTAACCTCCGAAGAGCGCACCATCCAAATCGAATAGGGTGCTCCCATGACGATGGCCAGCACCACCACAATCCCCAACAAGGCCGCACGCAAAGTCACGTTATACCGCCTTGGTGCAATCGACAGTGTACAGCGTTCATTTTTTTATTTTTTATCTGATATTACGCAGTCGCTGGTTATCGTCGGCCCCTTACTGGCCCTCGGCGTCCTTCCCGCGCCCGCGGGAATCCAGTACGCCATGCGGGCGAGACGCCCGCGCACCCAGCGCAAGCGGGAATCCAGTCTGAGCACAGACCGTCAACGGGACTTGCTCGAGGCCTGACAAAGGATGCGTAACAGCAGTGCTTAATATGATGTTAGTGATGTACCAGGTACCGGCAAAACCCACAGCGGGCCTAAGGGCAAAATTTGACAACCGCCCTTAGCCCCTTGTACAATAGTCCGCCTTCATTCGCCTTTGGAGCTAAAGCTACTATGATAAAAGACCCGCCACTACTTACCGTCCGCCGCAACTTTCCGCGGCCTGCGGAAGCTGTCTTGCGTGCGCTGCGCAATGTGCCCACCGGCTTTATCGTCGATTGTATGAACGGCCGCGGCGCACTCGACTACCGCATCAAACCGCTCGATCCCAATACCTGCAAGTTCGTCGCGCCTATCGTCACCTGCCATCCCGGGCCGGGCGACAATCTCGCTGTCTTTGCCGCGCTCGAAATCGCGCAGCGCGGGGACGCTATTTTCATCGCCACGGATACGTTCACCAAGACGGCGGTTGCCGGCGACAACATGATGGCGATGGGGCGCAACCGCGGCATCGCCGGCTTTGTCACCGACGGCCTGCTGCGCGACATCGACGGCATCTTGCCCGTTGGCCTGCCGGCCTTCTGCATGGGCATTACCCCCAACTCCTGCACCCGCAACGGCCCGGGGACCGCCGGTATGCCGGTGGTCATGGGCGGGATCTGCGTCGATGCGGGGGAGATTGTCGTTGCCGACCGCGATGGGGTGGTGGTGATCCCGCACGACCAGTTCGACCATGTGGTGGAAACGTTGCCCAAGGTGCGCGAGGCCGAGGAAAACCTCGCACGCCGCGTCCGGCTGGGGTTGGACAATATCGAAGAAGTGCGTACGTTGCTCAACTCGGACCGCACTGAGCACATCGACTAATTTTCGACGATCACCAAGCTCGGCTGGTCGAGAGCTACCGCTGACAGCCGCTCGGCTTGCAGCTCTTCTACAGTCCCTTCGACGAGGCGATAAAGCCGCGCCGATCCCGCCATCTCCCAAGCAGACGGAGCTACCGCGCCGGCGACCGCTGGCAACAGCAGAGCCAACGTGCGAGTCGGTCCGCGAAGCAGCCGCGCTGTCGCACCATCGTCTTTTATACTAGTCGCCTCGGCAAAGGGCACGCGGAAGCGTTGCAGCAGTGCGTTGAGGACGCGCAGGACGCCAAACACGGGGCGGGGGTTGCACCGGGGATCCAAAAGCCCTTGGCCTATATCCATGGTGCGGTCCAGATCGATAAAAGGCTCGACAAAAAGCCGCGCCCGCGGCAGCAACGCCGTTGCAAAAAGTGCCTCTGCCGCCCGCATGGCATCGTCTTGGTCGCTTTGTCCCGGCAATTCAAAGAGCAAATCTAGCCGTCCCATCGTGGTCGAAGCACGTACTGCACGCCAAGCCAAGGCATCTTCCCAAGGGGCCATCGCATCTAGTCGGCACAGGGCCGCTTCGATCCACGTATCTGCGTTTTGCAATTGCCGGTCGAGTTGGGCCACTTCCTCGGGTCGATAGCCGACCCGGGTGCGGGGGTGCTGCTTGCCGGCTATCGGCTGGCCGGGGATTAGCGGCGCTAAAGACAGCCGCAAATTGCGGTGGTAGCTCTTGCACAGATACAGACACGACGACGAGGGCCAAGGCCCGCCCGGCGTTTGGATCTCCCACGTATCTACTTGGTCGCGGTGGCTTTCTAAAATGGACTCGTACGAAATGGCTTCGTCGTCGAGCATCGTCGCTTGCACTTGGACGCCTTGGCGGCGCAAAAAGCGCAGGCGGTCGCCAGACGAAGCCAAATCGGTCCAGGGGCAGCGCAGAGCTTGGACGCCCAGTTCCAAACAGGCCAGCAGGGGATAGTCGTTGCGCACCAGCTGGCGCACTACCGAGGGGAAGGTTATGGGGACTTCTGCCTCCCAGCCCAGTGGGTGGGTCGCGGTCAGTCCCAATGGAGCGCCGCCCAAGTCGGCGGTTGCCGGAGTGAGCAAGCGCCGCGGACCCGATGCCCAGTCCTGCGCTCCAGTGGTGCGGATTAGGTGGATGTCGAGGCGGTTGTGGCGCAGGCGACACAGGAAAAACCCCAACTTGGGCTGGTCGTCGCGGCCCTGCTCGGGCGGCGGTGCGCTGCTGAACAGATGGCTAAAACCGGGCCGCGTAAAAGAAGTGGAGGGGACGGTGCGATAGTCCAACGTTCCCGCCGGGGCGCAGAAGGCAAAATGCACGTGAGCGGCAAAAAGCCACGCTACCCGGTGGGTGGCCAACAATTCCAACAGCCACGTGCGGGCTGGTTCGCCGATGTTGTCGTAGTGGCCCAGATGCGGCTCGGTGGGGTTGTGCAGGTAGGGTGGCAAGTGCAAGAATACCGCGATGCGCCGCTGGGCGTGCGCGGCCAAGTCGGCTTCCAACCACGTTCTTTGCTCTTTTTCGGCCGCTAGGCCGGTGTTTAGAATCTGGCTGTTGAGTACTACCAAGTGCAGGTCGCGGTAGTCAAAGCTGTACCAAGACGGGCCAAAGCGCCGGTGGTACGCGTCCAACCCGGCGGCCGTGACC
>RKRN01000209.1 GCA_007571365.1 Candidatus Latescibacterota bacterium
GTCTTGGGCGGCCCGCCGGCCGTTGGCAAAACCTCAGTCGCCCGAGCACTCCTCGCGCTCTGCCCCAACACCTTTCTGCTCGACAAAGACCAAACGGCCGCGGGTTTTATCCTCGAAGCAGCCGCGCTGCGAGGCGACGCACCCGGGGCGGCTTACGGCGTTCCGCACTACTGGCACAAGCTCCGTCCGCTCGAATATGCCAGCACCCTCGCCGCAGCTTGTGCTAACCTCGTCGGCACCCGCCAAGTCCTCCTCGTCGGCGGCTTTGGCCCCGAACTAGGCGTGGATGCCCTCTGGGAAGACCTCGCCGCCAACATCGCCCCGGCCACCCTAGCCGTCCTCCACCTCGACCCGCCGTCCCCAGACGTTTGGCGCAGCCGCATGGCCGGTCGTGGTTCCCGCGCCGACGCTTCGTACTTTGCCCAGCTCGCCCAGGCCCTCGGCAACCTGCCAGTCTGGGCCGGGGCCGTCCGCATCCCGACCGACAGCCCCCTGCGCTCCGTCGTCCAACGCGCCCTCAACGCCCTCGCCTGAAGGCGCACGGGCGTTGACTTTTTTCGGTTTTACCCTTTATTTTTTAGGATGTTATGTTAATCGTCCACAGTGCCTTAGGCTACTGCGTTCTACTCATCATAGCCTATCTCAGCGGCCACCGCCCTCGCTCCATTCCCTGGAAAACCATTGGCGTAGCCACGGTGCTCCAAGTCCTGCTGGCCGCCATCCTGCTGCAACCAGCCATTCGCTCGTTGGTCTTTGGCCTCGCCAGCGACTTGACGACCCTGCTCAAAAAAACCGCGCTTACCGCCAATGAGTCGCTGCTGTTTAGCGGCGTCAGCGCAGAGTCGTTTGCCCGCGAACACGGGCCGGTGGTCGCCCTCGAAATCGCGGCGATCCTCATCTTCGTCGCCTCGCTTTCGCGGGTGCTCTACCACTACCGGCTTCTCCCTTGGGTCATCGCCCGGCTCAGTCGGTTCATGCAGAAGTCCATGGGCATCAGCTCGGCCGAGGGCATCGGCATGAGTGCCAACATTTTTCTCGGCATGACCGAAGCCCCGCTCTTGATCCGCCCCTACGTGGCCCGCCTAACCGAAAGCGAACTGTTGTGCCTGATGATCGGCGGCATGGCCACCATCGCTGGCACCGTGATGACCATTTACGCGACCATGCTCGGAGCGATTCACCCGGATATTGCCGGGCACATCTTCGTCGCGTCGTTGCTTAGCGCCCCGGCCGCCATCGCCGTAGCCAAGCTCATGATCCCGGAAACGGAACGAGCGGAAACAGCCCAAGAGAAAGTAGAGCTGCCCCCTAGGGACACCCTCAACGGCCTCGACGCGGCCGCCCGTGGCGCGGCCGAGGGCATGCACTTGGTGATCAATATCCTCGCCATGCTCATCGCCTTTATCGGTCTAGTCGCCTTGGTCAACTATGGCCTGAGCTATCTCGACGCGCTGTTCAACGGCACGCCCAGTGGCTGGAGCCTGCAATCCATAGCCGGCGTCCTCTTCCACCCCTTGACGTGGTTGATGGGCATCCCTTGGGCCGAAGCGCGGCTCGTCGGCGAACTCATGGGTCTGAAGACCATTCTCAACGAATTCGTCGCCTACCTAGCCCTCGCTCAGCAGATGGAAGGCAATACCGCCTTGAGCACGCGCTCGTTCATTATTGCCACATACGCCCTTGGCGGCTTTGCCAACTTCGGCTCCGTAGCCATTATGATCGGCGGCATCGGCGGCATCGCGCCCGAGCGGCGCGGCGACTTGGCGCGCTTGGGGCTGCGCTCGTTGGTCGGCGGTACGCTCGCGACCATGGCGACCGGCTGCGTGATTGGGCTGTACCTGTGAAACTCAGGGGTACTTCGGGCGTTGTACAATTTAGCGGAAGCGGAAAGCAGATGAAGACAAAAAAGACGACCTATCGCGCCCGGTTTGACGGCCACCGGCGGCTCGCTGCCGCCGTCATCATCCAAGCCGTCAAAGACATGCAGACCGCAGATTGCAATCAAGAGCGGCAAACGGCTATCGACTTTCTCACCGGGGACATGTGGCCCTTTTCCGACGTGCTCGATCTGCCGTTAGACGGTCGCGCCCTCTGCGAGTACCTACGCACCATAGAGATCACTTCCATCGAACCTCTTGGCTGACCGGCGCAGAAGTGGTATTTTCCGCGGCGCATCCAACCCAGAGACGGTCCCACATGGAACTTTCACCCGCGCAGGTTCGCTTCTTCAAAAGCTTTGGCTATCTCTACTTCCCGCAGCTTTTTGCCGCCGACGAGATCGCTTGGATCACCGAGGAGTTTGAGCACTCCATCCAAGCTTGTGGCAACGGCGCACAACACGACGGCAGCAAGCGCACCATGTTCGGCGGCCCCATTGAGCACCGCGAGCGGCTTTGCAACCTCCTAGATGACGAGCGCATCGTCGCCATTTGCAACGGCGTCCTCGGCGAAAACTTCAACTACGCCAGTGGCGATGGCAACTACTACAGCGGCGATACCGGCTGGCACCCCGATGGCAGCTGGGGCCAGCTTTTTTCAGTCAAAATTGCCTTCTACTTAGACGAGTTGACCCGCGATACGGGCTGTCTGCGCGTACTGCCCGGCAGCCACCATCCCAATCACTTTGTCCGCGCCAAGGGCCTCAACCTCAACAACGCTGCGGAGCTGTTTGGTGTCGAGCCGCGCGATGTGCCCGGCCACCTCGCGCTCGAAACGACCCCCGGCGACCTCGTCATCTTCAACCACGACCTCTATCACGCCTCCTTCGGCGGCAGCCAGCGGCGGCGCATGTTTACCATGAACCTCACCCGCCCCTGCACCAACGACGCCGATCTAGCCACTCTCAGGGACTATCTCCGCCGGCACTCTCCTGGCGGCTACCAAGTCGTCACCGGCGGTGGTATGTTCTATCCCACTATGCTCGATACCGCCAGCCCGGAGCGCATGGTTCACCTGCGCCAATGCGCCGAAGTCCACGACGAACTCTTCCCGGAATTGGCGCGGCATTGACGATAAGCCCACTGGTGCAGATATTTTCTCTGCGCCCGTAGCTCAGTTGGCAGAGCAGCTGACTCTTAATCAGCGGGTCCAGGGTTCGAGCCCCTGCGGGCGCACCATCTTTGCCAAAGGGGTTTGCGGACGCTGTTTCCGCACGCCCTTTGGCGGTAAAAAAGCTCGCGTCTGCAAAACTCCCGTGCCAAATCTCCCGGCACGGCGTAGCCAAGAGCAAGTCAGTCTTTCGCAGGCATCGCGGTCTGAGGGCCGCCCCAAGCGACAGCCCTACACCGATGCCAACTCCCGAAAATCCGTCCCGGCCGGCTTCTGAAAAACCCGCAGATCAAAGGCGGGCACAATGGCGAAGATGTGGTCGAAAATGTCGGCCTGAATCGCCTCGTAGTTGGCCCAGACCTTATCCTTGCAGAAGACATAGATTTCGAGGGGCAGTCCCTTGGAAGTAGGCGCTAGCTGACGCACCAGAAAGGTCATCTCTTGGTTGATCTGCGGATGGTTTTTCAGATACGCCTGCACGTAGGCGCGAAAGGTGCCGACATTGGTCATGCGCCGCCCGTTTACCAGATGCGAAAGATCTACTTGGTTGAGCTTGTTGTATTCGGCGAGCTCTTGCTTCTTGCGCTCAATGTGGGCGGTGATGTACTGGATTTTGGCGAAGCGGGCGAGCATTTCCTCGTCGCAGAACTTGATGGTGCTGACGTCGAGGTAGATCGCCCGCTTGATCCGCCGCCCGCCCGACTCCTGCATCCCGCGCCAGTTTTTGATCGACTCGCTGATCAGCGCATACGTGGGGATGGTCGTGATGGTCTGGTCCCAGTTTTGGACTTTGACCGTCATCAGCGTGATGTCGATCACGTCGCCGTCGGCTCCGTATTGAGGCATTTCAATCCAGTCGCCACAGGCGACCAAGCGGTTGACCGAGACTTGGATGCCGGCGACCAGCCCGAGGATCGAGTCGCGGAAGACCAAGAGCAGGACCGCGGTCATCGCCGTCAGGCCGCCGAGCAAATAGAGCGGCGATTGGCCGATTAGAATCGAGACGACGAGGACGCCGCCGAGCAAAAAGAGGATGATCTTAAAAAACTGCACCAGCCCCTTAATGGAAACTTCGTGCGAGTCCCTCGTGCTATGATAGATGCGGACGCCCGCGTTTATCAACGCATCGACGGCTAGTAAGCCGGAGAGCACCAGATAAATAGGCGCCGCGGTTTGGATGATTTTGACAGAAACGGGATGGCCTGCTAAGGCCATTGGCCCTAGATGGTAGAAGATGAAGCCGGGCACTAGATGGGCCAGCCGATGCAAGACTCGGCATTCGATCAGGGCGTCGTCATAGGGAAAATCAGTGCGGTGGACGATGGCGGCGAAGCCGCGGAGTAGCGGGCCTCTAGCTAAAAGATGGGCGAGCAAAGCGACCAAGGCCACCAAGGCCAAGGCGATCAGTGCAGCGAGGTCCGCGCTGAGGTCCGCGCCGAGGCCCCATTCGAGAAATCGGCTACTCAGTGCGTTGAGCATGTTATCTCCTCCCTTCTAGACGGCCTTATTAACTGAACGCGAGTTCGGGTTAAGCGGCCTTTTCGCCAGCGTCGTTCATCTGCTTAATAACACACGGTTGCGAAAAAAGAGCAAAATCATGTCTTAGAAGAGCACTTCATCGACGCGCAGCGAACCGACCCCGAAAGGCTTTCGATACCCAGTCCAGTCGCCAATCCCACGCGGCGGCCGAAGCGGCCACTCAAAAAAAGACATCGAATCCATTTTGCCGATTGGTGATAGAATCGCTCCGGCAGACGATGCAGAATCTCAGAGGCTGGATTTTGTGCCGAGGAGGCTAGACGAAGTTGAAAGGGACATGATTTTGGCTACGCTCATGCACACTAGCGGCAACCGCACTCAGAGTGCCAAAATTCTGGGCATCAGCTTGCGAACGCTACAGCGGAAACTCATACAGTTCGACGGTACCTCGCATAAAATCTAAGTTGTCAAAGGGGGGTTGCGGATGCTGTTTCCGCACTCCCTTCGGCGGCAAATTCGCTCCTGCCCAGTGCCCTGTTGCATCCTTGACATTTCTCCGTTCAGAACCTAAAATAGCCTCTCGTTTCAGCCGCTTTAGCCCCTCCCATCTCTAGTGCCATGGCCAACTCCATAGCCAAATTAGAAAAGGCACTCCGCCGCGACCCGGATTCCCCGCGCTTTGCTCGCCTCGCCGATCTCTATCTCAAACGCGGGCGCATCGAGCGCGCCATCAAACTGTGCCAAAAGGGCTGTGCGAGTTTTCCCGATTACGCCACTGGCTTTATCATCCTCAGCAAGTGCTATGAAAAACGGGGAAACTTAGAACAAGCGTGCGAGGCCATGGGGCAAGCTCTGCAGATTGACCCGGAAAACCCCAGCGGGCACAAGCGCCTCGCCCACCTTTTTGAGCAACTCGACGCCGCGCCGCTAGCCTTGCAAAGCCTGCGCCAAGCCGCGTATTTCGACCCTTTCGACGCTACTCTAACCGATCAGATCGACCACTTCGCCAGCCAAGTCCACCAAGATACACCGGAATCGGAGCCGGAACCGGAACCGGAACTGGAATCGGAACCCAAGCCCGAGTCCGAACCCGAAGAGGTCACAGCCGTCGCCAGCGTGCCCCCGGTCGAATCCACTCCGCCCCAAGCACTGCCGCCGAACCAACCGCCCGACGACCGCGACGATCTGTATGGCGACACCGACGACCGCGAACTGCTCCGCCTCTTGCAGGAGATCGAAGAGGAGGAAATCGCCGAACCAGTGCCCGCACCGGAAGAGCCACCCACCCCGGCCGCCAGCGAGCCAAGCGCACCGAAAAGCAAGCGTATTGCCACTATGACGCTAGCCGAAATCTATACCACGCAAGGTTTGACTCAAAAGGCGATTGAAACGTATCGCGAGCTGCTCGAACAGGAGCCGAACAACACCATCATCCGCAGCAAGCTAGCTTCGCTAGAACGAAGCAGTAACGCACACTAACGGGAGCGATATGGCAGATACCACAGATTTCAGAAACGGCTTTACTATGTCCCTCAACGGGGAGATCTTCTCCATCGTCGAATTTCAGCACGTCAAACCGGGCAAAGGCAGTGCCTTCGTGCGCACCAAGCTCAAAAACACCAAGACCGGTGCTGTGCTCGATCGCACCTTCCGCTCGGGCGATAAAGTAGAGCAAGTCCGGCTCGAAAAGCGCCAGATGCAATACCTCTATTCCGACCAAGGGCTGTACTACTTCATGGACTTGGACACCTACGAGCAACTTCCAGTGCCCGCCGCGCTCGTCGGCACAGCCAGCACACTCCTCAAAGAAAGCGAGAACGCCTTCCTCCTCATAGCAGGCGAGGAGATCGTCGCCGTTGAGCTACCCAACTTCGTCTCCCTTGTCGTCACTCACACTGAACCGGGCATCAAGGGCGACACCGCCACTGGCGCGGTCAAGCCAGCCACCCTAGAAACCGGCTACGTGGTGCAAGTGCCGCTCTTCATCAACAAGGGCGACCGGCTCAAGGTCGATACCCGCTCGGGCGAATACGTAGAGCGCGTTTGAGAAAGGACGACACCTCCTGTGAACCAAGACAAGCTCCGCCAACTGCTAGCGCTTTTTCACGATAGCGATCTAGAAGAGCTAGAGGTCCAACACAGCTTCTGGCACGGCACGCGCATCCGCTTAACTCGCAGTCGTGCGCCCTCTCCTGTAGCCCCGGCCATTGCGCCCCTGGTGTCCACCGCGCCCCCGGAGCCTGCGGCCCCAACTCCGGCTCCGGCCGAAAAGACCGACGATGGCCTGCACGAGGTGCTGTCGCCCATGGTCGGCACGTTTTATCAGGCCGCCTCGCCCGAAGCCGATCCCTTTGTGCGCCAAGGCGATCGCATCGAAAGCGGCCAGACCCTCTGCATCATCGAGGCCATGAAGATCATGAACGAGATTCCAGCGGATGTCCAAGGCGAAGTAGTCGAGATCCTCGTCGGCGACGCCCAACCCGTTGAATACAACCAAGCACTGTTCAAAATTCGCCCCGACTAAAAGGCTGTGTTTAAAAAAATCCTCATTGCCGACCGCGGCGAAATCGCCCTGCGCGTCATCCGCGCCTGCAAGGAGATGGACATCGCGACGGTGGCTGTCCACTCCCAAGCCGACACCCGCTCCTTGCACGTATCTTTTGCCGACGAGGACGTCTGCATCGGCCCGGCGGCGGGCAAGGACAGCTACCGCAACATCGTCAACATCATCAGTGCCGCCCAACTGACCAACGCCGACGCGATCCACCCCGGCTATGGCCCCTTAGCCGAAAACGCCGACTTCTCCGAAATCTGCGCCGATTGCGGCATCCAGTTCATCGGCCCGCCTACTGCGGCCATCCGCAAAATGGGCGACAAGGCCGTCGCCCGCCACACTATGCAGGAGGCCGACGTGCCCGTGGTACCGGGCAGCGAGGGCGCACTCCACTCGCTAGACGACGCCCGTCAATGGGCGGAAAAGGTCGGCTTTCCGCTGCGCCTCAAGGCCTCGGCCGGCGGCGGTGGGCGCGGGATGCGAGTCGTCCGCGCCATGGATGAATTGGAGGAAGCCTGGCAGATGGCGCGCCGCGAAGCGCGTACCGCCTTTACCAGCGACGCCGTGTACATGGAGCGCTCCATCGAAGAGGCGCGCCACATCGAAATCCAAGTTCTCGGCGACCAGCACGGCAACCTCGTCCACCTCGGCGAGCGCGAGTGCTCCATTCAGCGACGGCACCAAAAGCTCCTCGAAGAAAGCCCCTCGCCCGTAGTTGACCCCGACCTGCGCCAGCGGCTTGGCGCGGCCGCCCTCGCCGGCGCAGCCGCGGTCGGCTACTACAGCGCGGGGACCATTGAACTCCTCGTCGATTCAGACCACAACTTCTACTTCATGGAGATGAATACCCGCATCCAAGTCGAGCACCCGGTTACCGAAATAGTCGCCGGCATCGACCTAGTCCGGGAACAGATTCGCATTGCGGCCGGCGAGCCCCTCCGCTTTAGCCAAGCGGATGTCCAACTCACCGGGCACGCCATTGAATGCCGGATCAACGCCGAGGATCCCGCGCGCAACTTCATCCCCTCTTCGGGCGTCATCCAAGTTCTCCACCTGCCGGGCGGCCCCGGCGTCCGCATCGACAGCCACATCTACCAAGGCTACGAGATTCCTCCTTACTACGATTCCCTGCTGGCCAAAATCATCGCCTACGGCTCCGACCGCCAAAGTGCCATAGCGCGGATGCGTCGCGTCTTGGGCGAATGCACAATAGAAGGCGTGGCCACCACCTTGCCCTTTCACCGAACCCTATTCACCGAACCCGACTTTATCGCCGGGCAATTCGATACCAACTACGTAGCCAACTCAAGGTGGTCGTCTTGAGCAAGCACGAGAGGTAATCATGAGCCAGACCCAGATTCCCGAGCACTTGATCTACTCGGAAAGCCACGAATGGCTTCAGTTAGAAAGCGACATCGCCACCATCGGCATTACGGATTTCGCGCAAACCGAGTTGGGCGACATCGTATTCGCCGAGTTGCCCGAAGTGGGCCAGCACCTCGAACGAGGCGAGACCTTTGGCACACTTGAGGCGGTTAAGACCGTCGCCGACCTGATCGCTCCGGCTTCCGGCGAGGTGCTAGAAGTCAACGACAGCCTCGCTGAAGAAGCCGAACAAATCAACGAAGACCCTTACGGCAGCGGTTGGCTGCTGGCGATCCGCATCGACGACTCTGCTGACTTAGACGACTTACTCAGCGCCCAAGACTACGCCGACCTGATCGCCAGCCACTGACCTTGCATTTGTTCACTATACGTGCGCTTTTTATAAGGAATGCACATTGCATCGTGGGAAACTGGTTCAGCGGTCCAATCCCAAGGGTTGGAACATGCCAAAAGTAGCTTAAATTTGATTCGCGTTACACCGTGGATAGACTCTTGTTGGAAAGAAGCGTACTGGTCCTCAATCAAAACTACGAGCCGCTAAGCGTATGCAGCGTACGTCGGGCCTTACTGCTAATTTTGCGCGGCAAGGCCGAAGCGGTCGAAAAAATGAACGAGGTGATTCATTCGGTTTCCCAAGAGTATCCGGTGCCCAGCGTCGTCCGCCTCGATCGCTACATCCGCGCACCGCGCCGACGGGTCGTGCTTTCCAAGCGCAACATCCTCAAGCGCGACAATCACCAGTGCCAGTACTGCGGCAGCAAAGAAGGCAAGCTAACGGTCGATCACATTGTGCCGCGCACCAAAGGAGGGCAAGGGACTTGGGAAAACCTCGTCTGCGCCTGCGCCCTGTGCAACAACAAGAAAGGCGAACACCGGCCCGAGCAGGTCGGCCTCGTGCTCCGCAGCAAACCCAAGCGCCCCAATAACGTGAGCTTCATCCGCAACTTTGTCGGTATCGACGATCAGCGCTGGAAACCGTATCTTTTTATCGACTAAGGCAGGTGCTCTCTCATGGAACGCGACGCAATCGAACAGGAAGAAGCCGCTCTCTACGAAGTTAAGCTCGATGTCTTTGAAGGTCCGATGGACTTGTTGCTCTATCTGATCCGCAAAGACGAGTTGGACATCTACGACATTCCCATCGCCCACATCACCACCCAGTACCTGGGCTTCTTGCAACAAATCCACCAACTCGACATCGAACAGGCCAGCGACTTTATCCTCATGGCCGCCACTCTGCTGCGGATCAAGTCGCAGATGATGCTGCCCCGCGAGGAACTTGGTCTCGACGACGATGGCGACGGCGAAGAAGACCCACAGGCCGAGTTGATCCGTCGCCTGCTAGAGTACCAGCAATTTAAGGACATTGCCGACTGGCTGGGCGTCCGCAAAAACGAGCGGCGCGACGTGTACCTGCGCCGCCAAGGGCCGGGCGGCAGCGTCGAGGAGCCAGCCCAGCTACAGCCCGTATCGCTCTTCGATCTCTTAGTCGTGTACAAGCACGTGCTCGACACGGTGCCCGAAAACTTGGTCCACCAAATCGTCGAAGAAGAAATCTCAGTCGCCGAGTGCATTGACTACTTGTTGGCCGTGCTCGAGCGCAACTCGCGCATTAGCTTCATGGGCTTGCTCCAAGGCCGCGACCGCCAAGCCCTAATCGCCACCTTCGTCGGGATTCTAGAACTGCTCAAAACTCAGCGCGTCCGCGTACAGCAGGCGCGGCCCTTTGGCGAGATCTGGATCGAGCAATCCCCACTCCAACCTTCGGCTGAACTCAGGTCGAAGCCAACCGCAGCAGGGGCCATTCAGACCCGTGAGCCGTGAACTCACAACGGGCTCGCGCGACGTCAATCCGGCGCAGGCGCGGCCGATCATTGAGGCCATTCTGCTGACGGCCGCCGAGCCAGTAACCCCGGGGCGCCTCGTCGAGCTGTTCGCCGGGTACAACGGCCGCGACATCCGCGAGGCCATTGACGCGCTCAACGCCCAGTACGAAGCGGCCGGGCACGGGATCGAGATCGTCGAATTGGCCGGCGGCTATCAACTCGCCTCGCGTCAGCAATGCGGCCCTTGGCTGCGCAAGTACCACAAGGCTGTGCGCCAAGTGCGCCTCACGCCGGCCGGCCTCGAAGTTCTCGCCATCGTCGCCTTCAAGCAGCCAGTAACCCGCGTCGAGATCGACAACATCCGCGGCGTTAGCTCGGCCAGCGTGTTGCAAACGCTGATGGAACTCAACATGGTCCGCCTCGCCGGCCGCTCCGAGGGCATTGGCAAGCCCATGCTCTTTGGCACCACCCGAGAATTTTTAGTCCACTTTGGTCTGCGAGGGCTAGGCGAGTTGCCCAAGCCCAAGGAATTAGAAGAGTTGCTCGCCGAGGGCCAGCAGCCGACTGCCGCTCGCCAGCTCGCCTCCGAGCTAGGCGAGTTGCAAAAGCAGGTGGAGGAAGAGGGCGAAAGTGAACGCTCCTGAGCCGCACATGCGCCTCAATCGCTTCTTGGCCCGCTGCGGGGTGGCCTCGCGCCGCCACAGCGATGCGCTGATCCAAAGCGGTGCCGTGCGCGTCAACGGCGAGGTCGTCGCTGAGCCGGGCCGAGTCGTCGCCGTGAGTGCCGATCAGGTCGAGTGCGGTGGCCGGGTCCTCGCCCTGCCCGGCCAGTACGAATACGTGCTTTTGCACAAGCCGGCCGGCTATCTAGTCACCTGCCGCGACCCACGCGACCGGCCCACGGTCTTCGACCTCTTGCCCGAGCTCCACCCAGGCACCGTACCCGTAGGTCGCCTCGACCTCGACACCACCGGGCTTTTGCTGCTGACCGACGACGGTGCGCTCGGCCATCGGCTGCTGCACCCGCGCTTCGTCGTCGCCAAGCGCTATGAGGCCATCGTCAGCGGCGACCCGCACGAGGCCCAACTCGACCGGCTGCGCCAAGGCATCGCGCTCGGCGACGGCCCCACAGCCCCGGCGCAAGTACGAGTTGAGGAGCGCTGGCGCAGCGGCTGGGCCAAGCAGGCGCGGCTGAGCCTGTGCATTCACGAGGGACGCAAGCGCCAAGTGCGTCGCATGCTCCGCGCCGTCGGCTATCCGGTGCGGCAATTGACGCGGGTCGAATTCGCCGGGCTGACTCTCGGCCCGCTCGCCACCGGCCAACATCGCCGGCTCAGCCCTGGCGAGGTCCGCCAACTCAAAGCCGAGGTCGGCTTGTGAAACGGCGCGGGCTCGTCATCGCCATCGACGGCACCGTCGGCACCGGCAAGACCACTACGGCGCGGCGGGTGGCCGAGCGGCTAGGCTATCGCCATCTCGACACCGGCGCCATGTACCGGGCTGTGGCCTTAGCGGCGACCCGTTGCGGGGTGGCACCCGAGGACGAAGACGCGCTGGAGGCCCTGCTGGCGACCGCAACCATAGACTTGGACTCGGGTCGGGGGCGCGTCCTGCTCAACGGACAGGACATCAGCGAGGCCATTCGCCGGCCCGACATTACCCGCCGGGCGGGCGCATACGCAAACGTGCCCTTGGTGCGCCACATCCTAGTCGCCCAGCAGCAGCAGTTGGGTCGAGCAGGCGGGGTAGTCGCCGAAGGGCGCGACATAGCCGCGGTGGTCTTTCCCGACGCCGAGCTAAAAATCGCCTTGGTCGCCGACCTCGATGAGCGCACCCGCCGCCGGCATCGGGAATTGACCGCCAACGGAGTGTGTACCACATTCGCACAGGTCCGCTCCGACATCCAAACTCGCGACCAGCAAGATGCCGAGCGCGACTACGGCGGTACGAGCGCAGCAGACGAGGTCGTCGAAATCGACACGACTTGCATGACTTTGGCAGACCAAGTCGATTGCGTCGTCGCATTGGCCCGCCAACGCGGAGCCTAACCAACGCTGGTGCGGAAAATCCGCGCCAGTACCACACTACGCGAAGTGCGCACTTCGCCTTAACCTTTTGAGGATCTGCGCAACATGACCGAAGAAACCACAGTAACAGCAGAGCTGCCGGAAACTCCGGTGTACGGCAACGTCAGCGTTGAAGAGCTGGAAAAGCCCGAGTACGATCAGGCCCAATTCGACGAATTCATGGCCCTCTACGAGGAGAGCATCTCCGGCATCAAAGAGGGCCAGATCGTCAAGGGCACGGTCGTCTCTATCGGCCCCAGTGAAGTGATGGTCGATATTGGCTTCAAGTCCGAAGGCGCGGTGCCGGTCAAGGAATTTTCCGACCCCGAGTCCATCGAGCAAGGCCAAGAAATCGAGGTTTTCTTAGAGGACGTCGAAGACCAAGAGGGCCAAGTCGTGCTTTCCAAGCAGAAGGCCGATTTCATGCGGGTCTGGGATTTGATCAAGGATGCTCACGACACCGGCAACACCGTTGAGGGCCGACTGACGCGGCGCATCAAGGGCGGCATCGTCGTCAACCTCTTTGGCGTCGAGGCCTTTCTGCCCGGTTCGCAGATCGACATCCGCCAAGTCAAAAACTTCGACCAGTTCATCGGCCACCAGTTTCCCTTCAAAATCATCAAGCTCAACAAGGCGCGGCGCAACATCGTCGTCTCGCGCCGCGCCGTGCTAGAAGAAGAGCGCGCCCGGATGCGTGCGGAGATCGTCAAGGTATTGGAGGAAGGCCAAATCCGCGAGGGCGTCGTCAAAAACATCACCGACTTCGGCGCTTTCATCGACTTGGGTGGCGTCGATGGCCTGCTCCACATCACCGACATGTCGTGGGGGCGCGTCAACCACCCCTCGGAGTTGGTTTCCATCGGCGACCGCATCAAGGTCAAGGTGCTCAGCTACGACCGCAAGCGCGAGCGCATCTCCTTGGGGCTAAAGCAACTAACGGCCCATCCGTGGGAGAATATCGAGAATAAGTACCCGATTGAGAGTCAGGTGCGCGGCAAGGTGGTCTCCATCACCGACTACGGCGCCTTCGTCGAGTTGGAGGAAGGCATTGAGGGCCTAGTCCACATCTCTGAGATGTCCTGGACCCAGCACGTGCGCCATCCTTCCAAGCTAGTCAACCTCGGCGATATCGTCGAGGTCAAGGTGCTCAAAATCGACAGCGAAAACCAGAAGATCTCGCTCGGTATGAAGCAAACCGAAGACGATCCGTGGGATACCCTCAACGCCAAGTACCCCTCTGGCACCAAGATCAAGGGCACCGTATGCAGCCTGACCAATTTTGGGGCTTTCGTCGAAATCGAAGAAAACATCGACGGGCTGGTCCACATTTCGGACATGTCCTGGACCAAGCGCATTCGCCAAGCCAGCGAGATGTTCAAAAAGGGCGACGTAATCCCGGTGGTTGTCACCGAAATCGACATCAAGCGCCGGCGCATCTCGCTCAGCCACAAGGATGCTTTTGCAAATCCCTGGCCTCACTTTGCCGAGCAGTACGCCATAGGCGTCGAGGTGCGCGGCACGATCTCGCGGCTGCTCGAGCGCGGCGTGGTCGTCTCACTCATCGACGAAGTTGATGGGTTTGTGCCGCTGTCGCATTTGGCCATTGAGGGGTTGCAAACCCCGTGCCAGAGCTTTGCCGAAGGGCAAGAGATTCCGCTAGAGGTCATCGAGTTCGACAAGAACCAGAAAAAGATCGTCCTCAGCGTCCGCGAGTACTTCAAGGACAAGGATCAAGCCGAGTACGAAGCCTACTTAGCCGAGCATCCCGTCCAGGCCATGGCTGTCGAAGTCGCCGCCGACAAGGACGACGAGATGGAAAGCTGGGGCGACGCCCACGGCGAGCAAGGCGAGTCGTAAGCTCCGCAGCAACAGCCAAGCGCGGTGGGACGAAAGCTCGTTCCACCGCGTTTTTATTTTTGTAACCCCAACCCCAACCCCAACCAAGCTATGCCACCGCGAACCAAACTCACGCCGGCGATGGAGCAGTACATGCGCTTTAAGCGTCAGCACCCCGACGCGATTCTCTTTTTTCGCATGGGCGACTTCTACGAGATGTTCTTCGACGACGCCAAAGAAGCCGCGCACCTGCTGGGCCTTACTCTAACCTCGCGCCCGGCTGGCAAGGCCGGCGACGTGCCCCTCGCTGGCGTACCCCATCACGCCATGGAAGGCTATCTGGCCAAACTCATCCAACTCGGGCGCAAAGTCGCCATCTGCGAGCAGATCGAAGATCCCAAAAAGGCCAAGGGCGTAGTCAAGCGCGACGTAGTGGAGGTCGTCTCGCCGGGCACGGCGCTTTCCGACGCCGTGCTCGACCAACAGCGCAACAACTTCCTCGTCGGCGTCTGCACACACGCCAGCCGCGTCGGCCTCGCTAGCATTGATTTGTCAACTGGAGATTTCGCGCTCGACGAGATTCCCGCCCCGGATCTGGCCGACGAGCTAGAGAGCTTAGACCCAGCCGAGCTGCTCATCGCCGAAGGAGCCGACCAACAGTGGGTCGCCACCTTGCAAAACGCCCTGCCGCACGTAGCACTCAGCCGCCTCGCGGATTGGCACTTCGCCGCCGACACCGCATACGAAACCCTCACCAATCAGCTTCGCGTCCAGACCCTCAAAGGCTTTGGCTGCGAGGACATGAAGGCTGCCATCTGCGCCGGCGGGGCAACGGTGGCCTATCTGCGCGAAAACCAGCGCGGCGCGGTTGAACACATCAATCGCCTCCAGCGCAAGCACCGCGAGCACTTTGCCCTCATCGACGCCACCGCTCAGCGCAACCTAGAGCTTGTGGCCAATCGCCAAGACGGAGGCCGCGCCAACACCGTACTCGAAATCCTCGACCGCACCCGCACCCCTATGGGGGCGCGTCTGTTGCGCCAATGGGTGGCCCAACCGCTCAAGTCTCCGCCCTTAATCACGGCCCGCTTGGAGGCCGTTGACGAGCTCCTGCGTCAGCGCAAAAGACGCCGCACCCTCGGCCAATCCCTAGCGCAGATCGGCGACCTAGAGCGGCTGATCGCGCGGATTTGCTGCCTGCGGGCCAACGCCCGCGACGTGGTGGCCCTCGCCCGCTCGCTCGACATCGCTCCGGCTATTGGCACCGCGCTAGCCACCGCCCAGAGCGCGCTCCTGCAAGAGCTATGCGCCAAAGGATTGCCCGACGTCAGCGAATTGGTCGCCGACATTCTCGGGGCCCTAGTAGACGCCCCCCCGGCATCTCTGACCGACGGCGGCCTAATCCGCGACGGCTATCACGCGGACGTCGATCAACTGCGGCAAATAGCCCGCGGCGGCAAGGACTACATCGCCCGCTTGCAGACCACCGAGCGCGAGCGCACTGGCATTGCCTCGCTCAAAATCAGCTACAACCAAGTCTTTGGCTACTACATTGAAATCAGCAAGGCCAACCTCGACAAAACCCCGGCCGAGTACCTGCGCAAACAGACCCTGACCAACGCCGAGCGCTTCATCACGCCCGAGCTAAAGGAGTACGAGGAAAAGGTCCTCGGGGCCGAGGATCGCCTCAAAGAGCTAGAAAATGAGCTGTTCTTAGCCCTGCGCGACCGCGCCGCCCGCTGGACGCCCCAAGTCCAGCAAATAGCCCGCGCCATTGCCCGCATCGACGTGCTGTATTCCCTCGCCGAAGTCGCCGCGAGTGAATCCTACTCCCGGCCCCAAGTCGATGAAGGCTCGCGGATCGAAATCCGCGACGGCCGCCACCCGGTCGTCGAACGCCAGCTCCGCACGGGCCGCTTCGTGCCCAACGATGTGCGCCTCGACAGCAACGGGGCGCAGATCATGCTCATCACCGGCCCGAACATGGCCGGCAAGAGCACCATCATCCGCCAAGTGGGCCTCATCGCGCTGCTGGCGCAGATGGGCAGCTTCGTCCCCGCACGCCAAGCCACCATCGGCGTCGTCGATCGCATTTTCACCCGCGTGGGCGCGTCCGACAACCTCGCCGGGGGCGAGAGCACCTTCATGGTGGAGATGCACGAGGCCGCCAATATCCTCAACAACGCCACCAGCCGCAGCTTGCTGCTCATCGACGAGCTCGGGCGCGGAACGAGCACCTTCGATGGCCTGAGCATTGCCTATGCCATCGTCGAATACTTGCACCAGCACCGCGCGGTCCACCCGCGCACCCTTTTTGCCACCCACTATCACGAGATGACCGAACTCGAAAGCCACCTAGAGCGCGTCGTCAACTTCAACGTGCAGGTGCGCGAAGAAGGCGACCGCGTGGTGTTCCTCCACCGCCTGGCCCCGGGCGCTGCCGACCAAAGCTACGGCATCAACGTCGCGCAGATGGCCGGGATGCCGGCTCAAGTCGTCGTGCGCGCCCAAGAGATTCTCGCTCGCCTCGAAAAAGATCAGATCGACACCCAAGACATCCACCGCCGCCCTCAGCCGCCACTTCCCCAGCCGACCCACCAACTGACCCTCTTTTCTGCCGCGCCGGCCCCGCCGTGGGTAGCCGAGTTGCAGGACATGGACCTCAGCCAGATTACGCCGCTTCAGGCGTTGCTCAAGCTGAATGAGTGGAAAGAGCAAATCGAGACCGCGGAATGAGGCTGAGAGCTAAACACACGACACCTACTGCAACCGCGCTAGGTGCGGGCAGAGCTCGTCCTTCCAACGTACGCGGGAAGCCAGTCAACCCAGGGCGTGGCGTCGGGACGGTCCACCGCTACTGAGACCTTGGTGTTGCTTACCGCGAGAGCATTCGATGACACTCCTTGCTTGAGGACGGGGTCGTATAAAGGAGACAGCGCAATGATTCGACCAACCGAAGTTCACCCAAGAGCAGACTACCGCATTTGGCTGCGATACTCGGATGGCGTCGCCGGTGAGATTGACCTGTCGCACCTTGCCGGAAAGGGCGTGTTCAAAATTTGGGACGAGCCAGGATATTTCGCCAAAGTGCATATAACTCCCCATAGAGCCATAGCTTGGGACGACGACATTGACCTCTGTGCCGATGCTCTGTACATGGAACTCACGGGCAAATCTGCTGAAGAAGTGATGCCCGGTGCGAAACGGATAATGCAGAGCCGCGATGCCTGAACTCTGTAGATTCTATGGCATCAGCATTCGCATTAACTTTAGCGACCACAATCCGCCCCATTTTCACGCGCTGTATGGTGAACATGAAGCTGTCATAGATATAAACGACATCAGTGTGATGGCAGGGCGACTTCCCGCCCGCGCCCGCCGTCTTGTGATGGAATGGGCATCCCGCGAACTGATGGCAGCTTGGCTACATGCTCAGCGTTCAGAACCGCCCAGCAGGATCGCACCATTGGATAACTAGAACTTCATGCCCGCCAAACAAACACCCGACGACCTGCTCTGGGGCCGCCACCCCGTGCTCGAAGCCCTCCGCGCCGAACGCCCCCTGCGCCGCCTGCTCATCGCCAAAGGCGCACGCGGCCCGGTCATCGACGAAATTTTCGTCCGTGCGCGGCAGGCCCATATCCCCTACGATCTGCGCGACAAAGCCCAGCTCGATCGCCTCGCTGGCCCCCGCCACCAAAGTGTCGTCGCCTATGCCGCGGCTGCAACGTACGCGGACTTCGATCCGGTACTCGCCCACCTGTCCGCCCCGGCTCTGCTCCTCTTCCTCGACCAAGTGCAGGATCCCTATAACCTCGGTGCCATCATCCGCAGCGCCCACGCACTCGGCGCGCAAGGCGTAGTCGTGCCCGCCCGCGCCGCGGCCGGCCTCTCCCCAGCCGCGCTCAAAGCCGCCGCTGGTGCGGCCCAGCACCTGCCCGTCTGCCGCGTTGACAACTTGCAAAAGGCCCTGCAAAAAGCCGCCGCCTGTGGACTTTTCATCGCCGGACTCGACACCGGCGGCGAGCAGTCTTTGACGGACGCAGACTTTACCCAGCCCTGCGCCCTAGTCATCGGCAGCGAGGGCCAGGGACTGCGGCGCATGGTGCAAAAGCGCTGCGACGCGCTCCTGCACATCCCCATGCCGGGTGAGGCCATCGGCTCGCTCAATGCCTCGGTAGCCGCCGGCATCGCCCTGTACGAAGTGTTCCGCCAGCGCCAGCCATGATCGGCCTGCTGGTCCTTTGCCTAGCCCTCGCCCATGCCCGTGGCAGCGACGCGTCCGACATCCAACTGCAACAGGCCCGCGCCCTGCTGACCCAAGCCAAGGACCAAGGCAAAGACCAAGGCTTTGCGTACCAAGCCACCTATATGCGCTACTACGAGGTCGGCGACTCGCTCCTGTTGCAAGGGCAGGCCCGCATCTCGCACAAGGGCGCTGAATTGGAGGCCGCCGAGATCGTCTTCCGCCGCGCCCGCGACCAAGTCGAAGCGCGCGCAGCCCTCGATTCGCTTGGGCGGGTCGTCGGCCGCCCGGTGTTGCGCCAAGGCGACCAAACGCTGCGCGGCGAGCGCATCCTCTACGACCTCGCCACCGAGCAAGGAACCATCCTCAAAGGCAAAATTCACCGCGACAAGGGATTTTACGCCGGCCACTTGATCCAAGCCCGCAGCAACACCGAGTTCCACATCCACCAAGGCTCGTACACCACGTGCGACGCCGACCACCCCCACTTTGACTTCTACAGCCCGCGCATCAAGGTCTTAGCGGGCGACATGGCCGTGGCGCGCCCGGTGTATTTCCGCATCAGGGAGCGGCGGCTGTTGTGGATTCCCTTTTTCGTATTCTCGCTGCGCGAAGATCGTCAGTCTGGGATTTTGACGCCGAGTTTTGGGCAACGCACTCCTAGATTTGGGGCGCGGCAAAGCGAGTGGGAACTGCGCAACTTGGGCTACTACCTCGCGCCCAACGACTATTGGGACCTATCCCTGGCGACCGACCTGCGACAGCGCTCGGGCTGGCTAGGACGCGCTCGCCTCAACTACGCCGCACGCTACCGCTTCAGAGGCCACGTCAGCACCCAATTCGAAAATCGCCAAGAGGGCCGCACGGCCTCGCGCAACTGGCGACTCGAATTCAGACACAGCCAAGAGCTCGGGCGCGACGCGAGTTTGCGGGCCAACGGCACCTTCCAGAGCAACAACAGCTTTGCCCAAGACAACAGCACGAGCCTGCAAGACCGCCTCAACCGCACCTTGCGCTCCAACCTCAGCTACACGCGGCGCTGGCGCGGCTCGGGCAACAGCTTGAGCCTGCAAGCAAGCCAGACCAAAAACCTCGACACCGAGCGATTCTCCACCGTCCTGCCCGAGCTCAGTCTGCGTAAAAGCCGCAAGCCGATTTGGGGCCAAGCGGGCCAAAGTCGTCAAAACCTTCCTTGGTACAGTCGCATCTACTACGACGGCAACGCCAGTCTGCGCAATACCCAGCGCGGCAGCCGCACGGACACCACCAGCCAAACTAGGGGCCAAGTAAGCTGGCGCGTCAGTGCGCAGTACCGCCCCTTCTCTTGGCTCAATCTCAGCCCGACACTCAACCAAGACTGGAGCGACCAAGACTTGCGCGAGGGCGCAACCCGCAGCCGGCGCCGCGACCGCTTCTCGACCCGCGCGTCCCTGAGCCAGACCTTCTACGGCCTCTTTAACCCCTCCATCGGTCCCCTCCAAGCCCTGCGCCACGTGCTCAAACCCAGCGTCTCGCTCAGCTATCAAGCCTCCCGCGCCGACACCGGCGGCGTCTTAGGCTTTGGCGGCGACGGCAGCCCGCTCCAACACCGGCGGACCCTGAACTTGCGCCTCGACAACACCTTGTGGGCCAAAATTTTGCGCGAAGAAGAAGAGCACAAAGTGCGCCTAGTCCAGCTCAATTTCTCTACGGCCTATGACTTTCAAAGAAAGGAACAACGGCTAGACGACCTGCGCACGACCCTAAGCGTCGAGGCGGGTCGCTACCTAGACTCGCGGCTGACCTTGCACCACCAGTTTTACGACGAGCAAAACCGACTGCACTTGTTGGCACCGCGCCGCGAGCGACTCGAAGTGCGGACCTCAGCTAGCTGGTCGCGGCGGTCAGAGACATCTCGCGGGGATACTGACCAGTCCAGTAGCCGCTACGGGCAGAGTAGCTTGGGCACCGCCAACCCCTATGGTCGGGAATCCTTCGGCTTTGAAAACGGCCTCCTGCGCGACATCGACAACCGCCGGCGCGGTAGCCGCTTACAACTCAGCCATTATATCTCGCACCGCCGCGCCACCACTACAGCCGCTAGCTTCATCCGCTCTTGGATGCGGAGCGCGGTCGGCTTTAGCTTGGCGAGTTGGCATTGCAATTATTCGCTCAACTACAATCTGCGCGCCCCAGGGACGCGGCTGTTGGCCACCAAGCGCATCACTTCCGAGCTGTTGTCCCTGCGAAAGGAATTTCACGACTGGACCGCAACCCTCAACGTGCAACCGAGCACCTTCTACCAGAATCGGGCGTTCTTTTTAAAGGTACAGTTGAAGGACATTCCGCAGCTCAAACTCGAGCGCGGCCAGCGAAGATTTTAATTGCTGGTCCGCCGTCGTTGGTTATCGTCGGCCCTTGCTGATCTCCGGCGTCCTTGCCGCGCACACGGGAATCCATTGCGGGCCAGAGGCCCGCGCACCCAAGATCCAGCGAGCCGACCGGTTGTCTGGGCCCAAGATGCGGACTTTCCGGCCCGACCTAACCCCACCCCCGGCTCTCTCCGACCCGGGGCGAGGAGCCTTCGGTCCCCGAAAGAGGCCACGGGGGAGGGCCTAAACCCCACTGCGGAATCAGCTAAATAAAATGAACTATGTTGAGCTAAATGGACCACGACTGCCGAATCCGGCCTCGCCAGAGTCGAGCAACGTTGTCGAACGAATCTCTAGGCCGCGACGCTAGAATAAAGCAACCAACACGAGTGCTAGCGTTTCAGCATCAAAGGGATGTGAAGATGTCGATATCTGTTTTTCGATCGAGGATATGCCGGCAGATACGCCATTGGACCATCAGAGCGGTCATCCGTATCTCGTGGCTGGCGTTCGAGGCCGCTACCAAATCGACCGAATCGCTCGTCAGATGTCTCTTGAAGCCCACGTAATGCGACGCAAGTTCGTCTCCCAACTGATTCAGTTTGGGTTGCACTCTCAGCTTGGGTTGCACCCTGTTAGCAATGATGCGTAGCCAATGAATCTCATTGGAGAGTAGGGTAAGACTCACTAAGCGTTTGGATTCGCCCTCTGCATTTACAGGGCCCAGACATGCCGAAATCAACTCGTTGATCCGGCGATTAAGATCCGACAAGTAATCGATCGGGATTCGGTCAAGTTCTCCTCTGCGCCGCACGGCCCTGTGAATCCACCAACCGATGGCAAAGGTTGCTGTCGCGCTGATCAAGCCGGAAATCGGAAGTTGGGGTTCGCGCACTAATGACATTGCGAGTGCGCCGAGGAGGGCACTGAGTATGATCGCGGGGATGTTGAAACTACTCATGTCGCCGGTCGTGGGCTTGTCCCAGGCGTGTCGTTGGCATGCTTGATGTAGTGGCGAATCTCGAAATCGAGCATCGGTTCAACTGCCGACTCGAAGGATAGAAGATTCTGAACCTCCTCTATCCCGAATTCTCTGGCGAGTCCTCCGAACGCTTCTTCAAGAAACGACGTGGGATAACCGTATTTGACACCATCGAGTTGAATGGTCACCTGCTCCTTGGTCTCTCTCGCCCTCAGGAACGCAGGCTTTAGATATTTTTCTAGAAACTGCTGGCCGGATCCAGGCCCTTGTTCCTTGTATCGTGGACCTGGTAGTGTCGTGAAGTCTTTGGCGATATTGATCTCAATCATTGCTCGACTCCTCGTGAAGGGCGCGCCAACGAAACATTGTGCCGCGCAAAGAATGGGCGATTGTTTTGAAGTCAAGAGAAGCAACAGATCCAACGATGTCAGATGTCAATACTTGAAGGTCCGGTAACATGCCACTCTCCGCATCCTGTTTCATCCTAGGCAGTCCGAGTCCCCTGCCGGGTTTACCTGTGGCAGATCCGATGCGTCCCTTGAAGGCGTCTTCTAGTAAACTGATTCGTCCATACGAGGAAAGCGAAGCCCCGGCTTTTTGCAGTATGTTTCTTGCTGGTGCGCTCTTTAGAATACCAATGCCAAGATCTATAAAGCTGAAGTAAGCAGTTTGATCTCGGCAATAGACGCTGACAAACCATTTTTTTGGAAAACGTCGCTTCTGTCGCTTCTGATGTCCTACAGGTTTCATGCCTCCCGCGTGATTGTGGGTGTTTGTCATGGCCTCGACAAGAGTCTGGAAACAGGAATTAGCGCGTTTCTTGGTGATGGGTACGTGTTTCTTTGCGAAGTCGACTAATTCCGCAGCCGTTTCCGCTAGCACCTTATCGCTTGATTTTTTTAATATCAGTCCCTTTGCAGGAGGAAGATTAGCCGGTGGCTTGGCAAAGCCGGCGAAGAAACCAGATGCTTTGAATTCGGAGGCTATAGCTGGATCTCGTGGTAAATTTCCGCTGACCTGATTGTGATGGACACTGGAGGCCATAATTGCTC
Organism: Candidatus Latescibacterota bacterium; assembly: GCA_007571365.1. Taxonomy (GTDB): domain Bacteria; phylum Latescibacterota; class UBA2968; order UBA8231; family UBA8231. The sequence goes on from RKRN01000209.1 coordinate 22,827, forward strand.
GAATCAGAAGGAGCGCATCACTAGTAAAATGTTGGACATCGCCAAGGTCAAGAAAAATCTTGGTGCCTCGTTGATTAAGATGCTTCCGTAATGTGTTGCAGTACTCGAGAGTTTTGTCAGGTTCGTCGAAAAGACTGAGCGTTTCGGGTGCTGGCAGGGACGATTCTTGTTGACGAGAGCGTGTTGATCGGAGTCTCGTCGGTCGCTTCCGCAACGCCGTTTGCCGTTCCTGTGCATGGTGCCGTCGATGGTCGAATTTTCGCCGCCGCCGTTCCTGACGGAGAGTGAACTCGTAAGTGGACCAAAAACGCTTCATAGTCAATGTCTCTCGATTTCATAGTCAGGCACCCTCCCAGCACCGGAAGCCGTTTGTCGTGCGACCACAGCACCCGAGCGAGATCGGTCAAGCTAAAGCCCGGCTCGCAATAGCCTCTAGCCGTTGTTCAGACCGATAGAGACGACTATAGAGAAATACTGTGGCGGGATTCCGGTGAAGATAAGTCGCAAGTCTGCTGCAGCCCAGTCGTTAACCGCGGTGGCTGCGGGGCTGATCGCAGGCATCGTTTTACACCTGCTATGTCTTGGTCATGTAGCCCCCAGCACGTTAAGGGGCCGTATCAGACAAACCCCAATTTTTTAGATTTTGTCAAGATGAACGCACGTAAGAGTCGGGCAGGTCCCTAAAGAGATTCGCAGGTCCTTCGGCAGAGCTTCCAGTGCGGTTTGGTCGCCTTATCGAAGGGCCATCCAGTATCTAAACCTATGAGTGTAGACCTCGGCCCCGCCAGGCGGGCGAGACGCCCGCACACCCAAAGACGGCCCTACGGTCGTGTACTTAAGATCGGAGACAAAGCTACCGATGTGCCTATTGCGGCAAAAGCATTTGCCTTGCAGAATACCCTGAACTAACCCACACGAGGAATGCCATGCCTATCACTGCCAAAGACCTCCAAGCAGCCCTCCCCGACCTCGAAAGCACCCAGTATTGCGAGGGCCTTGAAAAAACCGTCACTATCCACCGCGACCCTTGGGGAATCCCCCACATCCGAGCCACTAGCGAAGCCGACCTGTTTTTCGCCCAAGGCTTCGCCACCGCCCAAGATCGCTTGTGGCAGATGGACTTCGACCGCCACCAAGCCCTAGGCCGCTGGGCCGAATGGGCCGGCCCCGCCGGGCTAGACCGCGACCGCCTTCTGCGCGCTGCGGGCATGGGCCGCACCGCCAAGTTGGACTACCAAGCGTCCAGCCCCCAAGCCCGCGCCATGCTCGACGCATACGCCGCGGGCGTCAACGCCTTTTTGGCGGCGACAACGACCCGGCCCGTCGAATATCAACTCCTCGGCCAGCAGCCCGAGCCGTGGGAAAGTTGGCACTGCCTCGCCGTGTACAAAATGCGCAACAGCCTGCTCGGCACCTTTGAATCCAAGCTCTGGCGCACCCGCTTGGCCCAAGTCGTAGGCCCAGAAAACCTCGCGCAACTCATCAAAGGCTATCCCCAAGGCCATCTACTCACCGTGCCGCCCGGCACCGAGTACCAAGGCGAACCTCTCGACGGCCTCGCCGCGCTCCGCCGCGAAACCGATCCCGGCTCCAATGCGTGGGCCATCGCCGGTGCGTACACGGATTCGGGCTTGCCCCTGGTAGCTGGCGACTCGCATCGCGCCCTCGACACCCCTTCCGTCTATTACCAAGTCCATCTCGACTGCTCCGACTTGGCCGTCAGCGGCTATTCGGTGCCCGGCGTCCCCGGTACTCTGCACTTTTGCCACAACGAGTACGTGGCTTGGGGCATGACCTACGGCAGTGCCGACACCCAAGATCTGTTCGTCGAGCGCTTCCGCGAGACCGCCGATGGCTTGGAGTACGAATTCTGCGGTGCGTGGCGGCCGGCGGAAATTCTGCGGGAAAAAATTCACGTCCGCGACGCGGCACCCGTTACCGCCGAAGTCGTCGTTACCCACCACGGCCCCATCATCGCCGGCGACCCGCGCCAGGGCCAAGCCATCGCCATCAGCGACCCCGGTCTCAGCGAAGGAACTCCTTGGGCCGACGCGGCCCGCGACGCCATGCGCTCCCGTTCGGTCGCGGACTTGCACCAAGCATTCGCTCGCTGGACCGACCGGGTCAACAACTACGCGGTCGCAGACATCCACGGCTGTTTTGGCTACCTCCACGCGGGCCGGATCCCGGTGCGCGAGGCCGCCAACGGCTGGTGCGCCGTTCCCGGCTGGTGCGGCGAGCACGAGTGGCGAGGCTACATCCCCCACGCCGAGTTGCCCAAGGCCATAGACCCGGCAACCGGCTATGCCATCACCTGCAACCAGCGCGTGACCGGTGACGATTATCCCTACTACGTCGGGCTCGTCTTCAGCCCCGACTACCGCGCCCGCCGCATCCAGACCCGCATTTTTGCGCTCGCCAAGGGCACGGCCACGCCCGAGGCTATGGGCCGCATCCACGCCGAACGCGGCTCGCTACCAGCCCAAGTCTTTACGCGGGCCTTGATCGCCATTGAGCCGCCTGACGCCGGCTGCGCCCAAGCTCTCAACCGGCTGCGCCAGTGGGACGGCCAGATGGACCGCGACCAAGTCCAGCCGACGATCTACGCCCAAACCCGCGCCCTGCTGGGCTACCGCATCGCGCAACACCTGCTCGGCAGCGACGCCTTGGCCTTGCTCGCAGAGGCTGGTGGCGACGCCCACTGGCGTCTTATCAACCTCGAAGCAACCCTCGCCATCGAGCGCGGCGATACGGCGCTGCTGCCGCCCGGCCAAACGTGGCCCCAAGCCCTAGCCGAGGCCCTAGTCGGCGCCCTTGCCACGCTCAAAGAAGCTCTCGGCGACGATATGGACCAATGGCACTGGGGCCGCTTGCACCGCACCCAGCCCCAGCATCCATTCGCGGACATATTTCCCGAGGCCGCGGCCATCCTCAACCCCCCGGCACTTCCCGTTCACGGCGACGGCGATACGCCACTAGCCGGCAGCTATGCGTTCGACGACTTCGCGGTTACGGGCCTTTCGGTCAACCGCTATATCTTCGATCCGTCCGACTGGACCCGCTCGCGCTGGATCGCGCCGCTGGGGGCTTCGGGCCACCCGGCCAGCCCGCATTACGCCGATCAAGCGCGGCTTTGGGCCGATGTGAAGTTTGTCCCGCAGTTGTGGGATTGGCAGGCGATAGAAGACCGGGCGGAAACGACGCAGCTTTTGGTGCCGCCAGAGCGGTAGCATTCAAGCAGATGAATGGATTTATTGCAATAAATTGCCATTAAAGGTAATCTATTGCTATGAAGTTCGATCAATTGCTCGCCATCGTGGCCGATGAGCCGGTGTTTGAAACCGGCTTGCTCTTGGCCGGGCCCGTAAACCCAAGCGATGTGCGGCGACAGCTTGTGCGCTGGACCCAAGCCGGACGGCTGCACCAGTTACGGCGCGGGCTGTACGCGCTGGCATCGCCCTACCGCCAAACCGCGCCCCATCCCTTCCTCGTCGCTAATCGACTGGTGCGCGGCTCGTATGTCAGCGGGCTGTCGGCGTTGGCCCACGCTGGTGCTATTCCCGAGTACGTGCCGGAGGCGACCTGTGTGGCCGGTGGGCGTCCCCAACTCCACCAGACGCCGCTAGGGCGCTTTTCCTTTCGCCACCTCAAGGCCGATCTGCTCTACGGCTATCAATACGTGGAGTTGGCGTGCGGCCAATCGGCTTTTGTCGCCGTGCCCGAAAAGGCCCTGCTCGATCTGATTTACTTACAGCCGCATGGCGATGCACCTGCCTACATCCATGAACTGCGTCTCGACTGGCGCCGCCTCGATCTGGCAACCCTAGACAGATTGGCTGCCATCGCCGCCCGTCCCAAGTTGCTGAGAGCCGTGCGGCGCATTCGCGCACTCGCCCAAGACGCAGCGTTGGGCTATGAGCCGCTATGAAGGATCACCTGTTCCAACTCGTGCAGGCAGCCGGTCCCTTGCCGGGACGCAACATCCTGCGCGAGTACTTGCAAGCCCGCATCTTGGACGCCCTACAGCGTGCGGGGGCGATGGTGCCGCTGGCGTTTCAAGGGGGCACTAGCCTGCGCTTCCTCTTTGCGCTGCCGCGCTACTCCGAAGACCTCGACTTTACCCTTGAAGGCGACTCGGCTGCCTACGATTTGCGTGCTTACTTAGCAGCCATTCGCACGGAACTTGCTCGCGAGGGGTACGAAGTTGGGCTCGGCTTAAACGACCAGCGGGCTGTCCACCGGGCGTTCGTGCGCTTCCGGGGTCTTCTGTATGAGGCCGGTCTCTCACCGCACCGGGATGAAGTTCTCTCCGTACAAATCGAGATTGATGCGAAACCGCCCGCCGGTGCCGTACTGGAGACTCGTTTGGTGCGCCGGCACGTGACGTTGCGGCTCCAGCACCACGACCGGGCTTCCCTATTGGCCGGCAAACTACATGCGATTCTACAGCGTCCTTATACCAAAGGGCGGGATTTATACGACCTGATATGGTACTTGAGTGACCGGACGTGGCCGGCCCCCAATTTATCCCTACTCAACGCGGCGTTGCAGCAGACCCAGTGGCCCGGCGAGGCCCTGACGGTGCAAACTTGGCGAGAAGTACTCGCCAGCCGACTGCGTATGCTGGCGTGGGATCGGGTGGCGGCCGATGTGCGTCCGTTTTTGGAGCGGGAGGAAGACATAGCCCTACTGAACATAGAAACCGCGCTACAGCTACTGGTTGGCTAATCCGCAACGCCCGTTCCATGCTTGGCATTTGGGCGGACGCGGATGCGCCAGACAGCACACAGGGGCACTACTAGGATTAGCAAAATGGACGAGGACACTAGGCCGCCGGATGTCCCTAGGGCTAGGGTGTACCAGAAGTCGGTTTTGTCGCCCTGGAGCAACATAGGCAGGAAGCCGGCGACCGTTGTAAGGGTGGTGATGAAAATGGGGCGTAGGCGCTGGAAAGCTGCTTGGGTAATGGCCTCGGTGGGATCGGCCGGTCGCCGCTTCAAGGCGTTGGAAATGGCGTACACGAGCAGAATGGAATTGTTGACGGCAATGCCCATCAATAGCAACAAGGCCGCATAGCCGCCTTGATTAAAAGGGGCATTGAACAGGAAAAGTGCGGCGCCTATTCCTATGAGCGTGAGCGGCAAGGCGACGAGCACCAATAGCGGCTGGGTCCAAGATTCAAAGAGCGCAGCGGCAATCATCCAGACTAAAAGGACCGCTAAAAGCACCATGCCACCCAACTCGCGCTGCTCCTTTTGGTCCATCCGGTACATCGTGGGGTTAGAAAGGCTATAGCCGTATGGCAGCGGTGTATGGGCGACGATGTCTTGTAAGATGCTGCGGGAGTAAGAGTGGCTGCCCAAAACCGTGAAGCCAATGGTGCGGATGTAGCGTTGATCCTCGCGTTTTATACTAGGTGTCACGGCTTGTTGTTCGATATGGGCGACGTGTCCGATCCGCGCTGGGTGTGCATCCAACGCGACTTGGCTTAGGCGGCGGGTACTCATGCGACTGGCTCCGGTGTCGGCGACGCTTATGGCGTATTGTCGCCCGTCCACATAGACCTGTGCGGCAGGGCTGCTGGTGGCGAGTCGATTTTGGATCTCGCGCGTGACGTCGGCGTGGCTAAGGCCGATAGACGCGGTTTTGGCGTGGTCGAACTGGGCCACTATTTCGCGCTGAGATGGACCGTAGGCAAAGTCGATGTGAATGTCCTTAATCCGCCGCGAGCGCCGCTGCCTTAGCCGCGCGGCCATGTCGTTGGCTATGTTGCCTACCTGCCCAAAGTTGAAGCCGTGGATACTAAGCTGGTTGGAGACGCTGCGGCTTCCGCCTAAAGGCTTGCCGATCCCTTCTAGCCCCTTGCCATATATCGACATTCCCACGCCGCCGAGGTTGCCCTCGTAGGCCGCTAGACGCTCGTAGAGGACGTAGGGTATCTCCGAGGTGCGGTACTCTTCCTTGAGCAGCACCTGAATAAGCCCGTACCGGCCCGCACTTTGGGCGATGATGCCCTCGATATACGGCGCGAAGTTGAACAATTGTTTTTCTATATCCTGCAAAATTTTGTCCATCCGGCTTATGTGGGCGTTGTGGGGTATTCGGAGAGAGACGATCAGGGAAAAGCCTTCTGAAAGCTCTTGGAGAATGTGCCGGGGAGGTCGCCGGTCGAGCCGGTGCGATAGGTTGCCAAATAAAAAATACGTGGCCCCGCCAGACCCCTTAAAAAGTGCGGGCTTGACGGCGCTCACTATGGGGTTACTCCACGCTTGGTTGTATAGGTCGGCCCCCCCGGCGTAGAGCCGCTGCCAAATCGGACGATCTGCTTGGGCGCGTTTGGACGAGAATATCACGTTGCCGAAGAAGCTGGACGAAGTGGTTGTATCTCTGGTGGCGAGCCAAGCCTTGTACTGTTGTTGCGTGGTGATTTTGTCGGTGGCCGGCACAAACTCCCGCTCGTCGCCTAGTCGGTCCGGCAAGAGCCACAGCGGTACGCCCACCATCCACGCGACCAAACCGAGGAACATTACTTTGTGCCGGACGCAGAAGAAGAGCACCGCACGATACAAGCGATAGCAGCGGTCTGTGGATGCAACCGGGGCGCCAACCGACCGGGCGACCATCCAGTAGAAGAAGGTCGGGATCAGGGTGAGGGCCACTAGGAGGGCGATAGTGAGGGTTAGCCCCAGAGCCACCACAAACGGCTCGAAATAGCCTTGTAATTCTCGGGAGAGAAAAAAGACCGGTAGAAAGGCCCCCAAGGTGGTCAGATTAGACACCACAATGGGATGAACCCCTTCGCGCAACCCGGCGGCCACAGCCGCCCGCACATCGCCGCCGGGCGCGAGGGATTGGACGCGGCGGTGGAGGTAGTCGTAGATGACAATGGCGTTGTCTACAATCAGGCCAAAACCAATGGTGAAGCCGGCCAGAGTAGCGAGGTTTAGGTGAATGCCGAAGGCGAAGAACAGGATGACCGCCCCCAAAACGGACAACCAGATGGAGCTCAAGACGAGCAAGACCGTTTGGAACTGCCTGAAAACACCTATCAGCACCCATGCGATAAACGCGATGGAAAAGGCCGACCAGCCCCGCAGAAAGCGGAAGTCCCGCTCTACCTCGGCTCCCTTGTCGTGCAGCGCGACGATCTCCAAGCCTTCGGGGAGCTGCTGGGCGAGTTCGGCCACCTTGTCGCGAATCTGCTGGGAGGTGCGTATCATGTCGCTACCGGGCGTTTTTTCAAATTGGAGGGCAATCGCGTTGAATCCGTTGATCCGGTAGAGAGAGGACGGCGAGCCGGGTCGATAGCGCACGGTCGCTACGTCCTTTAGGTAGATGAAACGGCCACTCGCCAGCCGCTTGAGCGGCACGTATTCGAGCGTCTCCAAGTCGGCGAGGTTGCCGCGAATCTGGATGCTACTGAGTAGGCCCTGGTTGGGTGCCGCGCCGAGGAAACGGGTCTGGATGCCTTGGGCGGCCAGTGCTTGGCTCAACACGCCTTGATCGACTTGCCAGTGCCGCGCCAACAGGTGGTTCATTTCGAGGAGGATGTGCTGTTGGGCGCCACCGCGCACGGTCACTTGCTCAACGCCCGGCACGGATTGCAAGGCCAGTTTCAAGCGGTCGTCTGCATATTGGCGCAGGACTACCGGGTCTTCGCGGCCCAGCAGCATTAAGCGGACAAAGTTCGGGTTGTTGAACTGATCGGGATCGGTGTACTGAATGCGGGGCGGTGCCGCACCGGGCGGCATTTGGCGGCGGAACGAATAGATCTTTTCGGCTAGTGCTAGCTCGGCTAGTTGTATATCCGTGTCCGGGGCGAATTCAGCGGTAATATACGAGTGTCCCGCGGAACTGGTAGAGCGCAGCCGGACCACGCCCCGCAGACTTTGTACGAGCGATTCCAAGGGTGCTGTAATCTGCGACTCAACGGTGAGTGCCGAAACGCCGGGCCACCCAACGCGCACGGTGAGTTGCGGAGCGTCTAACACGCCGCCGATGTCAATGGGGACCAGCCGCAAACAAATCAGCCCCAACGCCAACACCGCCACCCCGGCTACGCCCACGGCCACTGGCCTGTCCAGCAGCTTGTACATGTCAGTCCCTTGCCCGGGCGACGAGCGAGTAGAAAATGGGAACGGCGATCAGGATCAGTAGGGTCGATAGGGAAATACCCCCGACGACTGCCCAAGCCAAAGGACGGCGCAGTTCGGCGCCGCTGCCGCTGGCTAAGGCCATGGGCAACAGGCCACAGACCGTCGTCAAGGTAGTCATACAGATGGGGCGAAAACGCTTTTGCCCGGCCTCCACAATGGCTTGGCCAAGGTCGCCGCTGGCGCGGTAGTGCCGATGGATGAAGTCGGTTTTGACGATGGAATCGTTGACCACGATCCCTACGAGGACGATGCAGCCCAACAAGGACATGACGTTGAGCGTGTTACCCGTTAGCCACAGGGTGCAGATGACCCCTATAGACGCGAGGGGCACGGCTACGACGATTACGAAAGGAACGGCGAGGGACTCAAACTGGGCGGCGAGAATGAAATAGACCAATACGATGGAGATGAAGAGAATGAGGTATAGGTTTTGATAATGTTCCTGCAATTCGGCCTGCTGAGTGCCGATCTCGATCCAGTATCCAGCGGGGATGGCTAGCTGGGGCAAGAATTCGTTGAGCCGCGCCTTGGCTTGGGCAAAATCGAGGCCCTGTAAGGCGGCCGTGATGACGACGGTGCGCGTTTGGTTTTCGCGGTGGATGGCTTCGTAGCCCTCGCTCGGTTCGAGGCGCACCAACTCCGAGAGCGGGACCGAGACGAGGCGGTCCGGCGTTCTGACCGGGTACTGCATGTTGAGGACGCGCCACAAGTCGAGCGCTTCGCGGTGATCGGCCCGCACCTTGATATCTATGCGCTCGGCAAAGTCGACGAACTGAGTGGGCGTACTGCCTTGCAGTTGGCGGTTGATAAAGTCGGCGAGTTCGGCGAGGTGAATGCCGTACTGTAGGGCTGCTTCTCGCTGGAGCTCGACATTGAACACTTGCTTGCTTGCCCGTAAGTTGGCGCGGGCATTGGCAAAGCCCGCGTCTTGCTGCATAAAATCGGTGATTTGCTGGCGCAAATCGGCGAGGACGGTTAGCTGCGGTCCGATGATTTTCAAGTCGAATTGGGCCTGGTGCTGCTGAAAAAGCTGCTCAAAGGCCGATTCTGGCGGCGAGAGCGAGAGGGTTAGGCGGCCAAACGCTCCAAAGACCGCTTCAATCCGCTTGGCGACCGCGGCACTTTCGCTGCCTTCGGCGACCTCGATGTCCAGCACTGCTTTGTTCAGCCCGGGCCGGTCCTGCCGGTCGAGAACTTCGCGGGTGATGCCGATAGACGAGAGCACCGAGGCGACGCCGTCCTCGCGCAGCAGGCGGCGTTCCAGCTTGGTTATTTCCGCGGCCGTGGTCGGCAGATTGGCACCCGACGGCAACTCGGCGCGGAGGACCAAATGCTTCCTATCCACGGCGGGTATGAGCTCTCGCTCTAGGTTGGTGGCCAGATAAGTACTCAGTGCTAGTAGGACCAACAGGCCAGCCGCGACCTGCCAGCGATGGCGCAGGGCGCGGACGAGAACACACTCGTACAGCGAGAAAAATTGGTTAAACAGGTATTGAAAGAGGTCGATGGTGAGGAGGAAAGGAGTGGCCGCTGCACGCCCGATGCGGTAGAGCTGCCCTGATTCGCTAGGGGCCTTCCAAGACCGGGCCGACAGCATAGGTAGCAGCATGATGGAAACGATCAAAGAAGCCGCCAACGCGAGGGAAATTGTGACCGCCTGCTCGTAAAAGAGTGCTCCGGCGATCCCCTTGACATATACCAGGGGCATGAAAACCGACATGGTAGTAAGGGTCGAGGCTGTAATAGCTAGGCCCACCTCGCGGGTGCCGCGCACGGCGGCTTCGCCCGGCTCGTGCGACATTTCGCGGTAGCGATAGATGTTTTCCAGCACGACTATCGAGTTATCCACTAAGATACCGATGCCCAAGGCAAGGCCCCCCAACGACACAATGTTAAAGTGGATGTCGAGGAAGTACATGCAGATAAAGGTGGTAATAATGGAAATAGGTATGGACAGCCCCACGATGAGCGGGTTTTTGAGATCGCGGAGGAAGTAAATGAGGATGACAAAGGCAAAGAGGCCGCCCAAGTACAGGGATTGCAGGACATTGTGTATGGATTCGCTGATGAATTCGGCTTGGTCGAAAACCGGCACCACATCGAAGTCTGCGTATTCTTGCGAGAAGCGGTAGAGGCTGTCGTACACTTTTTCGCAGGCTTCCACCGTGTTGACCCCGGCCTCCTTAAAGACGTACAGGGTGATGACCTCGTGTCCGTTCAGGCGGGTATAGCCGGTGCGTTCTGCGTAGCCTTCTTCGATGCGGGCTAGGTCCTGTAAGCGGATTAGTTTGGGCGTTAGCCGCACCGGGATCTGACGGATTTGCTGCACGTCGGTGAACTCGGCTTGGATGCGTAGTGGGAACTGGGCAAAGCCATCGCGAACTGAGCCGCCGAAGTGGGTTAGGTTAAACTGCTTGAGGCTGGCTTCCACCTCGGCAAAGCCGATGTCGTAGCGCAGGCTTTTGTCGGCGTCGAGATGGATCTGAATCTCGCGCTCTAGTCCGCCGGCGACCTGCACGTAAGCCACGCCGTCTATTTGCTCCAGCCGGCGTTTGACTACCGCCTGCGCCACTTCCTTCAGCTCCATGAGGGCTGCTTGGTGATCTCGCGTGGAGCGGGGCTGTTCGACCCGCTCGCCGGTGACCACCAGCGTCATAATGGGGGCGGCCGAGGGGTCGAAGCGCAAAATAGTGGGGCGCCCGGCCGTTTGCGGCAGGTAGCCTTGGTCGAGCACACTACGCGCCTTGATGAAGCTGAGGTCCATGTCGCTGCCCCAGTTGAACTCGACCTCCACAAAAGAGATGCCGTCTTGCGAGATGGACTTGAGCCGCCGGACGCCGCTGATGGCACTGAGGGACGACTCAATGGGACGGGTGACATGTTCTTCCACGTCGCGGGCACTTAGGCTGGGTGCATCCGTGCGGACGATGAGACGGGGAACGTCGATGTCGGGGAGGAAATCCACGCTTAGCCGAAAGAGGGAGTACAGGCCCAACAGAAGCGCGGCGAGAAAGCAAACTGTGGTAGCTACGGGCCGATAGACGGCAAAGCGGACGATGCGCACGGGCCGCTTCTCTCAGCGTTGAACGACTACGACCTTGGCGTCGTGGGCTAGGTTGTAATGCCCAGATACGATCAGTTCTGCGCCGACGGCTAGTCCTTCGGTGATTTCGATAAAGTCGTCGTTTTCAAGGCCAGTTTTGACGTAGTGCCATTGAGCTAGCCCAGCGCGATGAACGAACACGAGCTTGCGGTCGTCGCGGATTAGGAGCGCGTCGCGTGGGATGAGCAGCCGCTGCTGAAAGGCTGCGACGCCGATTTCGAGTTGGGCGAACATGCCGGGTTTGATGCGTTGGCCGGGGTTGTCCATTTGGATCAAGATGCGGCAAGTCCCGCTCTCGCTATCGACTACCGGACTGATGGCTTGGACGGCACCCGCAAACTGCTCATCCGGGTATGCGTGGAGCGCGATGGTGGCTTGGGCGCCTACGTGCAGTAAGCGCAGTTCGCTTTCGAGGATGCTGACTTCGAGCAGCAGCGGGTCAAGTGCCAAAAGCTGCATCAGGGTCTGCCCGGGAGTGATCCAAGTGCCAGAGGTCACCGATACCTCGGTTACGACGCCGGAAAAGGGGGCTGTAATAACTGCATTTTTGAAGTCGAGCTCGGCTTGCTTTAGGTCGAGTCGAGCGCGCGTTAAGCCTGTAGTACTAGCGATCCATTCTTTGGGGGTGCCGTTGGCAAACAGCGCTAGGGCTTCTATATCGTTGATGTTGGTGGTGTCGATTCTGGCTTCGATGAGGTCGCGTGCTTGGTCCCCGCGGTTCAGTTGACGGCTCAGCAGGGCTATGGAGGCGTATTCTCGCAAGGCCCGCGTCATTTGGTCTTTGGCCTGTAAGTAGGCGATGGAGTAGCGTTCTGCGTCTAGCTCCAAGAGGGTGTCGCCTTTGCTGACGGAGCGGCTTTCCGCGGCGTTGAGGCGGCGCACTTGGCCTGCTACTTGCGGGACGATGGCGGTTTCCATCTTGGCCTTAAAAATGCCCGTAGAGGTGATCTGCTGGACGAGGTCGCGGTACTGAACGGTCTCTACGGCGACCGGGGTATTGGGTGGTTCGAGTTCGGGGAGCGTTGCAAGGGATTCACCGCGAGGGGTTGCAGAGGGAGCAGAGCGGCTGAAAACAGCAAACAATAGGACGAGTAGCCCAAGCGCGAGGGCGATGTATAGCATTTTTTTTTGCGTTTTCATGTTTCAGTCCGCGATAGCTAGCGTGGATGGGATGCGACGCTCCGGTTACTGCTTTTCAAGGTTGGGGAACAAGCGGCTAGATGCTCTAGGGCCTTCCGTTCTTGCGCGGCGATGGCGTGGAGCCGGGCTTGGATGCGCGGAATCAGCTTGGTCGTCTCCTTGAGTGCGCCTTTGAAGCACAGGTTTTTGGCGACAAACCAACTCTGAGAGATTGACTCGAATTCGCGGCTGAGAACGTTTAGGTCGTCAAGGCCGCAATTCTGACTGGCATAGTGGAGAAAAGCACCGTGCCCTTCTCTATTTAGGGCGACATCGAGAAATAACTCAGTGCATTGGTTCAGGCGTGATTTGAGAGCTTGCTTTTCGCATTCTACCCATGTTCCTACATCCTCGGCGAGTTGCTCAATCCCGGCTACGCCCTGTACGCAATCGGCCTGTAGGCTGGTTGCAGACATACTCGCGAGATTGCGTTGCAAAATGGCGGCCACATGGCGCAGACGTACGCTAGGCGGCTCGTCCGGCATGTCTAGCCAGTGCCAGTCAAAGCAGGGCTGGTGCCCTCTAGCAATAGCCCGTGTGTCCCAACAAGAGAGGAAGAGGTTGAGTGGAATATCTCGCGCTGAGGGTGCCCATGGCGAAGGATCGATCAAGTGAACGGTTCCAGTCTCATCGTTGTACCCCGCGACGATAATCTGGTGTCCTGAGTGGCGTTGACGCGGAAAGAATCCAGCTCCAGCTAGATGGAAGACGTCTATATTGATAGCTACGGGCGTGTCTCCATCCAATCGTTTTTTGACTTCGTTCCATGCCGAACTGCCATCGTCAGAAGTATAGCTGAATGCCTCAATGCCAAACTGCTGGAGCATGGCAAAGAGGGGAGCCGGACGACTCTTGGTGCTGAATGATTCGCTTCGAAAATAAAAAAAGTCCCAATTATAAAAGATGGGCAACGACGGTTCCCATTGGTAGTAGCGCAACAAGCTGTCTAATACGACATGAAGGCAGTTGTAGTGCCGATTGGTACAGAAGGGAATACCGCTAATGCGCTTTTTCATGACAACCCTTCCTCTTGGCACAAGGTCAACGCGAAGATGTGCATGAATGGATTATCTGGCGTTACGAGATGCGACAGTAGCAGGGTTTCTTTTAATTCAATTACCTGATGCCAGATGCCTGCTTCAATATGCGTTTCGTACATCTGGCGGCCTTTACTCGGTGGGGTTATGCCGAAGAGGAATACGTGGGGAATGAGACCATCGGGAGTAATCAGTTGGCCCGTTAGTGCCTCGTGCTCGCCGTACTGAAGCCCTTTGTAATGCGAGGCGTCGCTAAGTCCGAGAGTTGCTTGGGTGCAGGAACCATCTGGCGAGTATAACAGGATGATCTCGGCCGTGGCCCGCCAATCGCATATTCCAAGGACATGGAGGGCGCGGTAGCATCCCACTGGTAGCGGAATTTCTTGAGCCTCGCAGGCGATGTTATCGCGCACACCATCTCTTTTATTTGGGAACGCGAACTGTGTGCCGTTGCAATCAACGGTCACCCCCGACGCCGGGAGACCCTCTGCCTGAAAGATCGTGCCCATCCCGTCGAGCCCCTCGGCGACAGGGGCGCAGGAAGAGGCGATGCCCGCGTTGTTGAGATAGGGTGCTAGGTCCACAGTTATTTGGCTATTGGATCGCATATCTGTTCCCACCTATTTACTCAGAGCGTAGGCGATTGAAGTGCCAATCGCTTTTCTATATATGAGGTCAGGGTACGAACCGAATCGAATAGATCTATCCGTAACTCTTCGTCTTCTACTTCAAACCCGAACTCTTCTTCAAGGGCAAAGACAATCTCCAACGCAGCAATAGAATCGGCATCAAGGCCCTCACCAAAAAGGGACTCGTCATCGGCGATGTCTTCGGGATTGATTTTGAGCTGGAGCCCTTGGACAAGGGCTTGTTTGACTCGTTGAGCTATATCGTCGCGCATGGCGGCACCTCTTCTTCGGCAAAATGATCGATGACCACCTCGGCGGCGCGATGGACATCCGCTTCGTCAGCAATGGATACCGCGGGGAGGCCGAACGTCTGTTGCAAACGATTCAGTTTGTCGCGCACTTCGGCCGCGGTCATGGGCCGCGGTTTAATAGCGATTCGGCCATAGGCCGTGCGGATGTGCTTGGCCTGATTGCTCATGGCCAACAAGAGCGTAGGCGCGTGACACACTGCGCGGATGCCACTGATGGTGTCTTGAATGTAGTCGTCGGGGTCCACACTGTTGACTACCAATAGGCAGGCTTGGGGCTTGACGCCTGTCAGGAATGCAAGGGTAGGCAGCGTATGGGTCTGCTGCTCTGTCACGTTGTAGGGCACCGTACCGGATTGGGTGCCGACTAAAATTAGATCCGGCCGCTTGCGGTGGTTGATTTCCCGCATCTTGGTGTCGAGATAGAGATTGTAGTAGTCCAGCGGCATCTCAACAGACGCCGCGTAGCCCATGGGGAACGCGCAGTCCATGCCGAAGAGGGCCGAGTGGTGTTCGGTGCCGATCTGTCCCACCTGGTAGCCTAGTTCCAGCAATCGGCGGCGCAAGGCGAGTTGCAGAGTAAACTTCCCTTGCTGTGAGCTGGTGCCAGCGACCGCTAAGACCGGCACATCGACTTGGGGCCAGTGTTCCACCGAACGGAGGGTTTGCTGTATTTCTTTGGAGGACAACGTTGGATAATATAGCCGTAGGCCCTTGGCTTCAGCCTGTTTGTACAGATCGGCGTACCGCTCGTGTGGTAGTGCCAAGAGGCTGAAGACGTGGACGCCTTGATCTATGGCAGTTTGGACAGCTTCGTGCAATAGGTCTCTTTTGCGGATGCGACTCAGTTGGTCCATATAGCCTAAAATAAGGGTATCGGCTCCCCGCAGGGCGGTGGCCAGACTGGGCGCAATGGGCAGGCCCGCTGGCGGCAGGCCAATGGCCTCGCCAGCATCTTGGCCGACCAAGCCCTTGCCGACCGGATCGCCGACGCCGATGATCTCAAAGCCTAGCAGGTCGCGCCCGCGTACCAGCGAGTGCATCTCCTTGTTGTAGGGATAGAGGGCGGCTTTGCGAATCCAAGCAAACGGTTCCTCCGTACGAAGCTGCACAGCCGCTGGGGAAGGGGATTGGGGAGTCTTGACTTCGGGTAGGGCGTGGTTGTGGAGGATTTCGCGCACCTGTGCCAAGCTCGCTCTGGGATGGGCTTGGCGGATGAGAGCGAGCAGGCCGGTGATGTGGGGCGCGGCAAAGCTGGTGCCCGCTAGCACGACCTCGGGTGGCTCCAGCCAGCACAACCGCTGGAGATCGCCCCGGGCTATGCACTCAATGGCGGTTTCTTGGCAATAGTAGTAATCGTATGGGCCCTGCAATGACCCCGCGCCCACGCCGATGACTTGGGGCAAGTGCGCCGGATAGCTCTCGCGGCCTTCTTCGTGCTCGGCGGCGACCATTAGGATGTCTTGGTCTGCGGCTTGCTGGCAGAGTTGGAATAAGGCGTCGCTCTGTGTTACCTCGGTGGTGCCTAAGCTCAGATTGATGATGTCCACACCTTGTTCTATGCACCACTCGATGGCCGCGATTAGCAAGCGGCTATCGGCTTGCAGCGATTCGTCGAAGATGCGCACACTATAGAGAGCGGTTGCAGGGGCTTTGCGGCGAATGATGCCGGCGCAGGCCGTGCCGTGGCCGGAGCAATCGGCGTGGTCGGTGCTCTGGCGGATCGCTCCATCTGGCTCTACGGTTAGTGAGACGCCGCTAGCCACCGGCCCAATTTTGGGATGATCGGGTACGAGACCGCTATCGACGATGGCTACTTTGACGCCGTGGCCGGTCTGGTCTGCAAAGGGAAAACTCATAGCAAGTGCCCCCCTGTGAAAGTGAGTTTCACGGGTTTGTCTCCGTGTCTGTGGCGACCGGGAATCCAGCCTGCTGCCAAGCCGGCCAACCACCTGTCAGAACATAGGCGTCATCACGAATCGACTCTTTGACCAGCCGTTTGGCGAGGGTATAGCTACTTCGGCACCCGCCTCCTGAACAGTAGGTGATGACTCGGGTATCAGCCGGGTAAGACGCCAGGGTTCGGCGCAAGCTGTCCGCAGAAGCATGGGAAGGCAGATGCAATGCTCCGGGAATATGACTGGCCTCATAAGAGTACGCTGAGCGTACGTCCACAAACACCGCGTTGCCGCGGTCGAAAGCCTGTTTGGCTTCGGCTACAGCTAACCGATGGATATCTTGCATTGCGGAGGGATCAAGCATTACATCGGCCTCTAGCGCATCTACCGGCAGGAAGTGTTGCTCGGCATAAAACCAGATCACGCACATGCCGCCGGCTAGCCCGGCAAGCCAGAGGATCAGGCCCATTCTGGGTAGAAAGTGACTCATCTAAGCGGCCTTTTGTTGGTGGTGAACAAACTGGGTGTAATAGCCCGGCTTTTGGCGCAGCACTTCCGGTGGCCCTTGTTCAACCACTTGGCCGTTAGACAAGCAGATCACCTCATCTACGCCTTGTACCGCACTGAGCCGGTGGCTGATTAAGAGAATCGTTTGGCCGCCGTATAGATGCTGAATGCGCTGGAAGAGGGCTTCCTCGCTCTCCGCGTCGAGTGCGGCGGTCGCTTCGTCCAAGATCAACAGGTCCACTGGCTGCAACAGGGTCCGCGCTAAGGCGATGCGCTGCTTTTGGCCTCCGGAAAGTTGGACGCCCTGTTCGCCGATTTTTGCCTGTCGGTCCAAGCCGTTTAGCCCCACTTGCTCGATCACCTTTTCGATCTCCGCTGATTCTCGCTCGGAGTTGCCGTAGCGGATGTTGTCCCAGATCGCATCGTTGAACAGGTGAATTTGCTGGCTGACGAGGCCGATGTGTGCTCTCAGGTCGCGCAGGCTTATCTCTTCAAGCGGCACACCGTCTATGAGGATGCGGCCTTGGTCTGGCTGGTAGAATCCGCACAACATATTGGCCAACGTAGTTTTGCCACTGCCACTTATGCCAACTAAAGCGTATCGCTTGCCCTTAACCAGTTTCAGGTTCACACCCTGCAAAACCGGCTGGTCGTCAAAGCGGAAGTGGACATCTTGTAGCTCAATAGTGTGCTGATAGACGAAGGGTTTGCGCCCTGTGTGGATCGCTTCTTGAGTGGGCAATTGCATGAACTCCAATACGCGGCGCATGGAGACTAAGCCGCGCACTAAGTCCATGTATAAACCGTGTAGCCCACTTACCGGACCAAACAGACGCGAGGTGTACTGTATAAAGGCAATAAGAGTTCCGATCGTCATCGCACCTTGCATTACCTGATAGCCACCCCAGCCCATGATGAACACGGGCGTTAGGGCCACTAGCCCTGACGAGACGGTGTGCATAGACGAGGAGTATAGCACGTTGCGCATGGAGAATGCGATCAAGTCGTTGAGGGCCGATCTAAAGAGGTGCTTCTCGTGGCCATCGCCGTTGGAGAGTTGGATCAGCGGGATGTGGCTAAACCGCTCGGTGGCATAGCTAGAGAGCTTGGCCCCTTGTTGCTGAATAGATTCGACAACTTTTCTGATCTTGGGCTGAAAGTAGAGTAAGTTTACTACAAACAGAGGGAGGACCAATACGGCGAGTAGAAACAAGGTGACGTCCAGCCAGCACAAGATAACCGCGAGGCCGATCAAGGTCAGTACGCTATGTAGGAAACTCAGGGCACTTGCCGTCAGCACCGATTGGATTACGCCCACATCGCTGTTGAGGCGAAAAACTATGTCGCCGACGGTCTGTCGATTGTGGAAGTTAAGCGGCAAGCGAATGAGGTGTTGGAACAATTCGACGCGGATGTTACGGACGATGCGTCTGCTGGCCCAAGCATACAGGTAATCAGAAGTGAAGGACAGGATCAAGCGGGTGATGATGATGCCGAGTAAGATAGCGAGGGCAACCAATAGTGGTTGAAGCTGTTTGGCAGGTACGATCGCATCAATGATGATTTTTAAGATATAAGGGGGCGCGAGTGAGCCGACTGTGATGCACAATATGCAGAACAGTACCACAATGCCCTGAAACCAGTACGGGATCAGGAAAGGTAGAAAGAAGCCGATGGCGAACCGGGCTGTTTTCGGCGTAGGCATGAG
The DNA here is from genome assembly GCA_007571365.1 of Candidatus Latescibacterota bacterium. Taxonomy (GTDB): domain Bacteria; phylum Latescibacterota; class UBA2968; order UBA8231; family UBA8231. The sequence goes on from RKRN01000209.1 coordinate 41,352, forward strand.
AGACCTCAGAGACTGGCTAAGATGTGACGGCCTTTTATAATGTCTAGCAGGGACGTGCCCTCCAGCTTTTTCAGCGGCGAGGCGGCGAAGCTGGCAGTTTTAACATTACGTGCTGGTAGATGAGTAGAGACGAGTTTCCAGAAGAAGAGTTGGGTGAATTGTTCTCGATCCGCTAATGGGTAGTGGTATTGGATAATGGTTTGGCGTTCGTCGATGAGAAAGATCGCCGGCGTCCGCTCAAAGAGATTTGCATACTTTTCCTCATCGTCTTGTTTCATGGTTCCCACTGGGTATTTGAGCTTGAATGCGCGTGAAAATTGAGCCGCCGCCGATGGCATAGAGGATAGCGCATAGATGGGCAATTGGGCTGGGTCTTCTACGTGGTCGTAGATATGTTGTAGGGTTTCTAACACTAGCCTCAGACACGGCTGACAGGAGGTGGGGTCGAAGAGTAATACTAAGCCACCTTGGGTCTTGGTGAAGTCGGTTTGAGCTGTATCGCCATCGACCTGGAAGGGAATCACCGGGAAAGACTGGCCGATCCAGTAGTCGGATTTGAAGAGGTTGATTACATAATCGCGGTAGTTCCGCATGTCCACGAGGTAAGCTTTGCCGAACCAAGCGATAACGACGGCTAAGGCGGCGAGTTGTAACAGGTTCGCAGCAGCCAACAGCTTTATTAAGGTCCTATGTTGCATGGTATCCGCCTCCTGTTATCAGATTCATACGTTTGATTCGTGCAAGGATGATCTACTGGGAACGAAAGACGGGTTTATAGGCTGGCACCGTGCCGTTAGAATGTTTCTCTCTCCCCGGTAGTGGAGAGTGATAAATATAAAGACAATCATTCCAATGAGTGATGTCGCCTTGAGGAAAAGCATGAAAATGAACTTTGCTACTATCCGTAGGGTCAGTATATGATGAAAGGGGCTCTTCAAACGCATAGGCTTTGATCAGGTCTGGTATCTGTAGGTCATAGGCGACCCCTTCCCATTTAAGTGTACGTTTGGTTAAGTCATCAAAGATGGAAGGGTGATGGTAAGTGACAAATATGTACCGATCTTGCACGAGTACCATAGATACTACGGAACTCGATTCATGGTCCAACTTGCTCATATCTTCAAAAGTAACATCCTTTAAGTTGTAGTAGCGTTCCGGTATGGAAGCATACCGCTCTAGCTGATAGCCAAACTGGCGCACTAGCTGACCAGTGTCCGCGTCGATTTCTGTGACTTTGTAGTCGTTAGGTCCCATGTAGTACAAACGATTCCGCGTCGGACTGTAGGCCAAACGGGCGTAGCCAAACATACGTCGGGCAGTGAAAGACTGTTGGCTAGTGGACAATGGAATGCTATAGATTGGTTCGTATGTCGCTGGATCAAGTCGCTGCAATTCCATAATATGGCCACTAGACGTCCTTTTCGCCCACGTTAGGAACACTTCTCCGTTTCGTCCGGTTACGATCTTAGATCCCTTAGCAAAGCGGTGGGTCCGGTCTAAGTATCGCCCCTGCCGATCATAGCGGAATAAGTACCCGAGTCCTGGATCGAGTAGATAAAGTCGGCCTTGGGGATCTATATCTATACAGCTAGGACGACCATATTCACCCGGACCAACTCCGCTCCGCCCAAGGGATCGGATGTATTGCCCGTCGGTACGGCTGAATTCAACGACTTGACTACCGATGAAATCCACGAGTAACAGGGTGCCTTCTGGTGAGAATCCCATCCAACCCACACTACCGATGCCAGGGGTATCCTCGTCAAAGGCTAGTTCGATTTGATCTTTCAAAATCAGATCAACGCGGCCAGCATACTCGACGGGCGTTTGAGAGATGGTCGGCTCGTCGGATAATTCTGATCTATCATCCGCGTACCATGCTTCGATTCTCCCCTTGATGTTGTCCCACAGCCCGGCATTGGCTGGTTCAACGGTGCTACCGAAGGTGAGTGTGCTGGCGATGAGCAGTATGAGGCTGTTGAGCCACGCCTTCCTTATGCAGTTTGTGGTCTTCATAATGTGGTTCTCCTTGAGCACAGTTTCGGTAAGGTATGGGGTAGCCCTTTTATGTTGTATGGCATCAACGAACAGCGATTTTGTTAACCGAGATTGGTGTGCTCCGACCCCAATTGGGGCCGGAGCACTTGCGACTAGGGCATGGGCTCTGGGTAAGGTATTAGTACTCGTACTCCACCTTGAAGCCGTGCGGGGGGGTGCATTCGTCGAGCGCAATGTCGTGATGGCACCCGTAATACTTGATGAGGCAAGGCCGGCCCTCAGGGTCATGGCCGGATACCGTCTCGTACGGCGTTGCGTCCCATTCGCCTTCTTTCGCATAGGCTTGGACGAAAAGCTCTCGCCGCGCTGGGGTTTTCTTGATGAGATTTTTCATGGGATTGCTCCTTGGCAAAGCTCATAGATGAGCGGTGAGTGAAAAAAGGAAACTAGAGCCCATACCTTCTGGTCGCAAAAAGATGTATCTGAGCGGCTGTCGATCCTCGCTCTGAGTATATTGTTTGTGGTCTGCATAAGTCAGTCTCTGTTGTTGTAAAGATATCGACGGGTTCGACGTTTTTCAATCGTGTGATCACCTGATTTTTTGCTAATTCTCATCATGTGATCACCTGATTTTTTAGTCGCGCAGTACTTGGTGCCTTCACTTCATGGTCAACCCATATATCTCTACGACACCATTGGAAATATCAGCCCGCTCCACGGACGGCGGTTTATATACATAAAGCTGATTCTGCCAAGAGGCGATTCTTCCACCGATACTGCTAGTTTGAACAACAGCACCTTGCGGGTTTTTCTTAGTACCATTTAATGCCTGATAGGCAATACTGTTGAGCGAATATGCCTTAATAGCCGTCGTCGGTGAACCCGAAGGATTTAGATCGTAAAGTGTCCATACACTAATGGATTTTACGTCAGGCAAGCTGTGTGAAACTAACAAATAACGATCATCAAGTAATTCCATACTAGTAGCTCCACCGATATCGTTTATCAAAGAGGTCAGTTCCCCTATATCCAATGAGCCACAATCCAAGCCGTGATACTTTTCAGGTAAGAATACGAAATTTGAGGGTGCCTGTTTCTCGAGCTTCAAAGCATTATAGCTCGGAACTAGAATGCCGAATCGACGTATAACCTCGCCTGTTGAGGCATCGATCTCTTTCACCATATAGTCATTTACCTCTAGGTAATATAGGTGATTTGATGTAGCATTATAACACAGTTGGGCAGGATCACTTGTGAAGCAAGTAATAACCTCCTCTTTCTTACTGAAAAGAGGCAGGGTATATTTTTCCTCTCCATTGAGGCCAGTAATTTGCCGAATTTGCATAAACAAACCGTATTTTTTCTCCATGAGAATAAACTCGTCCTCGCGGTTGACTAGCAAGTCTGTGCCACTAATCCAGAGCATCTTACGGTCGAGGTATTGCCCTTGTCGGTCGTAGTGTAATATTTGATTGTATATACTATCATAGATATAAATAGATCCTTTGGAGTCGAAGGCCAGATGATCGGCGTTTCCATACTCCCCAGGCCCCTTTCCTTGACGTCCAAAGGAACGGATGTAACGGCCA
>RKRN01000216.1 GCA_007571365.1 Candidatus Latescibacterota bacterium
CACGGTGCGGCACATCGGCTTGGCGGTGGTGTTTCACGGCTGGGAAATGGTCGACTACCAAGCGGTCGATGACGAGAACGGACATTAGCAAGATAGGGCAGATCGCAGCGCCCGAATCACCCTCCGCTGGTCTTCTGCCGCCAAGCACCCCACCGTCCTCAAGATGAGTCTATTGTCCAATGTGAACAGCTTCATCCGAGCGAGACAGGGTTTACGCAAGCCCGCTTGGCGCCAGTGCTCAAGGGGCACATCGAGATGCCAAGCACTGCGGCCAGCACTGGTGATCATCATGAGTAGGCTGGAGGCATTTTGCTGGTTAAAAATAGCGTCGGACAAGACCAATGCCTTGCGGCGTTTGGAGCGGAGCATATCGCTGAATGGGAAGGGGACATCGACGATATCAAAGGGGCTACAGATCATCGTCTTCGGCGTCCTGCCACTCGGTCAGAGTCTGTTCAAGGGCCTTAGCCCACGTAAGGTCCATTTGCGCGGCTTTACAGATGCTGACCTTATCGCCCTCTACTCGATAGGCAATGGCGTCGCCCGGATGCAAATCCAGCGAGTGGCGAATAGCTGTGGGAATCGTGGTCTGGCCCTCGGCTGAGATCGTGCTTCTTATCGGGTCCATTATGTAGGTCGGCCTTGGTGGAAGTAAATACACTCTTTACTGGTAAAGCTCAGTACACGACATCTCATCTTCTAGCGCACCCTTCTCTCGCCTACACTCCCGGCTGAGACCTAAGTGTCGCGTCTTATCCTTAAAGTATAACTGATGTTACGCCGTAGCGTTAGCATCCGTCTGTCCATTGGGCAGTTGGGCTTCGACAAGCTCAGCCCACGGCGGGATACCCTGAGCTGGTCGAAGGCGGTGGCCTGAGCTGGTCGAAGGGCACGATGCAACGCGAGCGGGACGTCCACATCCTCTGGCTCGTTCTCGCGTAACGTCAGAGTATAACTGCTTGGACCGCTTGCAAGCATGGACGGCTCAAGGCACTCGTCGTCGCGCTCGGTCTCTGCTCGGCGGTTGGGTCGGCTTGTACAGGCTCAGGTACAGCATAGGTAAGTAAATCGGCAGCAAGATCGCCGACGCTACCAAGCCGCCAGTCACCCCTACAGCCAGCGGATACCAGATGCTCTCTGTATCCTCAAACAATACAATGGGCAGAAGCCCGGCCAACGTGGTCAGGGTGGTAATGGCAATCGGCTTGAGGCGCAAAGCGGCGGCGGCGAATACGGCGGTGGCCCCGGCTGGGGCCTTTGCGTCTATTTGGTACAGCATGAGAAAGGCATTGTTGACCGCGATGCCCGCCAAAAAGAGCACCGCGATATAGCCGCCGGTGTCAAAGCTGGCCCCGAGCAAGTAGAACGCATCGAACAGGCCAATCAGGGCCATGGGAATGGCCAGCAGCACCAAAAAGGGTTTACTCCACGACTCAAAGAGGCAAGCCGCAATCATCCACACGACCAGCACGGCCACCCCCAAAATGGCCATGAGTTCCCTCCTGTTGTCCTCTTCCAAATACCAATAGGACGCTTGGCGGGCGATGCTGAAGCCATAGGGCAACTCAGTGCGGGCAATGAGCAGGTCAATGAGCTTTTCCCCGTGTTCCCGCGCTCCTAAGTAATTGAGGTTTATCCGCCGCATATAGGTTTGGTCTTCGCGCACTATTTCGGGCTGGAGCCTGCTTTTTTCGAGCCGGATTAGACTCCCGAGCGGCACGGCCCCGCCGAAGCCCGCCCGCCGCACCGCGTCGCTAGAGACAACAGCGGCCCCGCGAAACTTGAGCGCGACATCCTGCAACTCGCCGGCGATCCACAGCGTCTTATGTACCGCCGGGGTCGTCTGCTGTCTCAGCATTTCAACGACGCGATTGTTGTCCAACCCATAGGCACTGATCTGCTGGACGTCCAAGCGGCCAATCATTTCGTACGGCTCGTCAGTGCTGTAACGCGCTACGGCGTCTATATCGACATCGCGGATGCGCTTGTGCTGGGCGAGTTTGTCGGCAAACTGTTCGGCAACTTCCCGCAGCTTGAGATAGTCGCTGCCTTGGGCCTCGAGCGAAAAATGAGCAAAGTTGCCCAACAGCATCTGGTGATGCTGGAAGCCAAAGCCGCTCACTGAAATCCCTACCCCACCGCTGTGGCCCGCATGTCCGGCCAAAGCCGCGTACACCTGCCTGGGGAAAGTGAGCAGATCGACATCCTCTTTGAAAACGACTTCCAGCAACGCCGACTTCGACGAGTAGCTGACGGCCACTTTTGCCAGCCGCTCCAGGTACGGGGCCAGTGCCGCTTCAAACCCTAAACACAGCTCTTCCATCTGCTGTATCGGCACGTTGCTCGGCATCGTAAAAGCAACCCGCAGGCTCGGCTCGGCGTCGCGGCCAAAGACTTCGCCCTTGTGGACTTTTTGAAAAAACAGGTACGAGGCCCCGCCCAGCACCTTCAGCAGCAGCGGTTTAGTGTCCTCGTCGAACTGGGGATCCATCCACCAGTTCGCGTACACGCGCGCTATGGCATGATCCTCGCCGATGGAGTCGGGCAGCAGCCAAACCGGCAGGCCCCACAGCAACACTAGTACCGCCAGCATGATCCGGCGGTGCTGGCACAAGAAGCCGAGTAAGGCCACGTACATTGGCGACATTTAAGCCGCCCTTTCTCCGCGCCGGTCCAGCACTAGCAGCAAAGGCGGCAGCAGCAGGCAGGAGACGAGGAAGGAAAACAGCACAGTAGCCGCCAGGGCTACGGCCACGGGTTTGAAGTAGAGTTGCAGGTCTTGCGACAAAAAAAAGACGGGCAGCACCGCCCCGACCGTCGTCAGATTCGAGGCCAGCAGGGGTTTTAGCACCTCGGCGACCCCGGCGAGGATGCGCTGATCTGGCGGGCAACTTGCGTCCGCTTTTAGGTGCCGCTGGATGCTGTCGTACACCACGACCGAGTTGTCCACGCTCAGCCCGTAGCCTACCGTCAAGCCGGCCAAGGTCAACACGTTCAGGGTCATACCCGCGAGGTGGAGCAGGCCCACAGTGTAGGCCAGCACTAGCAGGATGGTGCCCCATATAAGCAGCGTCGCCGACGCCTTCTTGTAGGTCAAGACGACGATAGCTGCAATGAACAGCACCGCCCAAAATGAACGGTGGCCGAGCTTGGTCAATTCCCGCTGTAAGTCCGCGCTTTTGTCCAAGTCTTTGACCAAGCTAAAGCCCGGCGGCGCAGCGCGCATGGCCTGTGCGAGCGCGGCTTCGACCGCCGCGGCCGTGTCGAGCAGGTCCACGCCCGGGTACTTCTCGATGGTGATCAATATGGAGTTTTGGCCGTTGATGCGGATGCGGCTAACATCGCCGGGCGCGTCCCAGTAGATCCGCGCTATATCGGCCAAGCGGACCGCGGCCGCGCCGATGGGCATTTGTTTAAGCTGTTCTACATCGTCATAGCCCCCGTCAAAGCGCACCTTTTTTGCCGCACCTGCCTCCCACAGGGTGCCCAAGCTCGACCGGCCACCTTGTAACGCCTCTAGGTCCGCGCTGGCAAGCCCGGCACTGGCCACGGCCTTTTCGTCTAGCTCGACAACCAATTCGAGCGGCTGACCTCCCTCCAACTGCACGTCTTTGACGCCGACAACGGCGAGTACGGCTTTTTGGATGTGCGCTTTGGCGTACTCATGCAACTCGCCTGGTCGCTGGTCGCCACACAAGCGGTACCTGAGAAAACCGGCCAAGTCCGCCAATTCCTCGGGCACCGAGCGCTGAATCGCCGGCCATAGGACGCCGGCGGGCAGGGCCTTGTAGAGCGGATACATTCGCTCGTTCAATTCTACTTCCATTAAGCCCATGTTGGCCACGGCATCGAATTGCACGGCGATTTCAGCGCGGCCTTCCCGAGTCTGCGAGCGAATGCTAGTGACGTGATCTAATTGCTGAACCAGCGACTCTAGCGGCTGTGTAACCTCCGACTCTACCGTGAAGGCCGAGGCCCCGGGCCACTGCACGCTGAGGAGCAACGCGGGCAGTTGGCTCGGCGGTGCTAGTTCGACCGCGATGACCGCGAAGCTCGCCGCGGCCAGGATGCCGCCGGTGGCTGCGGTCGTAAACACCGCAATGGGATGGGCGAGAATCCAACGCATGGGCTGCATTTCAGGCGCACCTCCCTCGGCCGCACACCAACGAATAAACAACCGGCACCACGATAAGCGTCAGCCCGGTCGCCAAGGTCAGTCCGCCGATGATGACCCAAGCCAGCGGCTGGTGTAATTGGGCCCCTTGGCCGGTCGACAGTGCCAGCGGCAGCAGGCCCAGCACGGTCGTCGCCGTGGTCATCGCTATGGGGCGCAGACGCTGGCGGCCGGCCTCAGTTATAGCGGTATGCAGATCGGCCCCGGCCCAGTGGCGGTTGCGGACAAAATCCACCTTGACGATGGCGTCGTTGACCACAATGCCGATGAGCACAACAGCCCCCATCGCCGACATGAAATTGAGCGTCTGGCCGGTCGCATAGAGGGTCGCGCCCGCGCAGACGAGCGCTAGAGGCACCACCGCAATGACCACGAATGGAATTTTGAGCGATTCAAACTTGGCGGCGAGGATGGCAAATATCAGGCAAAAGGAAACCACCAACGTCAGGGACAAGTCGGCCAACACAGCCTGCATCTCCTCGTCAACCGCCCCGATTTCCAGCCAAATGCTTTGAGGCTTTTCTAGGGTGCGTACAAAAGCCGCTACTTGCTGCTTGGCCGCGGCCGCATCCCCTTGTACGAGGTCGGCACTCACTTCCACAATGCGGCTCTGGTTTTTCCGCCGTAGGGCCGCGTAGCCCTTATAGGGGGCAATGGCAACCAACTGCTCAACCGGTACGTACGCGGTTTGTTGCAAGCGGTGGATGGGATAGTTCAGTTGCTTGAGCGTTTCCGTCCCAAGCCGCTCTTGTCGGCCAACGACCAACCGGACCGCTACTTCGCCGGAGCCGTTGGTCAACTGGGTCGGCTCGCGGCCCTGCACTTGGCGGCTGAGAAAGGCCGTGAGGTCGGCTGCGTCAATGCCGTAGAGCGCGGCTCGACTGTGGTCAACGGCCACTTCGTACCCACCGGCGCCCTCTGTGAGACTTGAACGGACCCGGGCAAAGCACGGCAGCTCCGCCATTCGCGCCGCAACAGTCTCGCTCGTCGCGGCCAGTTCCTCCCAGTCCTCGCCCCTGAGGCGCACGGCAAAATCGCGGGTCTTTGGCGGAAAGAAATGTTCGAGGAAGGACCGGGGCTGCCGCACGTTCAACTCGTACCCGGCGGACGTGCGTCGCAAGGCTTTTAGTCTCGCGGCGACGGCGTCAGTATGGGCCTCGGGGGCAATTTTTACTTCCAGCACGGCCTTGTTCGGCCCCGGGCGGTGCGCTGGGTCAAAATCAGCCGCGGTTACTCCCACAGCGGCATAGATCATTTGAATATCGGGATCTGTTCCCAAGTGCTGCTCAATTTCGGCGACCGCGGCCAAGGTGCGCTCCAGCATGGACGATGCTGGCAGTTCCACCTCGAGCACCAACCGCTTCCGGTCCACCGCCGGCATCAACTCTCGCTCCACCGCCGCCAGCAGGGTCAAACCCAAACCCGCGGCGACCGCAATCGCCGCTAGCGTCACCGCCCGGTTTTGCAAGCAGACCGCCAGCAGCCTCTCGTAGTGCCGCACCGCACTAGCACCCAGCGCATCGGCACCGGTGCCCAACTTGGTAAGCCAAGGCCGTTGCGACCGGCGGCCCCTTGCACGGCCACGCGCCAGCAGCATGGCCACCAAGGTGATCGACGCCAAGAGGGATAGCGTCAGCGATGCAACGACCGCGATGGCTTGATCGAAGTACAAAGCCCCGGCCAGCCCGTCAATGGACACCAGCGGCAAGAATACAGACACCGTAGTAAACGTCGAGGCCGCAATCGGCAGACTGACTTGCCTCGTGCCTTCAATGGCTGCTTCTACCAGCGAACAACCCTGTTGCCGCAACCGCTGTACATGGTCGAGGACAATTATGGCATTATCGACCAAGATACCGATGCCCAAGGCCAGCCCGCCAAGGGAAACCACGTTGAAATGGATGTCCATGCTGTACAGGACCGCAAACGTGATGACAATGGACACGGGCACGGCCAACCCCACGATCAACGGACTCTTCCAGTCGCGAAAAAAGACAAAGAGGACCAGCACCGCGAAAAAGCCGCCCCAGTACAGGGCGGAAAGGAGGTTGTCTATCGCCTCTTGGATGAACTCCGCTTGATCGAAAACCGGAATCACCCTGAAGTCGGGAAACTCGAGGGCTAAAGCCGCCAGGGCCGCATCCACGTTGCGGGCCGTCTTTACGGTGTTGTTGCCCGCCTTCTTGTACAGATACAAGACGACCGTATCTTGGCCGTTGAGCCGACTGTAGCCGGTCGGCTCTTTGAGCCCATACTGGACTGTGGCAATGTCGGCGAGGAAGACCGTTGTGTTAGCAATTCGTTTGACCGGCACTTTTCTTATATCCGCCAAGTCCCGATAGCGGCCGTCTATCCGCAGCGGATACACCAGGTGGCCTTCGCGGATGCGTCCTCCGGGCGCGTGGGCACTAAACCGGGTCAAGGCCGCCTCGACATCGGCAAACCCCACGCCATAGGCCAAGCATTTGCGGCGGTCTAGCGCGACTTGGACTTGCCTTTCTAGCCCGCCAGCGACGAGTGCTTGGGCCACGCCGGCGACTTGTTCCAGCCGAGGCTTCACTACGGCTTCAGCGACGCGCTTGAGCTCGACTAGGGCCTTTTGGTAGTCCTCATCCGAAACCGGCTGCTCTATGCGATCTCCGGTGATCGCGAGCGTCATAAACGGCGACGCCGACGGATCAAAGCGCAGGATAGTCGGCCTAGCGGCAAACTCAGGTAGCTGTTGTTGGATTTGGTCGAGCTTGTTGCGGACTTGGATGAAGGTCAGGTCCATATCGGCCTCCCAACTGAACTCCAAGTATACCAGCGAGTGATCGTCGCGCGATACCGAGTGCATATTGCGCATGTTGTACAGGCCGCTCAGGGAGGCTTCTAGCACGGGCGTGACCTCGGCTTCAATGTCGAAGGCCGACACGCCCGCGCACTCGGTTTGCACCGCCAGTTTGTGGACATCGACATCCGGCAGGAAATCCACGCCCATCTGATAAAAGGAGTAGAGGCCCAACAGGACGGCGGCGGCGTAGAGGACCGTCGTTGCCACCGGACGCCGCACGGCCGCGGCAGTGAGATGGGTAGCCATTAGAAGGCCTCGTTGACGACGATGACTTGGGCGTTGTGCGCCAAGTTGAAGTGCCCGGCCGTAATCAAAGTATCGCTAGCCGCCAAGCCCGCCCGCACTTCCACCTGGGCATCGGTTTCTTCGCCGGTTTCAACGTAGCGCCATTTGGCCCGCCCGCCCTCGTACACGAATACTATTTTGCGGTCGTTGCGGCTAAGGAGTGCTTCGCGTGGCACCAGCAGCCGATCGGGGTAGCGGGCGGCCTCGACGCGCACATCGGCGAACATGCCGGGCCGCACGGCCCGGTCCGGGTTGTCTATCTCGATGCGGACTCGGCACGTTCTGCGTTCGGCATCTATCGTTGGGTTCACGGCTACGACGCGCCCGCGCACTACTTTTTCGGGCAGCGCGGCCAACGCGATCTCCGCTTTGGCCCCTAGCCGTATATGCCGAAGTTGGGTCTCCAACACCTCCATTTCGAGGTGCAGCCGATCCAGCGACACGATCCGCGCCACCACATCGCCCTTGTTGACAAAATCGCTGCGGTCTGCGGCTACCTCGGCCACGTAGCCGGCAAACGGGGCTCTTAGGATCGCGTGTTCGAGCTCGAGTTCGGCCCGCTTGAGCCGCAGCCTAGCCTCGTCGAGCCCGGTCTGGTCTGCGGCCAACTCCTTTCTCGACTTGCTAAAAATGAGCCTAAAGGCCGCGACATCGTTGGCATTGGTCGAATCGACGCCCAGCCGACTGAGCACTTGTGCCCGGTTGCCGCGATCTCGGGCGAAGAAGGCCAAGTGGGCATACTGGGCCAGGGCCTGGTCCAGGGCCTCCTGCGCTTGGTGCCGGGCTATCCTGAGCAGTTCGTCGTCCAACTCGACGGCCACATCGCCTTGTTCTACCCAGTCGCCTTCCTCTATGAGCAGCCGCTGGATCCGAGCGGCGACTTGGGCGGTAATGGCCGCGGTCCGCGTGGCACTGACGTATCCATGCGCGATGACTTGGCGCACTAGTGGTCCCTTATTCACCTCCATTACGGCCACGGGCTTGCGGGTATCGGCGGGGACGGGTTTCGCGGCGCGATCTTTGGCCTCTACGGGGTCGGCTTGGAAAAAGCGGGTCGCGATCTGGCTTTGGCCGACGAGCAGAATCGTCAGCAGGACTATGATCGCATAGAGCACTTTGTCTTTCATGGCGGTCGCCTCCTCGGTTGGCCTATATGCAAATTTCGTGCCAAGCCGGGGCTAACGAACTACAACCGATTGTCAGACAAGGAGTTAAGAGAAATTGTGGCACTAGACAGCAAACGCCCGATCGCGCTCGATTTGCTCCCTTTTGCCGCACCTATCCCTCAATTAGGCTCCTATTTCTCGCTTTTACAAGGGGTTAAGAAAAGTGCGTCAGAAGTGTCGCGGTGCGACAGAAAAGGTTCATCCCTGTTCGACGAAGGTAATCCACAGCGGGCTAGCACCGACCGCGTGTTGCGCCAAGGGCGTCAGTACACCCGTAGCCGCGTCTATCCGGTACGAAGCCAAGCACCCCGATCCTTGGCCGACCGCGCAGAGGAAGCGGCCGCTTGGAGCCAGCTCGAAAAAGCGCGGCGTGGCTTCGGTGGAGTAGTGGCCTTTGGCCATCAGTCGCCCATCGTCGCCAATGGCGAACACAGCCAAGGAATCGTGCCCGCGATTGGACCCATAGAGAAACCGGCCATCGGGCGCGATCTTTACTTCGGCAGTGGTGTTGTCCGCCCGGTCAAATCCCGCCGGCAAGGTCGAAATGACTTGGAACGACGCTAGCGTCCCGGCCTCCGGGTCGAAGCGGTGGGCCGACACCGTGCTGCCGTTTTCGTTGATCGAATAGACCAAATCGCGGGTCGGGTGGAAGGCAAAGTGGCGCGGGCCTTCGGGCGTGGCCGGCTGTATCTTGGGCGGGTCGTTGGGCGTCAGCCGCCCGGTTGGTGCGTCAAAGTGAAACTGAAAGATGGCGTTGGCCGGGTTGGTGTGCGGCACCAAGGCAAAGCGGTTGGCGCGGTCGGTCTGGATGCTGTGGGCGTGAACGTCGGTCGCCAGTACTTGCAGCGGCTCGCCCGAGAGCGTGCCGTCCGCGGCCACGCCATGCACGGCGACTTGGCCGGCCCCGTAATAAGACGACAACAAAAAGGCCCCGGTGCGGTCCAAAAACAAATAGGGCGGGCCTTCTTCTAAGCGCGTCTCCGCCAGCTTGACGAGCGTCCCCTGCTCCCGGTCGACCGCATAGCTAGCCAGTTTTCTCGCCGAGCGCAGTGCCACGAACATCTGGGTGCCGTCCGGGCGCAGTGCCACCGCTCCGGGCGCATCCTCCAGCTCGACATTAGGCTGCGGCTCTAACGCGCCTGTGTCTTCATCCATCAGAAAATGCGAAAAAAAGTTGCTACCCGAGTTTGAAATATATACGTGATAAGCCATGGGAATTTCCTTGTTAGTGGTTAGCGGTTAGTGGTCAGTGGCCACTTGAGATACAGCTTCTTGCAACGCGCCCAGAAAAGCGGCTGGATCGGCTGGGCCGAGCAACAGGGCATGAGAGCCGTGCGTCGGGATATATGCGACCTGCGGCTGACCCGTGTAGAAAACGTGCGCCTTTTCCCCGCTGTGTAGATAAAACGCCCCGCCGTAAAAAAAGAACGCACTAATAGCGAAAATTTTGCCCCTAGGCCGATATTGGGGCGCGGCTGTAAAATCGACGACGCGGGCCTCCGCCCCCTTTAGCTCGTCATAGGCGAAGTGCTTGCCGTGGGCACTGTTGCGGATGAGCAGATAGCCCTCTAGCAAGACGAAATCCGTGCGGCGCGCACTCAAATAAAACCAAGTAAATACCGAGAAAAATATGATCAACATCAGTGCCCAAGACGACCCCAAAGCCACGGGCGCGGCGAGGCGGGCAACCGGGCCGTCTGGGTCAATGACCGCGTAGAGCGCGAGGGTCAGCCCGGCAAAAAAGACCGTGATCACGGCAAAAGACGCGGCCAGCACTTTGCCGAACACAGCGGCGGACGGCGGATAGATCGGGAAGATGCGCGGTTCCATGTCAACTCGCTCTAAGTAGCATCAACCCCCCGGCAATGGCGAGGATGCCGATGGTCTTAACGACGGTGAGCCGTTCCTTGAGGAAAATCCAACCCAGCAGCGCGCCGATTACCACCGACGACTCGCGCGCGGCAATGATATAGCTGACCGGCCCTTGCGTATAGGCGTACAGTATCAGCAGATAGGTCGCCAGCGAGCCGGCGCCAATCAAGGCGATATACCTGTAGAAGACGCGCACCGACGCCAGCAATTCGGCGCCGTAGCGGCGCACCACAAAGGGCATGCGCACAAAAGTGGCAATGATCCACATGCCGCCGATGTAGTAAATCGGATGCACGTATCCCACGCCTATTTTGTCGATCAGCGAATAACAAACAATCGTCAGCCCCACGCTCAGGGCCAGTCGCAATCCCCGCGCTTGGAGCTTGAAGGCCGGAGCACCAACGCAAAAAATCCCGGCGAAAACCAAGGCGATCCCGCCCGCGCCCCCCAGCGAAATGGCCTCGCCCAAGCTGAGATAGGCCAGCAAGGCCGTCAGACCTACGCCCGAGCCACGCGCAATCGGGTACACCGTAGAAATTTCGCCGTGCTCGTACGCCCGCTCCAGCAGCGCGAAGTACAGCGCATGCACAAAACCCGTAGCCAGCAAGCAGAGGGCACCGGGCCACGACAAAGCCAGAGGCGTACCTTGCCAGCCGACATAAGCGCACAGCGGCATTATGAACAGAATGCCAGAGGCAAAAGAGAGCCACATCACGGCTACATTGCCAGCAACCTTGTAGGCGGCGAAATTCCACAAGGCGTGGCCGATGGCCGCCGCCAACACCAACCCCCAGACATCGGCGTTCATTTTTTATAAAGTCAATTCAGGTGAATTAGGCCGGTTGACCATAGCGAGATTGAACCCTCGCGTCAAATGATGGAAATTCTAAGGATGCAACCCATGGCAGACACTCCTACCTTCGCGGCGGTGGAGGAAGCGGCGGCGTTTATCAGCCCCCATCTCGCCCGGACGCCGCTGGTCCACTGCTACAAGCTCTCGCAGATGTTGGGCTGCGAATACTACGCCAAGTGCGAAAACTTGCAGCCCGTGGGGGCCTTCAAGGTGCGCGGCGGCGTCAACCTCATCGGGCGGTTGTCCCCGGCCGAGCGGCAGCGGGGCGTCATCAGCGCCAGCACCGGCAATCACGGCCAGTCGCTGGCATACGCCGGCCAGCTCTTTGACGCGCCAGTGACCATCTACGGCCCAGCGCACGCCAGCAACCCGGCCAAAGTCGCGGCCATGCGCGCCCTCGGCGCAGAAGTCCGCCTCGTGGGCCGCGATTTCGACGAGGCGCGCGAAGCCGTCGAGCGCGAGGCACGCCGCACGGGCGGCCGCTACGTACACTCGGCTAACGAACCGCATCTGATCGCCGGCGTGGGCACTATGGGCTTGGAAATTTTTGCCGATCTGCCCGCTGTGGAAGCCCTAATCGCGCCGGTCGGCGGCGGCAGCGGCATCTGCGGTATCTCGCTCGTCGCCCGCCACCTAAACCCTGCTGTCGAAATCATCGGCGTGCAGAGCGCGAGCGCGCCCGCTTGCTACCGGGCTTGGCAGCAGCAGCGGCTCGACGTGGCCGCCCCCATGACCACGCGGCACGAGGGGTTGGCCACGCGGGTGCCCTTTGCGATGACCGCGCAGCTAATGTGGGAGCTCGTCGATCGCTTCGCGTTGGTCTCCGACGCCGAGATCGACGCGGCTATGGGCCTGCTGGCGCGCGAGGCCAAGCTCGTGGCCGAAGGAGCCGGGGCCGCCGCTTTAGCCGCCGCCTTGAAGATCCGCGAGTCCCTAGCCGGCAAAAAGGTAGTCGGCATCCTCAGCGGCGGAAACGCGCCCGCCGACTACATAGCGCGGATTTTGCAAAATGGCTAAGCGCAAAAAGGGCCGGCGGCGCGGGGCGGCCGCACGCGCCAATGCCGAGTTGGCCGCGCATATAGAGTCGCTGGGCCTAGCCGCGATTGAAGCCTATAAAGTCTGGTGCCGCCAGCACGGATTTAGCGCGGCCCTGAGCAAGACTTGGCACCAGCGGCGGCAAGAGCGCGCAGCGCACCAGCGCGACCAGCAGGCCGCCCAAGCCGCAGACGCCGTGCGCCAACACATCGCGCAACTAGGGCTAGACAGCGTGGCCGCCTACCAAGCGTGGTGTCGGCAGCAGAGGCTCGGCGACGCCATCCACAAAAGCGCGGCCCAGCGCAGCAAGGAACTCAAGCTCCACCAGCAGCTCCAGAGCACCCAAGCCCTGCACCAAGGCCGCAAGCACCGCCGACGCACCAAAGACCTCATTGACCAGCTTTGGGCCGGAACCATCGCCGAGCAAGAGCTGCACACCGAGGTTTTGCGCCTGATTCACCGGGCCTTCGCCGGGCTTGCCGGCGACCAGCGGACGCAGCTACGGGATTTGCTCCTGCACGTAGCGAAGCGGGCCCCCAGCCTGCTCGACGCGCGCCCCGCCCTCCAGCGCTTGGGGCACACCGAGGGCAATACCTTCGTCGAGGCCCTCGGCGCGTTGGCGCGGCACAGCCGCGCTTGGCAGCAGGCCCCGGCCGGGTGGCAGCCAGACAGCCGCAATCCCCGGCGGCAATGGGCCGCGCTGGCCCGATTTCTCTTGGCTCGCTACGACGTACCGGCCTGCTTGGATTCGGGGTGGTTTGGCGGCTGGGGTGCAGAAGCCCAGCGGCAGCAGGGATGGTTCGTCCACGTGGGCAGCGGGCAGAATATCCGCACGGCCAACTTGCCGCTGGCACTCTCCAAGCGCATGGCGCACGTCTTTGCTGAGGCCCCAAGCGACCTGACGGCGACCGAGGCCCTGCGCTGGGCCCAAGTGGTGGGTCAGGGCGGCAGCGAGATACTGGCGCAGGCCGTACTGGACACGGAATTGGGTCGCAGTTTCGCCGACGAACCCTTCTGGCACACGGTAGTGCTCTTTCTCGTCGAAAATCCCATGCTCGACCCGGATAGGGTCGGCCCAATCGTCGATTATATCCATCAGCAGAAATTCGTCCCCACCGAGGAGGGCGAGCCGCCGCAGCCTCGCTACACCATGAAGGGGCGCAGCGCGGTCAAGCTCCTGCGCCAAGTTGAGGCATGGCACGAGCACCTATCCCGCGACAACCGCCAGCCGGGCGGGCGTTGGAAACCGTCGGGCATTGCGGACTTTGAGTGGCTAGACGACAAAGAGGAAGGGCTGCGTTGGACCATTTGCGAGCTGACTTCCAAGAAGGAACTCACCCTCGAAGGACGAGCGATGAACCACTGCGTCGCCTCCTATGTGCCCAACTGCCGACGGGGCAGCAAGTCGGTGTGGTCCATGCAGGCGGCCGACGCAGCAGGCCACAAGGCCCGGGTGGTGACCATCGCCATGCACAACCCGAGCCGCAACATCGTCGAGGTGCGGGGGCGGTTCAACGCCGTGCCCCGGCAGTCGGGCAAAAACCCCAAAAACAGGACCTTGGGGCGGCCCTATCGAGCTTTGCTGGCGCGCGCTGGTGCGGTGTTGCGCAAGTGGATTGAGGCCGAGGAGTTGGGGCGGACGACGCGGGCGTATTAGGTTGCCATCCAACGGCTGTTGTTGGCGCACCGCACCTTTAGAACGAAAAACCCACCCCCAGCCACAGATTGACTGGATTCCCTGGGGTGAAGTGGATTTCCGAAATAGGCTCCACTTCGTCTCGCAGCCGCGATTCAGTATCAAATTGCGCCTCGTTCCACGTTGTATTCAGCACGTTCTCTACGCCCCAATTAAACCGCCATGCCCCTAGGCGATAGGCTCCGTTGAAATCGACGACCGTATAGCCCTCGGCCGTGATACTGCCGTCCTCGTTGGCGGGCCGGTCGCCGATGTGGCGGTAGCGCAAGCTGCCTTCTAAGCCCTTGGGATGGTACCAAGTCAGGCCTCCGGTAGAGGTCCGCTGGGGGGCCAGCGGGATCTCATTGGCGTCGTCAGGTTCGTCCACGGCCGCACCGCGGGCGAGATTGAAGTCCACATCGGCCCACAGCCAAGAATGTAGCTGCAGACGAGCTTCCAGATCTAGCCCTGCCCGGCGGGTTTTTCCGCTGGCTTCGGTGGTCCCGGCATCGCCGACAAAGACGAACTCGCTCTCTAAGTCCAGCCACCACAGAGCCGCCCCCACGTTCAGCCGCTCAAACAACCGAGTCCGCAGGCCGGTTTCGGCCCCTAGCGCCCGCGGCAGAGTCCCTTCTTCGAGGTGGCCCGGATCGATGTAGCGCCCGGCTAACTCAACGGCAATGTCGGCCTCGCGGTGCCCATCGCGCCGCATGACCCGACGAATTTGCGCGGCCCGGGCGTCAATGACGTTGTTGCGGGCGTCATTAGAATGAAAGCCGGTGCCGACATTGGCAAAAAGATCCACAGCACGGCTAGGGCTATACACCAAGGTCGCTTTCGGACTGAGTATGGAGGCTTGGGCAAAGCCCGAAGCGTGGGGTAACTCGCTGGGGTATCCTTCGCGGTGATCGTCAACATTAAAAGTAAAGTAATCGCCGCGCAGCCCTAGGATCATTTTCACACGCCGCGCAAGAGCCAACTCTTCTTGAACCCACAGGAATAAGTTGCGCTCCACCACATCGGCATCAACCAGCAATGATAGGCGTTGGCGGTCGGGGCTTTTCCACAAACCGACCGCCGCATTATCAGCGCGCAGGCCTCCCCCTATCGAGGTATGAGCTAAGTGCGGGCCCCAGTTGTGAAAGAAGGAATAGCGGCTGTTGATCCCGGTAACTTGGCGGTCATCGGTCTGTTCGATGGTGTCGCCGCGCTCGGGATCGTCGAGGAAGAAGGTAAAGTTGGAAAACAGCTTAAACTGATAGCTAACCAGGTACGCTTGTAGATCGAAGGTGCTGCTGCCGGCCTCTTCAACGTGGAAATTGACGTGGAAATCTTGGCGACCGGTCGTGCCTCCTTCTAGATCATCAATGGCACCCCAGCGGTCAATAAGGCCCTGTTCTACGGCCCGCTGCGGAATCTGCCCAGAAGCGTCCCAAGCCGAACTGAATCCGCTGGTGGTCAAGGTAAGGGTGGAGCGGTCGGAGAGGTGGTTGTGGTATTTGCCGAAGAGATTGAGGCGCTGGAGGCCCTGAGGTTGCTTGACCGGGCCATCGGTTTGGTAGTACTTGCCCGCGAAATAGGCACTTTGCCTAGTATCGGCCAGCGGAATCTGGTAGAGCATGGTGTACTCGGCCGTATTAAATCCCCCCCCTTCCAAGTGAATGGCATTGCCGTCAAGGTGGTCGCGAGTGCGATAGGCGATGGCCCCGGCCGTCGCTAGATTGCCGAATTCGGCAAAGTACGGCCCTTTCTTGACGTCCAGTCTCTCGACGACTTCGGGAATGAGGAAGTGCAGGTCGGCGTAACCTTGCCCGTGGCCGTGGGAGACCATATTCACCGGCACCCCATCCACCGAGATGGCCACATCTGTGCCGTGGTCGGCGTCAAAACCGCGCAGAAAAATCTGTTCGGCTTTGCCGCCGCCAGCGTGTTGGGCGATGATGAGGCCGGGGGCTAGCTGCAGCATCTGATGGGCCGTGCGGTTGGGCCGGGTTTGCAGGTCGAACTGGCGCACCGCCCGCGAGGAGGCCGCCGAGGAGGCCCGGTCGGCTTGGATCAGCATTTCGCCCACCGGTACGGGGCTGGGGGTCAGAGAGACAATCAAGCGGGCTGGCTCGCCTGCGCCCACCTCAATGGTCTCGGTCAGGACGGCATAACCGATCATACTGACTTCCACTTGATGGGTGCCTACCGGCACGGCCGGCAATACGAACAGACCCTCCAAATCCGCGACCGCCCCCAGCATAGTATCCACGAGGCGAATGTCGGCCCCGGGCAGCGGCTCACCGGTGACCGCATCGGTTACTTGGCCGCTTAGCAGGCCGACTGGCTGGCCTGCCGTAGGATAGACGACTAGCAAAACCGCTAGAATCATCAGATAGACTCTACTGCACATGAACTACTGCTCCTGATCGGGTTTATTTCGAGAAAACGCCCCTTAGATCGCTCCTTCTATGAGGCTGTCTTAAACGCAAAAATAGTCATTACATAGCAAAAATCAAAAGGAGC
>RKRN01000220.1 GCA_007571365.1 Candidatus Latescibacterota bacterium
TACCGGGTTCCAGTGGATGTCGTAATTGAGCACCGTATCGCAGTCCTGTAGGTTCTGACCCTCGGAGATGCAGTCGGTAGCAATCAGCAGGTCGATTTCGGAGGCATCCGTATTCCCGCGCTTTCGGGCGACGGGGGCAAAGTTGTCAAGGATGGCGTTGAAGGAGCTGGCGCCCGCGGCGGCGCGTACATCGCCGGCGGCATCGTGCCCGGCTGGGGCGAACGCTTCGACGCCGTGCGGTTTCTCGAACGGTTCCGCGCCAAGGGCCGCTTCCGCAGCTACGTGAGCACGATCCCGGTTCATGTCGTGACCCACCCGTATCCGGGGCTCCTCGGGGTCGAGCATCTGCTGGAACATCGAACGGCGGTTGAATCCTGACTGAGCCGCCGGGTGGCTGCTTGCCGGTTCGAAACGAATCGCCCCTCCCAGCTCTTCCCGCCAAGCCTGAAAATACTTTGAAATCAATCGGGCGAAGATGGATCCTTTGTAGGTTCAGAACGGTCGGGTCGTTGATTCAACTCGACTTTCCGGATTCTTCGGCGGGAGCACCTGGCCCCCTCCCATGGCGATATCATTCGGGCCGAACGTGGAATATCTTCGTGTGATCGAATTGTGATCCTGACGGAGCGGAATCATGAGCAAGACGAGTGTGGACAGCGATGACGAGCTGCTTGCACAGGCACGCAACGTCCTCGGAACCTCGTCGATCAGGGAAACCGAGAGGTTCGCTGTGAGGGACGGCGGCCTGTCTCCCTGCCGCGTGGAGATCGCTGACATCGGAGTCATCGGGCTCGCGGTCATGGGCGAGAACCTGGTGCTCAACATGGCGAGCCGCGGGTACACCGTGGCGGTGTACAACCGGACCACCGCGAAGGTCGACGCGTTCCTCGCGGGACGCGCGGCCGACAAGACCATCGTCGGTGCCTGGTCGGCGGCGGAGCTCGTCTCGAAGCTCTCGAAGCCGCGGCGGGTGATGCTCATGGTTCAGGCGGGCCGCGCAGTGGACCGGGTCATCGAGACCCTGGTACCGCTGCTCGATCCGGGGGACGTGCTGATCGACGGCGGCAACTCCAACTACCAGGACACCACGAGGCGCACCCGGGCGCTTGCGGACTGCGGCATTCTCTACGTTGGCACCGGCGTTTCCGGCGGCGAGGAAGGCGCTCTGCTCGGGCCGAGCATCATGCCTGGGGGCAACGCCGACGCGTGGCCGGTGCTGGAGCCGGTCTTCAAGGCGATCGCCGCGAAGGTGGACGACGGGACCCCGTGCTGCGAGTGGATCGGCCCGGGCGGCGCTGGCCACTACGTGAAGATGGTGCACAACGGCATCGAGTACGGCGACATGCAGATGATCGCCGAGGCCTACGCCCTGATGCGCGAGGGGCTCGGCATTGAGCCGCAGGCACAAAGCGAAATTTTCAAGCAGTGGAACGAGGGCGAACTCGACAGCTATCTCATCGAAATCACCGGCGATATCCTCGCCAAGATCGACGACGAAACCGGCCAGCCGATGGTCGATGTAATACTCGACGCGGCCGGCCAAAAGGGCACCGGCAAGTGGACCGGCATTGATGCCCTACAGTTGGGCGCTCCAGTAACCGCCATTACCGAGGCGGTCTTCAGCCGCGCCCTATCTTTCCTCAAAGACGAGCGCCTAGCGGCCGCCAGCGTTCTCCAAGGCCCAGACGCTTCGTTTACGGGGGACCCAGATGCTTTTGTCGCAGACATCCGCCAAGCCCTGTACGCGGCCAAAATTTGCTCCTATGCCCAAGGCTATCAGTTGCTCTCCCGCGCCGCCGGCGAATATGGCTGGGAGCTCAACTACGGCGACATCGCCCTGCTGTGGCGCGGCGGCTGCATTATTCGCGCTCAGTTTTTGGGCCGCATCAAGGAAGCCTTTGACGCAGAGCCAACGCTGGCTAACCTGCTGCTCGCGCCTTACTTCAGCGCGGCACTGGCGCAAACCCAAGCATCTTGGCGCAATGTCGTGGCCACAGCGGCGACCCTTGGCATCCCGGTGCCGACCTTTGCCAGTGCCCTCGCGTACTACGATGGCTACCGCTCCGCCCGCCTGCCCGCCAACCTACTCCAAGCCCAACGCGACTACTTCGGTGCCCACACCTATGAGCGCACCGACAAGCCGCGCGGCATGTTTTTTCACACCAACTGGACCGGACGCGGAGGAACGACGGCAGCTACCGCTTACAACGTCTAGTCGGCAAAAAAGCATATAACAAAAGCCGTATGGATGTGCCCAATTTGTCATGTAGTCGGTGTTTTTTCGCGCTAGTGCCGCTGTACTCGACAAACGGCTTGGTACCATAAAAAACCACTTTTTCCGCTGCGCTGGTTTGACTCCAAAAACACATCGGGCAACATTTTTTGCGGTCAACTCCACACCCAGACCGGCAAAACCCAACAGCTAAAATCGTCGAACTTCTGAGAGGCCGTCCTTCTGTTTTTGTAGATGTGCAACACCATTTTATGCGAACTTGCTAAATACTAGACTTTTTTTTAGTTTTCACAATGTTATATACACTTACTCCAAGTGAAAGGACCTCTCATGCCAAGCCTCGCAGCCCTTTTGAAAGAAGAGATCGGCAGGATCGCCCGCCAAGAAGTACAAGCTCAAATGCGCGATGTAAAAAAAATAATGCGCGAGCAGAGCGACGCGCTGGCTCGCCTAGAAAAGAAAATCGGCCCAACAAAGACAAAGGCCAAAGCAAAGGCAACCACCGCCGCAGCGGCGGCCGACCAGCCGACTGCCAGAGTTCACAAAGCACCGGCCGGCCCAAAGGAAAAACAGCCTCGCATTGCCGCGGCCACCATCAAGAAGCATCGCAAGCGCCTCAAGCTATCCCAAGCCGAACTCGGCAAGCTACTTAATGTTAGCACCAACACCGTTCTGCGTTGGGAAGCTGGTTCGTCCAAACCGCGCAGCAAGCACCTCCCGCAACTTGCCCAACTCCGCTCTATGAGCATGAGAGAGTTAAAGAAAAAACTCGGCGAATAACAGCCTTTACAGAACGAGCAAACCCCCTAGGTCTTGGGACTAGGGGGTTTTTTATTGCGACATTAAGAAGCTGTTGCACCCTACGGCTACAGACTTGCGAGTTATCACTGCCAACGCGCTATATAGGCGCCCATCTGCTGTTGCAATTCCACATTGTCGCGTTTGGCGGCACCGCGTTCGACGATCCGTGCCTTGTGCAATAGCATGGCACATGCAGCCTCAGCGCGGTCCGCGGCCAGTTGCGGCTCCGCACGCAGCAGCTTGTCGAGTGCGTACACGCGGAAGCGGTCCATCGCGTAGTGCGCCTGCGATAGTTGATCGGCGTGGCCGCCGTATTTGCGGATGAGCTTCTCCGCCAAATAGACTACCTCATAGCGACAAGTAACCCGCAGCCAAAGTTCGTAGTCCTCGCAAGCCGGCAAGCCTTCGTCAAACAAACCAACGTCCGCAAAGACCTGACGGTGAATGGCAATGGACGAAGGCGACATAACACATAAGGGCAACGCTTGGAGGAAAATGTCGCCGCCGTATTTCTGGTGGTGTTTGTGGGGATTGACTCGCACGCCATTGCGGATCCAGATCTCGTCGGTGTGGCAGATCGACAATCCGCTCTCGCACAGGGCCGCTTTTTGGCATGAGAGTTTGTTGGGCAACCACTCGTCGTCTGAGTCGAGCAAGGCGATCCATTCGCCGGCGGCCACCGCGATCCCGCGATTGCGCGCAGCCGAGACTCCGCTGTTTGCTGCCAAACTCACTATTTTGACTGCGTCGCCAAATTCCTCGCGCACCTGCTCGGGCGTACCGTCGTCCGAGGCGTCGTCTACCACGATCACCTCAAAGTCCACGCCCTGCTGCGCCAGTACCGAACGGATCGCCCGGCCGACTAATGCACGGCGGTTGTACACGGGAATGATAACGGAGAACACTGCGCCTCAGTTGCCGCTGGCAAGCACGGCGGCCGCGTCTAGTTTTTCGACGACCATTTCTGCCGTAATAACCTCGGGCAACACCAGCGGTTGGTCGATCAGACCGGCGGGAAAAATCACATACAGCGGCACCCCTGAGCGCCCAAAGGCGCGCAAGAGCTGAGTGATCTCGGGATTGCGATTGGTCCAATCGGCTTTGACTAGAGCCACGTGGTGCGCGGCGAACCGCTCGCGTACCACGTGCTGGGCCAGTACGGCCCGCTCGTTGACTTTGCACGTCCAGCACCACTCGGCCGTAAAGTCGATAAAGACCATCTGCCCCCCGGCGACCAACTCCTCGACGCGGGAGGCACTAAAGGGCTGCCAGTCTAGTTCGGGGGCGGCGGTCTGCTCGGATAGCATCTGCTCGGCCGCCAACAGCGGATGGACAAAGATCGCGTAGCTGCCCAAAACCAGACTTAGTGCCGCCGCTCGAGCCAGCAATTTTGCGGGATTGGGATGCAGGAAACTACCCCATTGCCCCCAGACCCAGCAGGCCAGCCCCAGCCCCAGCAAAAAGGCCCCGGTCCACACCACGCCTTCGACGCCGACCTGCTTGCCGGACGGCTGGACCCTGGCCGCTGCGGCGGTCATCATTGCCAGCGGCCTTTATATCCGGCACCGGGAGCGGAGCGCGCCATGCAGTTCGGACTGACCGAAGACCAGACGGCCCTCAAGGAAGCCGCCGGCCGCTTCGCCCGCGAGGTGCTGCTGCC
>RKRN01000113.1 GCA_007571365.1 Candidatus Latescibacterota bacterium
AGGTAATGCTGACCATTAAACAGCTGGGGGCATACAAAAACCTCACTTCTTTTGGCAGCTTCTTCCAACTGTTCATTGTGCGTCTGCTGATACAGCTCCACGTGGCGGATCTGATCTTTACGATCTATGTTCTCCAAAACTTTCAACAGCGGCTCCACGTGTACGGCCGCCAAGGCGCGGGCTGCCATGTCTGCGACGCGCCCATTGAGAGCTTCTACTTGGGAGGCCGCAACACCTTCTATTGTCCAAGTTGCCAATAAAAACGCCGGCCCCGCTTGGGACCGGCGCAATGAGCAAGACGCGAAGGGACGGCGCTACTTTTTACTGTACCCGTTGGGTGAGGGAGCCGTGGTGGTGATTATGTCGTCGAGCAGTCCGTATTCTTTGGCTTCCGCGGCCGACATAAAAAAGTCGCGGTCTGTGTCTTTGGCGATCTTTTCGACCGGTTGGCCGGTGTGCTCGGCGTAGAGCGCGTTTAGCTCTTCGCGCAGGCGGATCGTTTCCTTGGCGCGGATGTCGAGGTCGATCGCCGTGCCGGTGACTGTGTGGAGGATGCTCGGCTGATGGATCATAATCCGGGCGTGTGGCCAAGCGAAGCGACGCCCCGGCTCGCCAGCCGCTAGCAGAAACGAGCCCATGCTCATGGCCATGCCCATGCACACCGTGGAAACAGGGGCCTGAATCGCCAACATGGCGTCGTAGATAGCCATGCCGTCGTGAACGGAGCCGCCAGGACTGTTGATGTAGAGGACGATTTCCTCGCTAGGATTCTCGGAGTCCAGCGAGAGTAGGCGGGTAACTACGGCCTTGGCCGACTCGTCGTTGACGTCGGACCAAAGGAAAATTTTGCGCGCTTTGTACAGGCTCTGCTCTAGGCTTTTTTCTTGGAGAGCCTTGAGCAGGCCGTCGTCTCTTTCGGCCATTAAAATATCTCCATAACGCTAAAATTGTTCTATTGTGTTCGGCTTGCACAATATACGCGGCGGCCCCAACAGCGTCAATCTGCTGGGGCTCATTCTGCTAGGAGTTAAGCTCTGGCTGATCGCCGGTGTGGAGCTAGGCAAGGACGAGGCTGTTTACTGGTATTGGAGCCAGCACCTCGACGCCTCCTACGCACTCTTGCCGCTAGCTGTCTGGAAGCTCGTCCACGCGCTCTACCCACACCAAGAGTGGTTCCTGCGGCTACCCGCTATCTTGCTAGGAGTGCTTGCGGCTGCGCTCGTCTATTGGCTTTGCCGGATGCAGGGCTTGGCCCAACGACTGGCACTGTGGGCTACGGCCGCGTTCGCGCTCAGCCACTGGACGTGGCATACTAGCTCCTACCTGCATCCCGATGGCTTTCTCGTCCCCTGTTGGCTGCTGGCCCTGTGCATGGCGCGGCAGGCCGCAGCGACCAACGCGTTGCGGCTCTATATCGGCACGGGCCTCGCGGCCGGTTTGGCCGTCCTCTGCAAGTACTCGGGGGCCTTTCTCGTCGTCGGGCTTGGCCTGTGGATCGCGCTCGGTCGACAAGGCCGAGCACGTGGGCCGCTGCTCGCCGCGTTCCTGCTGCCCGCTTTTGCAGTCGCCGCTCCGCTCATGTACGCCCAGTTCAGCACCGGCTTGTACCTGCCGCAGACGCTGAGCACCCTCTCGCGCATCGACGGCCTCGCCCATCCTCTCTCTCGCCTGCTCTTCTTTGCGTTCAGTCCGCTCTTTTTTATATCGCCACTTTTGCTGTTCCTGCTATATGGCGGCTTGGTACGGGCCGCCAAACAGCGCGATCTCCTCGCTTTGCTCCCGGCACTGTGCATTATCGGTGCTTTTTTGCTATTTGCGCTCGGCCGCGGTCAGATCAAGGGCAACTGGATTTTGCCGGGCTTGTTGAGCCTGTGGCCGGTGGCGTTCACAGCACAACCCAGACGCTGGCTGCTCGTCGCGGTCGTCGCCACTGGACTGCTGCAAGTGCTCGCCATCGGCCTAGGACTGAAATATCCCAGTTTCTACAGCGGCCTCGCCGCACACAGTGGACTAGACAAAAGCTATGTTGGCTTGGTGTCGCAGGAAGACCGGGGCCGCGAGCCTGCCTATTCGTGGAGCGAGCGCCTCTGCGAGTATAGCGGCTGGCACCGCTTCGCCGCAGACGTGGAGAAGACTTTGCCACCGCTGCCGCTGCTGAGCACACAGTACAGCATACCGTTTGCTCTGGCGTATTACGGAAGGGCCGAGCGGGAGTACTATACGGTTGATGATCCGAGATTTCGCGACTCGGCGGATTTTTATCGGCCGCGCCAGGCTCCTCATCCAGCCGAAGTGCTTTTCGCCGTGCGAACCGGCGGCAAGGTTCCTGAATCGCTGTGCGCTATGTATCCACGGCGGGAATTAATCGCGGAAATAGAGCGCCGCCGCGCCGGCTGTCCCTCAGTGTCCTACCAGATCTTTCGCTTGGGACGATAATCATCTGTCAATGACGCAATAGAAATATCTTCGCCTAATAGAGGCCAATGAATGCCATACCCAGCGGGGGAAATCTCAAAAGTCGTCCTCTCTCGCTCCGAAGCCTCGGCGGGCACAGTCGATAGCTCGCTTACGTTAAATCGCTTTTGCTGGCCGTCTATAATCAGCATCATAAGTTGGCATACTTCCGTCATATCGAATTTGATGCTTTTAGGTCGCTTCCTCCTTGCGCCCAAACGCCGACGTCATAATGCGCTGCGTCGCCGTGCGGAAGTCGTCGAAAAAGGTGTAAAACAGCGGCACCAGCAGCAGCGTTAGTACCATGGAAGCTAGCAAGCCGCCGATCATCGTCCTGCCTAGCGGCGCGTACTCCAAGCCCACCATCTTGGAATTGCCCAAAGCCATCGGGATCAGCCCGAAAGCAGTGGTAAAGGTCGTCATCAGGATTGGCCGAAAGCGGTGGCGGCCGGCCGCCATCAGTGAGTCGTAGCGCGACTTGCCCTCGGCCCGGAGCCGGTTGGCCAAGTCGATCAGCACGATGGCGTTGTTGACCACCACGCCGATCAGGATCACCGAGCCGATCATCGACATTACTTCAAAGGGCGTGTCGGTCACATATAGGACCCAGTAAACGCCGAGGAAGGAGAATGGGATGGACACGATCACTGACAGCGGCAGCACGAATGACTCGAAGAGCATCCCCATTAGCAAAAAGACGAAGGTCACAGATATGATCAGGGCGAACTTCTGCGCTTGGTCCTGCTCGGCTAGCTCCTCGAAGCGAGTGCCCTTGTCCCAGCGGTAACCACGCGGCATCTCAAAGCCTTGCATCACTTGATCCACTTGGGCGAAAAGATGTTGCGCCCGGTCCTCGACGGCGCGGGCACTGACATTGAGCATGGTCTGGCGGTTCTCGCGCCGGATGTTGCCCAGTGTGCGTTCGACGTAGATGTCTGCCAGTGCTTCGAGGGACACTTCGCGGCCATCGTTGGTAGGAAAGTTTTGGGTGCGCAGATCGTCTAGGCTTTGGCTGTCGTAGTTGGCTAGCCGCACGCGGATATCGACCTCGCGGCCGTCGTCGGTGTGGAACTTGTTGAGGTCTGTGCCGCGTAGTGCGTAAGCGATGGATCCCGAAACCTGCCGGGGATCCACGCCAAAGCGCTGAATTTGGTCGCGATCGAGGCGCACTTGTAGCTCGGTGCCGCCGCGGTCCAGGTCGGTGTTGACCGACAGCAAGCCGGGGATGCTCTCCAGCCGCCGTTCGACCTCGGCGGCTAGCCCAACAAGCACCTTGGTATCCTCGCCATACAGGCTGACATTGACTCGGGCATCCTGCTCGGAGTTTTCCCAGTTGACCCGCAAGGTGATGCCCGGCGGCAGGTAAAGCCGCTGGCGGATATCCTTTTCGACTTCCTTGTAGGAAAGGTGCTCCTGTTCCTTCAGGCCCAGCGCGAGGTTCAAATTGTCCCAAGCTACCTCGTACCACTCCACGTCTTCTTCTTCGGCGAAAAAAAGCGTTACCCGGCCCCAACCTCGGCGGAAGTAGGTGCGCAGCATTTCGACGTTGTACTCGGCCTTGTAGGCCATCACCGTGTCCTCAATGGTGGTCATAAACTGCTCGGCTTGGTCCAGCGATTGGCCCGAAGGCATCTCAAAAGCCAAGTCCATCCGCACCTCCTTGCGCTCCTGACTGTCGGTGCGATCCATGCCATCCATCGGGATCTTGATGCTGGCAAAAAGGACCAAGGCGATGATGAAGGTGTCGAGGCGGTTGTTTAGCACCCAGCCCAGCGAGCGCACGTAGTACTTGCGAGACCAGAGGATTATCCTCGACTCGCTCCGTTCCTTTTTGGCCGAGAGCTTGAGTGCGGCGAGAGGGATAAAGATCAAGGCAATGAGCAGCGAGGCCACCAAGCCTGTGATGACCGGCAGGCCGATTCGGAGCATTAAAAACGAAAACATCTCCTCGTCGCTCATCAGGATCAGCGGCAGGAATACCACCACCGTCGTCAGGGTCGCCATGGTCACCGCCAGCCCGACCTCGCCGGCTCCCTCAATTGAGGCCGTGCGCGGAGCGATACCTTCTTGGCGCTTGCGGTAGATGTTTTCGACGATGACGATGGCGTTATCAACCACCAAACCTAAGCTCAGCATCAGGCCCATCATCGTCGCGACATTCAACGACCAGCTTATAAAATACAGGGCGGTAATCGTTGCTAGGATCGACAGCGGGATCGCCAGGGTGATGATCAGCGTGATGCGTACTGCCCGCAAAAAGAAAAAGAGCACCATGGCTGCGAACAGCCCACCCCACAGGCCAGAAGTTTTGAGATTGTCAACCGAGTTGATCACTTGGTCGCCTTGGTTCCAAAACATCTTGAAATTCAAACCTTCGAGCCTAGGGTGATCTTTCAGCTCTTCTAGCACCTCCTTTACGCCGTTGGAAACCTCGACGACATTGGCACCCGACGCCTTAGTGACGCCGAAGCCGAGCGATTCCTTGCGGTCAATGCGGTTGACCCAGTCTTTTTCCGGCTGCTTATAGGAGACCTCGGCGATGTCGCCCAGCCGTAGCTGGTGTTCGGGATCAACTACGGTGTTGGCGACCTCTTCGATGTTTTGGAAACGGCCCACTGAACGCACGTAGATCTTCTTGCCGCCCTCAATCACCCAGCCCCCGGGCACGGTGAGATTTTGGGCGCGCAGGCTGGTGAGCGCAGCAAAAATATCGATCCCATGGCCGCGCACCTTGCCTTTGTCCAACTCGACCATCACCTGTTTGCTTTCCGAACCCCAGATTTCGATGTTGCCGACTCCATCGACGCGACGCAACGCTGGCTCCACATAGGTGTCGATGAGTTTACGCGGATCGACGTCTTGGCCCTCTAAGATGATGGCCCCCTCCATGATCGGAATGTCGTTTTCGTCCCAGCGCCGCACCCACAGTTGCTCAATCTCGTCGGGTAGCTCGGGCATCACCCGGTCGAGCCGATCTTTCATCTCGGCAAAGGCCAATTGCAGGTCGGTGCCCTTTTGGAACTCGACTTGGACATTGCCGCCGCTGTTGTAGGCGTTGGAGCGGATTCGCTCGACCCGGCTGACTTGGGCGACGGCTTCTTCGAGGTGATGCACTACCTTCTGCTCGACTTCGACTGCTCCGGCGTTGGGATAGTAAGCCCAGGCGAAGAGTCGGGGATAGTCGAGGCCTTCGGGGAAAAGCGTCAGCGGGATCCGCGTATAGGCGATGTAGCCCACCACCAGCAACGCGACCAGCGACATAACTACGGTCACTGGCCGGTTGACCGAAAAGCGCGGCAGAGGATACTGGGTTGGCTTTGCCATCGGTTCCTCTCTAGGCTCGGCGGTCGACCAGTGAATACACTGTTGGGATCACCACGAGGGTGAGGAAGGTAGAAGAAATGAGGCCGGCGATTACAGTCAGGGCCATCGGCGTGCGAATCTCGGCCCCCTCGCCTAGCCCCAAGGCCATCGGCAGCAGCCCCAAGACCGTCGTCGCAGTGGTCATGACGATCGGGCGCAACCGCACGGCACCGGCTTGAATGATGGCCTCGGTCTTCTCCATGCCAGTGCGGCGCAAGGTGTTGATATAGTCGATGAGCACGATGGCGTTGTTGACGACGATGCCAGCCAGCATAATCAGGCCGATAAAGACCACCACGCTCAGAGCTACCTGCGCCAGATAGAGTGCCACCACCACGCCGATCAGCGCTAGGGGCACCGTGAACATAATGACGAAGGGGTGGACTAGGGACTCGAACTGGCTGGCCATCACCACATAGACGAGGAAGATCGCCAGTACTAAGGCGAAGTAAAGGCTCTGTAACGAGGTCTCCATTTCTTCGTTCTGGCCGCTGATCATAAAGTCGAAACCCAGCGGGAAGTCCATCTTTCCCAGTTCGTCGTGGATCAGGCCCGAGGCCGTGCCTAAATCGATTCCTTGGATATTGGCCGTGACCACTGCGGAGCGCTGCTGGCCAATGCGGCGGATCTCGCTCGGCCCCTCGTTGATCTGAATATCGGCCACTGCGGAAAGCGGAATCGGAATAGGCGCATTGGGATTGATCACTAGCCGCTGCAATTCGTCGAGCCCGAGGCGGTCCTCCTCGCGCAGCCGCACCAATACGTCGATCTGGCGCTCGTCTTGACGGAAGTCGGTGGCGACCTTGCCTTGCACTTTGTGGCGCACCAACTCGGCGACGTTGTGCAGCGATAGACCGTAGGCCGCGAGTTGGTCGCGCTTGTAGCTGATTTGTAGCTCGGGATTGCCCACCTGTAGCGATGATTTGACGTCGACTAGCCCGGGCAAACCGGCCATCCGCGACTCGGCTGCCAAACTTAGCTGGCGCAATTGGCGTAGATTGTAGCCGCGAATCTCGACCTCAATGGGTGTCTTAAAGCTAAATAGTGCCGGGTGCGAAACTTCGACTTCGACTTCGGGGATCCCGTCAACTTCGTCCCGTAGCTGTCGGATTAACGCGGCCTCTTGCGCGGCACTCGATCCCTCCACCAAGCGGACCGTTACTTGGGCGGTGTGCTCGCCTTCTTCCGCCGAGGAACTCGCCGACCGGTCGGTGCCCACGGTCGTCGCCACGCGCACGACTTGGGGCTGTTTGCCGACGAGAGCTTCGATTTGGCGCACGATCTCGGCGGTCTCTTCGAGCGGCGTCCCCACCGGCAGTCTGAGGTCGAGGTTGAATTCAGCTTGGTGGACTTGGGGGATCAATTCGGTGCCCAAATCGGGCAGGAGTTTGTACCAGCAGACCAGCAGGGCGGCTAAGGCACTGCCGATAATCAGCAAGCGCTGCCTGAGTGCCCAGCCTAGCAGGGCCGGATAGATTTGCTGCACTAGTCCGAAGCCGCGTTCAAACGCAAAAAGCAGCGGCAAAAAGACCGGCAGCAGCAGGATGCCTAGCAGAAACAACACCAGTACCAACACTAGCCCGACGAGCATCAGTGCCACGTGCAAGACGATACCCACCAGCCTGAGAACCGTGCCCAAGACAAAGCGCACTGCCGTCAGATAGACCAGCACCAGCGGTAGCGACAGAAATTTGAGCGTCTTTTGTATGGGAGGCTGCTGGGACCTGTTCACCCAATGCCAATAGTGCTTCGTGGTCTCGCCGAGGATGCCCGGCGACTCAAAGCCGAGGATACCCGGCCAGACGCGCTCGAAGAAGGTCCATTCGCCGACGCGGCTTGCTGCGGCCCAAGCACTGACCCAACTCTGAAAGGTTTGCTCGCGCTTGGGCCAGCAGTACTCAACGGGTTTGATCGGCCACCACAATAGCTCGGAGACGAGCAGGAAAGTGCCTTTGAGTACCGCCGCCACGAGGGTAGCTGCGGCCAGCCCGATCCGCAACAGCACTTCGCCGATTAAGTGGGGCAGCGATAGGGCTACTCGCTTCGCCTTGAACCACCGGCTCCCCGGCTCGTTGAATACCGCACGGACTTTATTTAGAGCTTGGAGGCGCAAAAAGTCGCTGCGACCGATCTGCTTGGCCAGTTCGCCTTGGCGGTCGATTTGGCGCGAGGCCAGCATGGGAATAAAAAACAGGGCCACCCCCAACGAGGCCAACAGCGAGAACACGACCGTCAGGGCCATATCGCCGAAAATCTGCCCAGCTACGCCCTCGACAAAGACGATGGGAAAAAACACTGTAATCGTCGTCAGCGTTGAAGCCAATACGGCGGTCCCGACCTCGCGGGTGCCGCGGACGGTGGCTTGGACCAAACTGTCGCCCTCCTCCCGGCAGCGAAAGATGCTCTCTAATACCACGATCGAGTTATCGACCAGCATCCCGATCCCTAGGGCCAACCCGCCGAGCGACATGATGTTGAGCGACACATCGAACATGTACATCGGCGCAAAGGTCGCCATGATCGACACCGGAATCGTTAGGCCGACGATCAGCGTGTGGACCACGTTGCGCAAGAATACAAAGAGCACGAGCACGGCCATCGCGCCGCCGATGAGCGCATTGATTTGGACTTCTCGGATCGAATTCTCGATAAAACCCGACTGGTCGGACAAAAGATCTAGCTTGGCGCCTGGGGGCAGGCGATGGCCGATAAAGTCGGTCATCTGCAAATGCTCCATCGCCTTGTGGGCTTCTTCCTGTTTTTTCTTTTTTAGCTCCTGTTGTTGCTCTTCCTTGGTCTTTTTTGCATCGGCTCCTTCAGCCTCTTGCTTTTTTTTCGCCGCCTCTTGCGCTTTCCTTTTCTGTTCCTCGCGGGCTTGCTGCTTGACGTACTCGCGCTGCTGTGGCAAGCCGAAGAGCGCGTGGCGAACCTTTTCGGCGACGGCGACGATATTGGCGTCGGCTTCTTTGTAGATCTCGATCTCGACGCTCTCGCGGCCATTGACCCGGGTGACGATCTCTCGGTCCTTGTGCGAGCGAAAGACCTCGGCAATGTCGCGTAGATACACCGCGGCGTCGCCCCGCTGCGCCACGATCAAATCGGCGATCTCCTCGACCGTGGCGAACTCGTTGAGCGTGCGGATCAGGTACTCGACTTGGCCCTCGCGCAAGTTGCCGCCGGGCAAATTGATGTTGTTTTGCGCCAGGCGATTGTTTATCTGGTTGACATCCAAGCCCATCACCGAGATTTGGCGTTCGTTGAGTGCAACATGGATCTCCTCTTCCAAGCCGCCCTTAATCTTGACCGCCGCCACCCCAGCCACGGCCTCCAACTCGCGCTTGATTTCGTGCTCGGCGAGATAGCGCAGTGCGTAGAGGTCTTGCGGGCCGTGTAGGCCAATGCGGATGATCGGGTCTAGCGAGGGGTCGTAGCGCAGCAGGAGGGGTTTTTCGGCGTCTTGCGGCAACCAGACGCGGTCGGCCTTCTCGCGGATTTCTTGGGACATCGCGTTCATGTCGGTGTCCCATGCAAATTCGAGGATGATGTCCGACTGCCCGGCTTTGGAGATTGAGCTGATGTTGACCAGGTGCGGCACAATGCCCAGTTCTTGCTCTAAGGGGCGGGAGAGCAGGGTTTCGACTTCCTCTGGTGCCGTCCCCGGATACTCGGTGCGCACCGTCAGGGTCGGGTAGGAAATGTCGGGCATTAGGTTCAACGAGAGCCGCTGATAGGAGACCCAGCCAAAAACGCAGATCGCCAGTACCACCATGAGGATGGCGACGGGCCGCCGAGTTGCAATAGCGAAGCGAGAGGTGCTAACGGGCTGCTGCACGATCCTAGCCTTGACCCGCGTCTTTGGCGAGCTCAGACGAGCCGACGTCGGCTGAGTTGACTATATGCACCCGCGTGCGGTCCTTGAGGCCGTTTTGCCCGACGACGATGATCGGGGTGCCGGAGTCGATGCCGGCGAGTGCCTCGATAAAGTTGGTGTCCTCGAACCCAGGCTGCAACTTGATTCGTGCGGCCATGGTGTCCTTGACGGCGAACACGAACCGGTCGCCGCCGTCGTACACGATCGCCTGTTTGGGTACTAATACGGCGTCGGTGTGCGTGTCGGTGACGATGCGCACATTGACGAAGAGGCCGGGCCGCAAGTACTCCCAGCGGTCGCGCAAGCCCACCGTGACCTTGAAGGTGCCACTTCTCGGATCGACTACGGGGCTGATGCGCTTGACCCAGCCGTGGAACTTTTTGTCGGGCAAAAATTCCGAAGTGATGAGGGCCTGCTGGCCGTTGCCGATGGTGGTGAGATACTGGCCGGGCGCGAAGACGCGGGCAATGAGGTCGTCGAGCTTGATGAGGTCGTAGAGCTTGCTGCTCGGCCCCACCCGAGCGCCGACTTGCACGTAGCGCTCGGTGACCACGCCGGAAAACGGCGCGATGACTTCTGCGTATTCTAGCTCTAGGCGTGCGCGCGCTAGCCGGAGCCGGGATTGTTCAAAGTTGTATTTATTGGTCTCGAACTCTTGGTCGCTGATAAGGTTGCGCTCAAACATGGCCTCGGTGCGCTCAAAGGCGGTTTGCTGGTAGTGATAGTTGGCTTGAGCTTCCTCAACGGCGATGCGCAACTGCTTGTCTTCGATACTGAGGAGGGTGTCGCCCACTTCGACGCGGTCGCCTTCCTCGACTGTGAGTTGTTTGACGAGGCCGCTGATTTGGGGGTAAATCTCGACGGCTGCCTCGGTTTCGATGGTCGAGTTGAAGAGCAGATGGGCGGAAATTTCGCCCGTATGTGCGAGGGCAACTTCGACGGGTATCGCTTCTATGGGCTTGGAGAGGCTATCGGCGGCCGTGCTGTCGGCTTGGGCCGCGGAGTCTGCGCCATCCCCTTCGTCTTGTCCGCCCACTTGCACACTGCAAGCCCCCAAAACTGCCGCTAACAAAAGTACGCCTGCCCTGTGCCATGTGTTCAAGATGATCTTTCTCCGGGTTTTGTGGGCTTGTAAATGGCGAGAGTAGTGTATTACTTAATTGATGTTACGCACGTGGTCTTAAAGGGCCGGGAGACGGGCCACTAACGACCCTGAGCCCAAGCGATCTTGCGTAACATCACTAATAATCCAACTCTGCAAAACGGACATTGTCAAATGGAGATGAGGTGCCGTGAACTATAAAAACGTCAGTCCCACTAAGGCGAAGGAACTGCTCGAAGGCGATGCGGGCGCGGTCTATATCGACGTCCGCTCCATCCCCGAATACGAGGGCGGCCACCCGGCCGCCGCATTCAACATTCCCATCATGCAACGCCACGCCGTGGGCATGGTTCCCAACCTCGATTTCGTCCGGGTCGTCCAAGCCCATTTTGCCGCGGATGCCAAGTTGCTCGTCGGCTGCCAGTCGGGCGCACGCTCCATGCGTGCTTGTGAGGCTCTCGTCGCCGCTGGCTTTACGGATGTGGCCAATGTCACGGCCGGATTTGGCGGGTCGCGCACTGAGCGCGGCTGGCTGGATCTCGGCTTTCCGGTCGAATCCGGCGCTAGCGACGACAAAGGCTACACAGCCTTAAGCGGCGACTCGGGCGCGTGAGCGCACGGCTCAATCCCTATTTCCAGGTGGGGCTCGACGTGCTAGAGCAGCCCTGCTTGGTCATCGGCGGCGGGCGCGAGGCCGAGGACAAGGCGGGTCACTTGCTGGCCGCGGGTGCGCGGCTAACGGTAGTAAGCCCCAGCGCGACGCCCGCGCTCGTCAAATGGGCCGCGGCTGGCCGCCTCACCCACCATCCGCGCTGCTTTGCCGAGTCCGACCTCAATGGCATGTTCTTGGTGCTGAACACGGTGCGCGACAGTGCGCTGACGGCGCGGGTGTACGAACTCGCCTTGGCGCACAAGATTCTGATCAACTCCTACGACAATCCGGCCTATTCCAACATGGGCATGGTCGCCTTGGTGCATCCGGGCCACTTGCGGCTGAGCGTCTCCACCTCCAACGCCAGCCCGGCCCTATCGAGTCGCTTGCGGCAAGACCTCGAAGAAATTTTCGCCGGGGAATTTGCGGCGTACCTCGATTGCTTGGCCGAGGTGCGCCAGCGAGTGCGCACCAAAGTCGCCAACCGCGAGACGCGCTTTGCCCTGCTGCGCTCTTTGGTCAGCGGCTTCCGCTTAGAAGGGACGCTGCGCTACCCCGCCGACTGGAAGCAGCACGTAGATGCGCTGTTGACGTGTGAGATGGAGCTTTGTGGGACGGAGGGGCGGTGTGTGGACTGTCCGTTGGGAAGCTGATTCGGCGGAAAGTAACGATCCTCATAAAGGCTTATAAATGAATCACTTAACTATCGTCAGCCTATCACTTATATCAGTTGCGAGCACGGCTGAATGTCTCCTCAATTTTACTTGGTGCTTGGCACATTCCCAACCGTTCCACTTCGTCCACCACCTCGCGTACCGAGCCTAGCACTTTATACGCAGGCGAAAAGTCGCCGCGTTGCGACAGCACATTCGGCACGACCAGTACGCGCAACCCCGCCTTTGCGGCGGCGGCGCAGCCCCGAGCGGAATCCTCTACGACAATACATGAATCGGGTTCTAGCCCGTGCAGTCGCATGGCCGTCAAATACGCATCGGGATGGGGCTTGGCTTGTTTGTAGTCTTCCCGTGCGACCACGAACTCGAAGAACGGGAGCAGATTCGTCTGGGCGTGAATGATGTCAAAGTGGTCTTTCCGCGACCCGGTCACCACTCCCATGAGTACGCGTCCGTGTAATGCCCTGAGCGTCTCCATCACCCCATCCAAAACCCGCAGAGGTTCCCGCAACAACGCGCTGTAGCGCACATTGCGCTGCAAGCGCAACCGCTCAATTAATTCGGCGTCTCGATTGGGCAATAGATCAAATACACTTTGCCCCTTTTGCAGCGACTGCTCGACAAAATCCTCCTGCGTCAGCTCAACGCCTTGCGTTGCCATGACCTCCCGCCCGGCCTGAAAGTACAGTCCCTCGGTATCGACCAGCACCCCATCGTTGTCCCACAAAATTGCGCGAATCACAAGTCCCTCTTCTTGCATTTATATTTTAGCGCTAAGGCAGGGCAGGCAGGTATCGACGGTAGATCGGCAGACCGGCGTCGCCTCTACAAAATCACATCTCACCGCGCAACCGGCGCACCTGTTCGCGCAACTGCGCCGCTTCTGCTTCTGCCCGCTCGCGGGCCGATTCGCTTAGCTGCAAAGCATCCTCGGCCTGCTGGCGGGCAACGGATTCGCGCCGGCGATCGACTTCGGCCTGCTCGCGAGCATCCTCAGCCTCATCCAGATCGCGGAGATATTCGCCTGTCGCAGGACTGAAGAAGAGGAGCCGGCCAGCCTGCCAACACAAGTCCAACGCCAAAACGGGACTGTGCCCCTGAACCTGACCATCGGGCGCATGCTGGACCGGCAAGCGCACGTAGCGACCATCCACTAGCTGCTCTCCTACTAATGGCTCCCCATAATACGCGCTGTCCGGCGTGGCATCGTAACGCCAATACTCTCCTATCCCTATTTCTGCATACAATTCCCGCTTGTCTTCCAAATCCTGACGCGCCGTGCCCCGCGACGCGATCTCCAAGGCAAAGTCCGGCACTTTCCCGACATGCCACGTCAGGTAGGAATTGTAGGGCAAAATCGCCTCGTCGGTCACGCCCAAAGCCACGTAGCAATCCGGCGCAATGCGCACTTGCGGATTGCCCTGCTCGTAATACATAAAGGTATCCCCACTCACGATGGCCTCGCGCCGGGATTTGAAGTAGGTCCTGAGCACGGGCATAACTTGCAGAAACACAGATTCCTGCTCGAATCCGTCTGGCAAGGGTTCACCGTCCGTTTCTGGATAAAACACGCCGTTTTCGTCGGTGTAGGGGGGGTCGTCAACCGCCACAGGGATCATCGGCTTCGTTGTCACTGTAAACCTCCTCGTTTTTTCGCGGCGTAACATCGGGAAATAATCATAGAGAGAGGACGAGAATTTGCGAGCCCCGCCGTTACCCCCTCTCCGCGTCTGTGCGGCGTCCCCGTCGCTGCTCAGCAACTTCTGGAAGGTCAGTTGAAGGCTCCGATTCGCGGGTTGGGTTGGCTCGCTGGATCATCTCCAACCGCATCGTCCACGGGCCGGCCATGTCCAAGCCCCCGCCCATCTCGTGGGACGACGGACCCGCGGATGGCTTCACCGCACAACCGCGATCTTGTCCTTCATCAGCAGGGTGCCTTCGGGGGAGTGGATCGTATAAACATAGACGCCGTTGCCAACCGGTATATTGGCGTGGTTGACCCCGTACCACAGCACCTCATTGGCTAAGGCCCCCAAGCGCCGTTGCACATCGTCGTCTTCAATTGCTTCCCACACTAAATCGCCGGCCGGACCAAAGACCTGCACCGCGGATTTGAGGGGCACGCCGCTGAAGCGGAGCACGCTGCCGTTGCCAATGCGGAAGGGATTGGGAAAGACCGCGATCTTCGACTGCGGCATTAGGCGCAGGTGCTGGAAGACGCGATTGTCGGCTTCGCTAACCTCGCCAATTTGCCCTTCTGTATCGACTTCGATCAAAAAGACCATTTCGCCAAATCGCTGCCAAGGAATGTGCAAGTCCGCACTCGCGCCTGGCGACAACCCTTCTGGGACTTGGTCCCGATAGACGACCTCGCACTGGCTGGAATCCAGCGCACAGCGCGAGACCTGTACTGAGAAGCTACGGGCGACCTCGCCTAGCCCGATGTTGCGGACGCGGACGCGGAGATCGTCCGTGCGGTCGCCGCGCAAATCGTCGGTGAATACCGCCAAGTTCGGCGCACCTTCTCCCAGCCCGTACTCGGCCAATGTAGCCACGGCTAGCTGAGTGGTGCGGCGCACCAGCTCCCAGTTGATGCTGTCGGGTACGTCGGCGACCGAGTGGTACTGCGAGTTGATCCGATATAAACCTTGGCGCACTCCATGGGTATTCAAGCCTGTGGGCAAGTGGTTTTCAATGCCTAAAATCGCATGGTATCCGTAGACCCAAAACGGCGCGTGGTCGCTGAGCCGACTGCCGGCGTCCTCGAGCAAGTCGAGATCGAGGCCGAGGTCGTAGCGTTCGGCTACGTCGATCATCTGCTCGCCCAGCCAGCGCGAGCCGGGGTTGGTTATCAGTTCCAGCCGCTGCTTGATGGGGTTGAAGCCAATCATGTCGAAGTTGAGGACGCCGAGGATTTTGTCGCCGCGGGCGAAGGCCAGCTCTGCGTACTCTTGGCTGCCCAATAGGCCCAACTCCTCGCCCGACCAAGCGATAAAGCGAATGGACCACGGGAAGTGCTGCTCAGCTAGCAACTTGGCACTTTCCAAGACCAAGGCCACGCCGGTCGCATTGTCGTCGGCCCCAGGCGCGGGATCGCGTTGCCAATCCCAACCCCCGGCCGTGCGCGTCCCCGTGGCGTCGTAGTGGGCGCAGACGATGTAGTACCCTGCCTCTGGGTCCGTGCCCGGCAGTGTACCGATGACGTTGTAGGCCGTGGTATCGTCCGGGGCGTGACCGGGGTTGCCCCGGCGTGCGGCGTGGAATACGACCGCCTGCGAGCCAATATCAAAGGAGTGCAACTGGACCGCCGCGGCCCCGAGGGTAGCGGCCAATTGCGAGCGGATGTACTCGGTCGATTCAAGTATCTCTGGATGCACGGCAAAGCGGCTGCGACTGTTGCCAGCAACGCTTCCTAACGCCGGGTCTTTTAAGGCGAGGGTATTGACATGGGCTTGCAGGCGTGCAGAAGCCACTTGTTCTATGAGGGCAGCAACGGCGGGAGAGGCGGCTTGCCGGGCCTTGGGTGCGCGTTTTGGCGCGCCCAGCCACCCGGTGATATTGTAGTTGGTGGGCAGGGGCCAGAAGAAGTAAGTCGCCTCGTGTAGGTTTTTGGTACGCCCTACTCGCACTAGTGCCCATTCGCCGCCACCGTCAAAGACTAGTTCGACGCCCGGCGGCAGGGGAAAATGCAGATGATCGGCAATAAAATAACGTTCGTCGGCCGGCGCTTGGTCGCGGCAGAGGATGGCAAATCCCCGTTCCGCAAACTGCGCGATGGCGTCATCGCTGGCTTGGACAAAGGCAATGCCGCGGGCTACGTAGCGCACCTGCTCGCTGAGTTCGGCGATTTCGCTGAGTTCGGCTGGGGCGTTCCATCCCAGGCCGATCAAGGGCGAATTGGCCCAAGCGGATTGTACTAAAAAAAGAGAGGCCCAAAACGCTCTCTTGACGAAGTGCATGGCTAGCTTACTTGTTGAGAAACAAAATGTTAGGGGAACCTACTTTGTGGGTTAGAGCCTGTCAAGAACAAATTTCCGCCAAGCGAAACGCCTCGTCCCAACTCAGTGCGTTCTTCCGCGTACTTCGGCCACTCAACGGCCTAATCACCGCCCTCGCGGTCGGCATTGGT
>RKRN01000205.1 GCA_007571365.1 Candidatus Latescibacterota bacterium
CCCCGTGTCGGGGCACGGGGTGACGTTCTTGCGCGGGAATGACCCCTGCCGCCCGCTTGGATAGATGATCTGCTATAGATGGCGTTGATCTGCTGAGAAGTTTGAAAGGAAATTGATCTGGCGAAAGATCGCGGGGAGAAGCCGGGGCATTTGGTGGATTCACGGCAGATACTTCACCAGCGTCACCGCGGCGGCGACTGCTCCTATCGTGATATAAAGATTGCGGTTCAGCCCCTTGTACAACTCGGCTTTGAGTGCGGCTTCAAGTTCAGATATTTTGCCTTCTAGGCGGGCAATATCGGCTTGCGTGGCCAGATGTTCGTAAACGCCTTCAAGCCTAGCCAGTCGTTCTTCGGGACTCAGGGGTGTGTTGGTCATGGTATGCTCTTTGCGCGGAAAGTACGGGTAGTGTGTAAAAAGTACTGGTGGTATATGAGGTGTCAACAAGTTTAATCTCTGCCGCTCAGTACCCGACCATAGGGCCTCCACTCGGTGCATGGGCGTCTTGACCTTGACAGCA
The DNA here is from genome assembly GCA_007571365.1 of Candidatus Latescibacterota bacterium. Classification (GTDB taxonomy): domain Bacteria; phylum Latescibacterota; class UBA2968; order UBA8231; family UBA8231. The sequence goes on from RKRN01000205.1 coordinate 521, forward strand.
AAAAGACGCCCCGCTACCTTCTTCCGCTATGAATTTTTTGCTTCACACTCGTCGCTGGTGGTGCGCTTGGTATTCCCCGAGCCAAGAGAGAGGTGCGTCCATCCGCTAGAGTTGCGACGAGATGAATTTTCAATCCAACGCGGACGCCCTCGGGTGTCCGCGTTTTTTTGTTGTTGGAGAACGATATGACCATGCACACGGAAATTTTTCGCACGGTCGGCGGCGTCGAAGTCAAGCGCCAGACCGAGGAATTGCCGCTAGAAAAGCCGCTAGCGGCGCTGCTCGAACGGCTCAATACCCACCGGGGTGCTGTCTTCGCTAGCGGCTATGAGTATCCAGGGCGGTACAGCCGCTGGGACATTGGCTTCGTCGATCCGCCGCTGGAACTGGTGGCGCGTCAGCGCGACTTTGCCTTCCGAGCGCTCAACGCCCGCGGCGAGCTGCTGCTGGAGACCTTGGGCCGCAGCCTCGCCGCGCACGAGCATGTGCTCGAGTTGGAGCGGACTAAGGGCCAGCTCAAAGGCGCGGTGGCCCCCATGCCCGAGTACTTCCCCGAAGAAGAGCGCTCCAAGCAGCCGACGATCTTCAGCGTCCTGCGCGCCCTAACGGCGCAGATGCGAGCCACCGGCGAAAACCACTTGGGCTTTTACGGGGCCTTGGGCTACGACTTGGTGCTCCAGTTTGAGCCGCTGCAACTGCGCCATCCGCGCCGAGCGGACCGGCCCGATCTGCACCTTTTTTTGCCCGATGAATTGATCGTCGTCGATCACCGCAAGGAGCAGGCGCGGCGTTATTGCTATGAATTTGCCGTCAATGGGTTATCCACTGAGCGCCTGGAGCGCGGCACCGAAGCCGTGCCATACGTGCGCGGCGCGGCGACCGAAATCACGTGCGACCACGCCCCGGGGGAATACGCCGACAAGGTGCGCGAGGTCATCGCCGGCACCGAACGCGGCGACTTCTTTGAGGTGACGCCGAGCCAGGTACTCAGCGCGGGCTATGCCGGCAGTCCGCACGCCCTTTTTGCCAATATCCGCCGCACGAGCCCCAGCCCCTATGAGTTTTTCATCAACCTCGGCGACGAGTATCTAATCGGTGCTTCGCCTGAGATGTTCGTGCGGGTCAACGGGTCCTTGGTCGAGACCTGTCCGATTGCCGGGACCATCGCCCGCGGCCAAACCGTGATGGAGGACGCCGAGCAGATCCGCGATTTGCTCAACTCAAAAAAGGACGAGGCCGAGTTGAACATGTGTACGGATGTGGACCGCAACGACAAGGCGCGGGTCTGCAAGGAAGGCTCGGTGCGGGTGGTCGGGCGGCGGATGATCGAAAAGTACTCCAAGGTCTTTCACACTGTGGACCAAGTAGTAGGCGAACTAAAGGACGACTGCGACGGATTCGACGCCCTGCTCTCGCATATGTGGGCCGTAACGCTGACTGGCGCACCCAAGCCGGCCGCCATGCAGAAAATTGAACAGTTGGAAAACTCGGCGCGACGCTGGTACGGCGGCTGCGTTGGCATGTTGCTTTTTAGCGGCGAAATCAACACCGGGATCACCATCCGCACGGTACACTTGGAGGATGGCATCGCCCAAGTGCGGGCCGGCGCGACGCTGCTTTGCGACTCGGACCCCGACGCCGAGGAGCGCGAGACGCGGGCCAAGGCCGAGACCTTTATCAACGCGGTGACCGGCGATGCCGACGCCAAGCAGCAGAGCAGCCAAAGCGCACCTACCGGGCGGGGCAAGCGGGTGCTCTTCGTCGATAACCGCGACTCTTTCGTGCATACGCTCGGCGATTACGTGCGGCAGACGGGAGCCGAGGTGGTGACGGTGCGTGCAGCGCGGGAAGGCGACGGCAGCGGTGCGCGGGGTTTGCGCGACCCCCAGCGCGTCTTCGCCGACTTTGATCCCGATCTGGTTTTCATCTCGCCGGGGCCCGGTACGCCGCGTGAATTCGGGGTGCCGGAGTTAGTCGCCGAGTGCCTGCGGCGCACGCGGCCGGTTTTTGGCGTGTGTCTCGGATTGCAGGGCATCGTCGAGGCACTCGGCGGCACGCTCGGTGTGCTTTCCTACCCAATGCACGGCAAGGAATCGACGATCCGCTGCACTCCGGAAGGGATTTTCACCGGGTTCCCCACGGAGTTTGTCGCCGGCCGCTATCACTCGCTCTATGCCGTGCCAGAGAAGCTACCAGCGTGTTTGCGAGTCTTGGCGCAGACCGACGACGGGGTCATCATGGCCGTGCAGCACCGCGAGTTGCCGGTTGCGGCGGTGCAGTTTCATCCCGAGTCGATTTTGACGCTCAAGGACGATTTAGGCTTGCGGCTGATCGCCCAAGTAATAGGTAAACTAGCGCACTGAAGCTATGCTGCTGATACTTGATAACTACGATTCCTTTACCTACAATCTGGTGCATTATTTAGAGGAATTAGGGGCGGCAACCCACGTCTTGCGCAACGACGAATTGACGGTCGCCGCCGCGGTTGCCCTCGCACCTGAGCGCGTCGTTATCTCGCCCGGGCCGGGCGGCCCCCAGCAAGCTGGAATTTCGGGTGCGCTCGTCGAGCGGTTAGCCGGTGTGATTCCCATTTTGGGCGTGTGCTTGGGCCACCAAGTTATCGCCCAAGTGTGCGGCGGGCGCGTGGTGCGGGCCCGCGAGATTGTCCACGGTCGCGCCACGCCTGTGCAACACGACGGCCGCACCCTGTTCGCCGGCCTGCCCAACCCCTTCGCGGCCACTCGCTATCACTCGCTGGCGGTCGAGCGAGCGAGTTTGCCCGCCAGCTTTGAAGTATCGGCGGAAAGCGACGACGGGACCATCATGGGGATTCGGCACCGGCGGTGGCCCCTCGAAGGGGTGCAATTTCACCCCGAATCAATTTTGACCACTCAAGGCAAACAACTACTAGCCAATTTTCTTCGCTTATAGAGGAGTGCGAACATGATACGAGAAGCCATCCAAGACCTGATCGCCGGCGCCGACCTGAGCCGCGCTAAGACGCGGGCGGTGATGGAGCAGATTATGAGCGGCCAAGCCACCGATGCCCAGATCGGCGCGTTTCTCGTGGCCCTGCGCATCAAGGGCGAGACCATGGACGAAATAGCCGGCTGCGCCGAAGTCATGCGCGAGAAAGCCACGCCGATAGCCACCGTGCGCCCCGACCTCATCGACACTTGCGGCACCGGCGGCGACGCTTCGAGCACCTTCAATATCTCTACCGCGGTAGCCTTAGTCGCCTGCGGTGCGGGTTTGGCGGTGGCCAAGCACGGCAACCGTTCCGTATCGAGCCAGTGTGGCTCAGCAGACGTGTTGGCCGCGCTTGGGGTCAACGTCGAAGCTACGCCGCAAAAGGTCGGCGAGTGCATCGACCAAGCCGGCATTGGCTTCCTCTTTGCGGTCGCCCTGCACGGGGCGATGAAATACGCCATCGGCCCGCGCCGGGAGTTAGCGACCCGCACGGTTTTTAACATCTTGGGGCCGCTGACCAATCCGGCTGGGGCCAAGCGGCAATTGCTCGGCGTATTCGACGGCGCGTTGACTGAGGTGCTCGCCGAAGTGCTGCGCGAGTTGGGGTCGGAGCGAGCGTTGGTGGTACACGGCGCGGACGGGTTAGACGAGATCACCCTGACCGGACCGACGCAGGTCAGCGAGCTTCGCGACGGGCAGATTGAGACGCGCCAGATTCACCCGGGGGATCTGGGCTTGCAGACCGTCGCGGCCGAGGCACTCAAAGGCGGCGACGCGGGCCACAACGCCCGCATCTTGCGCGGGGTGCTCAATGGCCGGGAGGGGCCGCAGCGCGACGTGGTGCTGCTCAACGCGGCCGCGGCTATGGTCGTTGGCGGGCTGGCCGACGACATGGCCGCTGGTCTCGAAGTGGCTCGGACGTCCATCGACTCGGGGAAAGCGCGTCAAGCCTTGGATCGGTTGGTCGAGGTGAGTAATTCTTGAGACCATGTCCGATATTCTCAGCGAAATAGCCGCGTACAAGCGCGAATTCGTCGCTGCCCGCAAGCGTCAGCGCAGCCTAGCCGATGTACGCGCTCATGCCCGCGACACGCCCACGCCGGCCGATTTTCGCGGTGCGCTAGCGGCGGGCGAGATCGCC
>RKRN01000237.1 GCA_007571365.1 Candidatus Latescibacterota bacterium
CGATTCGACTTATTTGCAGTACGACGCCCGCTGTACCGAACACGCCTTGCGCTGGCTCGCCGAGCACCGCGACGACGCCAAGCCTTGGGTGGTCTTTCTCAACTTCGTCTGCCCGCATCCGCCCTATATCGCCCCGCCGAAAATCTACGCCCGCTATCCGCTTGCCGACGTGCCGCTGCCACCGCAGTGGACGCCCGACACCTGGCCCGACCATCCGGCGATTTCCTACTTCCGCCGCTTCTTCCGCTTTGACCAAGGGCACCGCGAAGAAACGGTGCGGCGCGTTACCGCTGCGTACTACGGGACCACGACCTATCTCGACCAGCAGATCGGTCGCGTACTCGGTGCGCTCGACGAGCTGGGCCTGACCGCCTCCACCCGCGTGCTCTATACCTCCGACCACGGCGAATGTCTTGGAGCCCGAGGCATCTTTGGCAAGTTTACGCTCTACGATGAAGCAGCGGCGGTGCCGATGATTATGGCTGGGCCTGACGTGCCGGAGGGGAAGGTGGTGCAGACGCCGGTTTCTTTGGTGGATTGTTTCCCAACCGCACTCGAATGCGTCGGGGCTACGGTGAGCGACGAAAATCTGCCCGGCCGCTCGCTGTGGCAGATCGCCCAAGAAGACGACCGAGAGCGCACCGTCTTTAGCGAGTATCACGCGCTGGGCACTGAGCACGGCACTTATATGTTGCGCCGCAACCGCTACAAGTACAACTACTACGTCGGCGCACCGCCGCAGCTTTTTGACTTGGCTGAGGACGCCGATGAGCTAAACGACTTGTCGAATATGCCTGAACACCAAGACCTGTTGCAAAATTGTGCAAGAGAATTGCGCACCTTGCTCGACCCAGAAGCGGTTGACGAGCAGGCCCGTGCCAGCCAGCGGGCGACCGTCGAAGCGGCGGGCGGGACGGCGGCGGTGATTCAGCGCGGAGCCTTCGACCATTCGCCGACGCCCGGGGAAAAGGCCGCGTTTAGGTCGCATGAGTGATGTTGAACAGTGCCATTTAACATGCTGATGCGCGAGCAATGATCGGGAGCCGGCGGCCTGTTTTTTTTAGCACGTCCGCTCAGCACTCGCTTCAAAGCCCTGCCCTGGGAGCGCGGGCGTCTCGCCCGCGTGGGGCCAAGAACTCGCCAGAAAACGCTTATGCAGCCTAGGGGCCGGATGCTAAGTGTCAACCTTAAAATGGGAAATTCCGTCTCTTTTTTTTATGCCCGACATCCCGAGCAACACGGCAAACCCTACCCACAGACTTTCCCCGGCAGCGCGTCGCCGCAGCCAGTCGCAGCTGATCGGCGTCGCGGTTAGCGGCTCAATCAGTAGTGCCCTCCTTAATTCCATCGTTCCCCTCTTTCTCCTCTCGCTCAATGCTTCGCCTTTTCTCATTGGCTTAGTCGCCACCAGCGAGTATTTGCAAAAGATGGGGCGCGTCGTCGGATTGCAGCTCATGCACCGCACCGGGAAGGCCGGGGTTTTCTTTTGGGGCCGGCTCTGCTCGCTGCCGGCCGGGTTAGCACTGGCCCTGTTGGCGTTCTACGGCGCAAGCGGGGTTTGGGCCGCTTGGATCGGCCTAGCTCTATTTAGCGCACGCGGTCTCGCACAACAAGCGGGCAACACTGCTTGGTGGCCCCTGGTCCAAGACAACACCGCTAGCGGCGGGGTCGGTGCCTTTCTCACGCGCATGCGCCTTCAGCAGCGTTTGCTCGAACTCGTCTTGCCCATCCTGATCGGCTGGTACCTCGGCTCTCAGCCCATGGCCGACGACTTTGGGCCGCTCTTTGCCTTGGCGGTTTTCTCTACCTGCGGTGGGGCCTTCTTAGTGCGTGCAGTATCTGAGCAACCTCTGTCCCCACCCGAGGCAGGTCTAATTCGCCGCTTGCGCCAAGCGTTAGCCGCGCCCCCGATCCGCGCCTACGCGCTCTTTATTATGGCCCGCACGGCCGTGCTAGCGGCGACCTTTCCGCTGTGGGTCGTGGCTCTCACAGATGGGGGGCTGCCCGTTAGCTACTTCGTCTGGATGACGCCCGTACAAGCCCTCGGCTATGTGATCGGGCTGCATGGCTGGGGGCGGATGGTGGACCGGCACGGCAGCCGCGGACCGCTGACCATCACTCTGTTGCTGCAAGCGGCCATGGCCCCCGCTTGGCTCTTCCTGCCTACGCAATTCCCGTGGATCGCACTGTGGGCGGGGAGCGTTTATCTGCTCTGGGGGGCACTGGATGGCGGCTATCAGATGGGGCAGTCGCGGGCGATGCTCGACGCCGTCGCCAAAGAATACCAAGCAGAGGGATTCTCCTTGGCGATGTATGCCTCGGCGCTAGGCGGTTTTGTCGGCGGCATCGCGGGTGGGGCTTGTTTTCAATGGTCTGCTGCGTTGGCAGGACCGCGGGGACCACTTTTCTATTTATGTGCGGTTCAACTCGCATTTGCTGCGGCTTGGCTGCTCAGCACTCGGCTGGCCGGCTACCGCGAGCAAACCCCGGTGCGCCGCTTCTGGCGCTTGTCATCTTAAGGCTCGCGTCTTAAGTTGCTAAACCCTGCATCGATTATCAGTTCTTAATACGCCTTCAGACGCATGATCCATACCGCAGAAGCACTGGCCGAGCTCGTCGAGCACGCCTTAGACTGCGAGCGCGTGGCCTTGGACACTGAATTTGTTTGGAACCGCACCTATTATCCCAAGTTAGGCGTGGTCCAATTAGCTCTCGCCAGCGACGATTGCCACCTGATTGACTCGGTGGCGATTGCGGACCTCTCGCCGCTGGGTGCCCTGTTGGAGCATCCAAAGGTCGAACTGATTCTCCACGACGCCCAACAGGACTTGGCTATTCTGCGCCGAGCCACAGGTGCTTTTCCGCGCAACGTCTTCGACACCCGCTGCGCGGCCGGGTTTGCCAAGATGAGTTCTACCACTTCGCTAGCCGAGCTTTTGGCGCAAACCCTCGGCGTGGTTCTCGACAAGACCGAGACGCTCACCAATTGGGTCCGCCGCCCGCTCTCCGCAGACCAGCTAGCGTACGCCATTGAGGATGTGCGCTATCTGCACGAGGCGCGCGACGTGTTGCAGGTGCGCGTTGAGGAGATTGGTCGCAGCACTTGGCTGACCGAGGAAATGGCCGCATACGACGACCCGCAGCTATACGAGGAGCGAGACCCACGCAAGCAATTCACGCGAATCAAGGGCATGGGCCGAGCTGCCCCGCGCGACTTGGCCATCCTCCGCGAGTTGGCCGCCTGGCGCGAAAGGGAAGCCCAGCGACGCGACCGGCCGCGCAATCACGTGCTGGCAGACGAAACCCTCGTGTTGCTAGCCCGGCGCAAGCCTCGGTCGCTGGAGGAACTAGGCCGGCTCCGCACGCTCGGCAATCACCGCTATGGCCGCTGTCTTGTCGAACAGATTCGCCGTGGCTTGGCCGTCCCCGACGCCGAGTGCCCTCCCCAACCGCGCCGACCGCAATTCGACAAAGAGGTCGTCGTACGCAAACTCGCCCGCTCTATGGATTACTTGCGCCGACGCAGCGACGCAGCGCAGATTGACCCGCCCTTTGTCGCCGCCCGCGCCGAAGTACACAACCTAATTCTCGACGCATCCGCGGCCACATCCGAAGATCACCGCCTCTTGCGCGGGTGGCGGCGCGATTTTATAGGCGAAGCCCTATACGGCATCGCTACTGGCCCTGAGCCGGGCTGAGTCGCGCCGGATCAAACACAGCGGCACAACCAACACCACCAAGACCGATGAAGCTATTAGCCCCCCTGATGTACCCAAGGCCAAAGTGTACCAGAGATCGCCCCGGTCGCCTTGCAACAACAACGGCAAAAACCCAGCGATCGTCGTCAGGGTGGTAATGAAAATGGGCCACAACCGCTGGAAAGCGGCGCGAATAACCGCGTCTTGCACCGACGCTGGCTGTATTTGCAACGCTTTAGAAATATGGTGTACCAGCAAGATGGAGTTATTTACAGAAATACCCAGCAAAAGCAGCAGCGCAGCATAGCCCCCTTGGTCGAAAGAAGCACCCGACAAGTAAAACCCAGCTCCCACCCCGATCAGCGACAGCGGCAGAGCGAGCAACACCAGCAACGGCCAAGTCCAAGACTCAAACAGCGCCGCCGCGATCATCCAGACCAAGACGACCGACAGCAGCACGATGAGGGCCAACTCTCGCTCTTCCTCTTGGCTAAAAACCGACATCATATAACCCCGCGCCAAGCTGTATCCATAGGGAATGGGTGTGTGGTCCATTATATCCTGCACCACCATTTCGGCATAAGAAAAATCGCCCAAGATCGTAAACCCGACTTCTTTGATGTAACGCTGATTCTCCCGCTTGATCTCGGGCTGCACATAGTGCTTTTGCAAACGGCTGACCTCGCCGATGCGGGCATTCCCGTCGGCCAACAAGGCTTGATTCAGGCGGCGCAGATTGGTGCGGCGAGCCGCTGTATCCGCCACAGCCGCCCTATACTCCCGGCGGCCCACGTATAGCTTGGCGACCGGGGCCCCACCGTCGAGCCGAGTCTGTATCTGATCGGCGACCGCGGCGTGGTCAAGGCCCAGCGGCGCGGTCTTGGCGTGGTCAACCTGCGCTAGCACTTCGTAGCGCGGCGGGCCGTAGGCGCGGTCGATGTGAATATCTTTGATCCGCCGCGAGCGGCGTTGCCGCAAATGGTCGGCGATTCCGGTGGCGATTTGGCCTACCTGCCTAAAGTTGTAGCCCTTTACTTCCAGTCGCCTCGACGCACTCAAGCCACCGCCCAGCCCTCTTCCCGCCGGTTCCAAATCTTGGCCCCATATCCGCAAACCAACGCCGCCGATGTTGTGCCCGTAAGCCGCTAGATTGTCGTATAGCACGTAGGGCACATTCGACGTTTTGTACTCCTCCTTTAGCAACACCTGCACAAACCCGTACCGGCCGTGCGTTTGGGTGATGATCCCCCGGATGTACGGGGAAAACAGGCGTACCTGCTTTTCAACGCCCTGCAACAGTCCGTCCAGTCGGTTCATGTGTGCGTTATGCGGCATCTCGAGCAAGACGATCAGCGAAAACCCTTGGGTTATTTCCCGCACGAGGTGTCTATACGGCGACTCTGCTAGCCGGTGGCCGACGTCGCGGAACAAAAAGTAAGTCGCTCCGCCGAACGCGCTAAAGAGCACCGGTTTAACCACGCCCAAGAGCGGGTTGCCCCACACCCCGTTGTAGAGCCGCGTCCCTCCATCGTAGAGCCATCTCCAAGCGGAATCTGCCCCCTCTTCCCTTTCAGGAACCAACGCCCGGCGGTCAAGTACGTCCAAGGTCGCCATACTATCCCTAGCCGCAAGCCATCGCTGGTACTCTTGCCGGGTCTCAACTGCACCAGTGTGCCTCCCTTCTTCCACCAACCCTCGGCGCATTCCCACTTCGTCCGGCAAGAGCCACAAGGGAACGCCTACCATCCACGCGACTAGCCCGAGCACCCACCCCTTGCGGCGGACGCAAACGGTGAGAACGCGGCGGTACGCCCCATACAGACGCCGGTCGGCTGCTGGGGATGGCATAACCCGGCGGACGCTCTGGTAGAAAAACGTCGGTATCAGGGTGAGGGCGAAAACTAGGGCGAGGATGAGGGTCAGGCCCAGCGACGCGACAAAGGGCGTGAAATGCCGCTGCAATGGGGGCGAGAGAAAAAATACCGGCAGAAAAGCCGCCAAAGTGGTTAGGTTGGAAACCACTAAGGGGTACATCACCTCGCGCAGCCCCGCGGCTACGGCTTCTTTTAAATTTTCTTCCGGCCCGCAGTTCTCGGCGCGGCGGTGGATGTAGTCATAGACGACGATGGCGTTGTCTATGATAATCCCAAATCCGATGGTAAAACCGGCCAAGGTAATTAGGTTCAGTGGCAGGCCAAACAGGAAGAACAGGCTGAACGCCCCCAGCGTCGAAAGCGCGACCGAGCACAGAATTAATACGGGCGTATAGAGCCGTTTGAACACCCCGATCAGCACGAGCGCGATACATAGGATGGAGAAGGCCGACCGGCGCAGCAGGAAGCCGAGGTCGTCCTCGATGCGAGCTCCCTCGTCGTTGAGCACCGCGATCTCGACTTCCGCCGGCAACTGCGCGGCAAGGGCGGCGAGCTTGGCTCGCACCCGCCGCGAGGTATCAATCATGTCGCTGCCGGCCGTCTTTTCAACCTGCACGGCAATGCCGTTGCGGCCGTTGATCCGATACAGTACCTGCGGATCGCCAGACTGATAGCGGACGGTCGCTACATCCCTCAAGTAGAGGACGCGGCCGCCGGCTAGCTGCTTGAGGGGAATTCTCCTGAGTGCGTCGAGATGCTCAACGCCGCCCTGTAGTTGGATGCGGCTCAGGGTGCTGTGCGCTTGAGTTGTCCCCAAGGAGCGGGTCTGCATATCCTGCGCCGCCAACGCCGACTGCAGGGTCCGCAAGTCAATCCCCCAACGTTGGGCCGCGCCCCGGTCCAACTCAATGAGGACGCCTTGCTCTCTTCCACCTTGCACCGAAACCTCTCTAACTCCAGGGACAGACAGCAAGGGGAGCCGTACCTTGTCTTCTACGAGTGTGCGGAGCGCGGCCGGGTCTGCACGGCCGAGCACCTGAAAACGGATAAAACCGCGCAGGTCGCGTAGCAGATCCGGCTCAAAGCGCCGCACCACTGGATAGGAGACACCCGGCGGCCGCGGGCGGAAGAACGAGTGGATTTTCTCGTTGAGTTCCAATTCGGCTAGCTGCAAGTCAGTCGTGCGGGCAAATTCGGCCGTGATGTAGGCCCTCCCGGCCGAGGTGACCGAGCGCAATTCGACCACATCGGGCACCCCGCGCACCAACGATTCCAACGGGGCCGTCAGCCGCGACTCGATCACGACAGCCGCGGCCCCCGGCCAAGCAAGGTTCACCGTCAGTCGCGGCGCGTCGGCTTCTTCGGTCGTGTCGATGGGTATGAGGGGAAAGCAAAGCAAGCCCATAGCCAGCACCCCCGCACTGGCGACTCCGATGGCCACGGGCCGGTCCAACAATCGGTCGGCTATTCCCACCGTCAGGCTTTCTCGCGCATCGCCACCGAGTAGAGGATGGGAATGACAATTAGAGTTAGCAGGGTCGCCAAGGATAGACCGCCGACAATGGCCCAAGCTAGCGGGTGCCGCAGCTCGGCCCCACTGCCGCTGGACAAGGCCATGGGCAAAAGGCCGCAAACGGTGGTCAGGGTCGTCATGCAGATGGGGCGGAAGCGCTTTTGTCCAGCCTCCACAATAGCACCCCGCAGGTCGCCTTCAGAGCGGAAGCGCTTGTGGATGAAATCGACCTTGACAATCGAGTCATTCACCACAATGCCTACCAGCACAATACACCCCAACAAGGACATGATGTTCAGGGTATTATTCGTCGCCCACAGCGCGAACACCACGCCCATCAAGGCCAGCGGCACGGCCGCGACAATCACAAAGGGGACGACCAGCGACTCAAACTGGGCGGCGAGGATGCAATACACCAAAATCACCGCCAAGGCGACCAGCACGTATAAGTTCCGGTACTGCTCCTGCATCTGGGCGTAGTGGGTTCCACTGGTCACCCAATGCCCACTGGGCACGGTTAGGCTATCCAACAAGGCGGCGAGTTTGGCCTCGGCTACGGTGCGATTAATGCCTTGTAGCGTCGCCGTTATGGTCGCCGTGCGGGTTTGGTCCTCGCGGTGGATCTCCTCGTAGCCTTGGCTGGGTTTTAGCCGGATGAGTTGGGAAAGGGGCACGTGGATGGTGTGGTCTTTGCGCTGCACCGGGTACTGTAGGCTCAAGATGCGCTGGGGGTCGAGTTCGTCGGGATGCTCGGCGCGCACTCGGATGTCGATGCGATCGACAAAATCGACGAACTGGGTGGGGATGCTGCCTTGTAGCTGCCGGCTGATGAAATCAGTGAGCTCTCCAATGCGGATGCCGTAGTTTATAGCCGCGTCGCGGTCAATGACGACCACAAAAGTCCGCTTACCAACTCGCAGATCGGACACCACGTGCCCAAAACCGGCGGTCTGCCGCATAAAGTCGGCGATCTGCTCGCTCAGCACCGCCAAGGTCTCTAGCTGGGGACCGGCGATCTTCACGTCGAACAGGCCCTGCTGCCGCTGAAACAATTGTTCAAAGACCGACTCTGGCTGGGCCAGCGTCAGGGATAGCTCGCCAAAGTCGGCGAAGGAGGCTTCTAATGTCCGCTCCATCGCCGCGCTCGGAACGCCCTCGGCGAGTTCGAGGTCGAGGACCGCCTTATTCAGCCCGGGCCGATATCCTCCGGCTACGCTCTGGCGGACGATGCCCACCGACGCCAATACCGAGCGGACGCCAGCCATTTGCCGCAGGCGGTGCTCCAACCCGGAGACCGCCGCCGCGGTGGCCGACAAGCTCGCCGCGGTCGGCAGCTCCACGTGCAAGACGAGGTGCCCGCGATCCACGGCCGGCATCAGCTCCCGCTCCAGTCGCCCGGCCAGCCAGCCGCTCAAGGCGAGCAAGGCAAACGCGGCCACTATGACCGCGTAACGGTGGCGCAGAGCCCCGGCCAAGACCCGTTCATAGAGAGCAAAGAACGCGCCGAACACTCGCTGAAAAAGGTCCATGGTCCAAACCAACGGGGCCGCCAGCCGGAGCCTGCCCCCGCGAAGGCGGGGGACGCGGACCGGCCGCCGCTGCCAGCTTCTCGAAGACAGCATGGGCAGCAAGGTAATGGACACCAGCAGAGAGGCAGCTAGCGCCAAAGAGATGGTGACGGCCTGCTGGTAAAAGAGTGCCCCGGCCATCCCTTTGATGTACACTAAGGGCAGAAACACCGCCATGGTGGTCAAGGTTGAGGCGGTAATGGCCAGCCCTACTTCCGCGGTGCCGCGCACGGCCGCTTCGGCGGGCGCATGGCCCAACTCGCGGTAGCGGTAGATGTTTTCCAGCACTACAATCGAGTTATCGACCAAAATCCCAATGCCCAGCGCCAGCCCGCCCAATGACACGATATTGAAGTGAATATCGAGGAAATACATGCAGATGAAGGTGGTGACGATGGAAACGGGTATGGACAGCCCGACGATGAGGGGGTTTTTGAGGTCTCGGAGGAAGTAGATGAGCGTGATAAAGGCGAATAGGCCGCCTAGATAGAGTGCCTCGACTACACTGTCGATAGACGCTTGGATAAACTCGGCTTGGTCCAAGACCGGTCGCACGGCAAAATCGGGATAGTCCAGCGAGAATTGGGCCAGATCGCCATACACCTTCTTAGCGGTCTCTACCGTGTTGGCCCCAGCTTCCTTAAAGAGGTACAAGGTGATGACCTCATGGCCGTTTAGCAGGGTGTACCCGCTCCGTTCTGCGTAGCCTTCCTCGATGCGGGCGACCTCCGCCAAGCGAATCTGCTTCGGCTCCTGCCGCACGGGAATCCGGCCGATCTCGGCAAGGCTGGTAAACTCGGCCTGGATGCGCAGCGGAAACTGGGCCATGCCGTCGCGGATGGTGCCACCCGAATGCGTAACATTGAACTGTGCCAAGCTCTGTTCCACCGCGGCAAAGCCGATGTTGTAGCGCCGACATTGCTCCACGTCGAGAAACACTTGAATCTCGCGGTCGAGACCGCCGGCCACCTGCACGTAGGCCACGCCGTCAATCTGTTCGAGGCGGCGTTTGATGACCGCTTGGGCGACCTCCTTTAACTCCATCAGGGCTCGGTGGTAATCTCGCGTCGATTGGGGGTGCTCAATGCGGTCGCCGGTGACGATCAGGGTCATTACCGGGGCTGAGGAAGGGTCAAAGCGCAAAATGGTGGGGCGACCAGCGGCTTGGGGCAACCCGGCTCGGTCGAGGCTACTGCGGGCCTCAATAAAGCCCAAGTCCATGTCGCTGCCCCAGCGGAATTCGACTTCGACCAACGAGAGCCCATCCTGCGAAACCGACCGCAGGCGACGCACACTGCCGACCGAACTAAGGGCGGCTTCAAGGGGACGGGTGACGTATTCTTCTACATCGCGGGCATTTAGGCCGAGACAGTCTGTGCGGACCACGAGCCTCGGCACGTCCAGGTCGGGCAGGAAATCCACGCTCAGGCGAACGAGCGAGTAGATACCCAAAAACAGGGCCGCTAAAAAGCAGACGGTGGTCGCCACGGGCCGCTGGACGGCAAAGCGGACGAGGCGCATGAGGCAACCTAGTGCTGGACGACCACGACTTGGGCGTCGTGGGCTAGATTAAAATGGCCGGATACGATCAGTTCTTCGCCTTCGTGCAGCCCTTCTTCAATCTCAATAAAGTCGTCGTTTTCGAGGCCGGTCCGCACGTAGCGCCACTTGGCTTGGCCACCTTCATGCACGAAGACCAGCGCCCGGTCGTCGCGGATGAGCAGGGCGTCGCGTCGGATGAGCAGCCGCTTGTGAAAAACCTTGGTCTCCACTTCTACTTGGGCGACCATGCCCGGCTTGATGCGGTGGTCGGGGTTGGCGATTTCGATGTGGATGCTACAGGTCCCGCTTTCGGCATCGACCACCGGGCTGATGGCCTTGATGATGCCCGTAACCTGCTCGTCGGGGAAGGCGTGGGGCCGAAGGGCGACTTGGGCCCCGCGTTGTATCAGCCGCAATTCGCTTTCTAAGATGCGGACTTCGAGCCACAGCGGGTCCAGCACCACCAACCGCATCAAGGGACGGCCCTGTGCGACCACGCCGCCCGGGCTGACTTCCACTTGGGTGACGTAGGCGTCAAACGGGGCCTTGATGACCGTGTGCTCCAAGTCTAATTCAGCCCTTTTTACCGCTAGCCGATTCCGCGTCAGGCCGGTCGTGCTGGCGATCCACTGCTTGGGCGAGTGGTCCGCAAACAGGGCGAGGGCGTCGCGGTCGTTTATATCGGCGGTATCGGCCGCCGCTTCGACATCGCCGCGCAAGAGCTGCCCCCGCTGCATCTGGCTGCTCGACAGGGCGACGGTGGCATACTCGCGCAGCGCGTGCGTCATCTGGTCCTTGGCCTGTAGGTAGGCAAGGCGGTAGGATTGGGCATCAATTTGCAGAATAGTGTCGCCTTGGCTGACGAAGTGGCCTTCCGCGACGTGCAGGCTATGCACCGGCCCGGAGACTTGGGCGACGAGGTCGGTCTCAATGTGCGCCTTAAAGACCCCTCTAGCCGCAATCTGCTGCGCGAAGTCGCGCTGCTGCACCGGTTGCGTGGCCACGGGCGTGGCCGGCGGTTTGAGTTCGGGCAGGGCGGTAAGGGATTGAGGGTCGTCGGTTGGCGATAGTGCCGGCTCACCCACCATTGCAAACGTCAGAGCACCCAAGCCAAACGCTAGGGGAATGTAGAGGAGGCGTTTCATAACGTGTGTAGGGCGAAGCCGTATCGGCACTTAGATTCGGGGCAAATACAAGGCGAAACGTCAGTAGTCATTAAAAAATAGAACGCCCTCGCCGCTGCACAAAAATCTGCATTAGAACGCCCCCTTCTCAGCCGGCGTCCGCCACAGCGAAAATCGTCAATCAACGATCTCGGCCAACGCCGCCAAGGCAGTCCGCTCCTGTCCGGCGAGGGTGTGTAGCCGCGCCTGAATGCGCGGTAGGACCCCTGCTGCATCCTTAACCGCCCCTTTGAAGCACAAATTCTTCACTACAAACCAGCCTTGGGAAATCGACGCAAATTCCCGACTGAGGTCGTTTAGACGCGGAAGTTGGCAAACCTGAGCGACGTGGTGCAGAAAGCGACCATGGCCTTCGCGGAGCAAGGCGACCTCCAAGAGCAATTCAGCGCATCGCCCCAAGCGTTCCTTGCGGACGGGTTCCTCGCTCTCGGTCCAAGTCCCGACATCCGCGGCGAGTTGCTCCACGCCCTCCACGCCCACGACGAGATGGGCTTGCCCGCTAGACGCGGACATGCTGCGTAGGTTGCGTTGCAACAGGGCGCGGGCGGCTTCCGCCCGCAGGACCAGCCCCCGCCGCGGCACCTCCAGACAAGACCAGTTGTAGCGCTCCTCGCCCTCACCAACAATCGCGCTCATATCCCAACTGGCGAGGAACAATTCGAGCGGGATGCTCCGCGCTGAAGGCTGCCACGGCGAAGGATCAACTACGTGGACCGTAGCCGCCTCGTCGTCGTATCCGGCGACGATATACTGATGGTCTGAATGGCGCAGGCGGGGATAGAGGCCGGCTTGAGCCAGCGGGAACACGTCTAAACTGATGGCTACCGGGGTCTCTGCGTCTATTCGCTTTTTCACGTCATCCCACGCGCTTTGCCCGTCATCGGCACTGCGGATAGACAGCGCAATCCCAAAGGCTTTGAGCGTCTCGGGCAAGGGCATGATCCGGCCTTGGATGGTAAACTGCTCGCCTTGCTCGCGGCAATAGACAAAGTCCCACTGGGCAAAGCAGAGCACTGAGGGTTCGCATTCATAGAAGCGCAACAGGCTATCCAGCACCACATAGACGCAGTTGTAGTGGCGGTGGGGGCAAAAGGGGACGCCATCAATGAGCTTTTTCATATCGATGCCTTCTTAGGAGTAGGAGCTCGCCAGCGAAAAAGGACGGATGCTAGGGTTTGCTGTGTCCCGAGACAGAGCGGTGGCCGCCTGCCCGCGCCCCCTTTTTCACGGGCCCCGGCGTATTTTGTCGTCCTTCCCGCGCATGCGGGCTTTACCACGAGTGGGGACGAGGGAGAGGGCCTCAGCACTCAGCGGTTTCATCTAGCGGTTTCTAAGGTCAAGGCGAACAGGTGCATGGACGGATTATCCGGCAGCACGATCCCGGTCAGCGGTTGAGTTGGTTCCAAGGCAATCATCTGATGCCAAATCCCGGCTTCAAGATGTGTCTCAGTCATCTCATAGCCCGCGCCCGGCCGGGCGATGCCAAAGAGGAACACGTGGGGGATGAGGCTATCGGGCGTGACCAAGGAGCACGTTAGGGCCTTGCGTTCGCCGTATTGGAGTCCTTGGTAGTGCGAGGCGTCGCTGAGCGCGAGGCTCGTTTCGGTGCCGGTGCCATCGGGGGCCTTGAGCCGCAACGGCTCGGCAAAGGCGCGCCAGTCGCATATCCCAAGAATGTGCAGGGCGCGATAGGAACCTACCGGCAGCGGCAGGTCTTGCCCTTCGCAGGCGATGTTGTCGAGTACTCCGTCGCTTTTGTCGGGGAAGGCAAACCTCGTTCCGTTACAAGTGATGATTGTCTGTGAAGCCGGCAGCCTTTCAGCGCAGAAGATCGTGCCCATTCCATCGAGTCCGTCGGCAACCGGGTCGCAACGAGAGGCGATGCCAGCGTTGTTGCAGTACGGCGAGAGATCGACGAGGACGGAGTGGTCGGCGGGCATATCGGTTCCAGTGGCCAGTGGGCTGTGGGGTAGAGGGAAGCGGGGACTAATCACTAATCACTAACTTCTGCTTTTCAGCAATATACTGACTCAGCGTCCGCACCGAATCGAACAACTCTACCTGCAAGTCTTCGTCATCCACCTCAAAGCCAAATTCCTCTTCAAGAGCAAAGACGATTTCCAACGAGGCGATGGAATCGGCCCCCAAACCTTCGCCAAAAAGCGGCTCGTCGTCGTCTATTTCTGCTGGATTGACGTCGAGTCCCAGGGCTTGGACGAGGGTCTGTTTTACTCGTTGGGTTATGGGCGTTATGGAATCGTGCATTCTGTTTTCCTCACTGGTGATGATACGCAACCGCTGCCTTCGCAAGGGCAGACTCTTAGAGCGGTTTGAAAACTCTGAGTGCCGCCCCTTGTGTGCAGGCCTCCCATTTCGAGATCGGAATCGTCTAATTCGGCCGGGGTGCCATCCCTTGTGTGCAGGCCTCCCTCTGGATGGCACACCTAATACCGTTTTGTTCATTGCGTGTCCTCATGTTGGCCGGGTCTTCCTGGGAGCGCGGGCGTCTCGCCCGCGAAAAACGCAGGCGGTTAAGACCACTCAACACCCTCGCCAACCAACCCGACGGGAATTTTAAGACGCTTCTCAGATAAATGGCCAAAAAACCTTCTCAAGCAGCCCCGGAGCGAGGTTTTTTCGCACCCGAGCCCCCCTCTTCCACTTTATCCTCCTTATCGGCGAAGTAGTCAAGCACCACCTCAACGGCCTTGTGGGCATCGGCTTGGGAGGCGATGGATACGGCCGGCCGCTTAAACGTTTGCGCCAAATGGCGCAGCTTGCGGCGACTGTCCTCTTCGCTCAGTGGGCGGGGCTTTATAGATGTGCGCCCATACGCCTCTCGCACGTGCTTTTCCTTGTCGCTCATGGCCAACAGCAGAGTCGGGGCGTGGCACAGAGCGCGGATGCCGTCTATGGTATCCTGAATGTAGTCGTCGCTGTCGATGCTGTTGACCACCAGCAGGCAGGCGTCGGGCTTGACGCCCATGAGGAAAGCGACGGTGGGCAAGGTGTGGGTTTCGGGTTCGCTGACGTTGTAGGGCACCGTGCCGGACTGGCTGCCGACTACGATCAGATGCGGTCGCTGGCGGTGGTTGACTTCGCGCAGCTTGGCGTCTAAATACGGGGTGTACCCGTCCAGCGGCATCTCGACCGATGCGGCGTAGCCCATGGGGAAGGTCGCGTCCATGCCGAACAGCGCGGCGTGATGCTCCGTGCCAAGCTGTCCCACCCGGTAGCCCAAGGCCAGCAGGCGGCGACGCAAGGCCAGTTGCAAGGTGAACTTGCCTTGCTGGGAACTCGTGCCCAAGACCGCCACGACCGGCACATCCACTGGCGGATACTGCGAAGCCGAAGAAAGGGTCTGCTGAGCGTCTTGCGCCGACAACGCCGGATAGTACAGCTTTAGTCCTTTGGCCTCGGCTTGTTCGTATAGATCGGCGTAGTGCTCGCGGGGCAGGGCCAGCAGGCTGAAGACGTGAACGCCCTGATCCAAGGCCACTTGGACTGCTTCGCGCAACACGTCCTTTTTGCGGATTCGACCCAGTTCATCGACATATCCCAAAATGAGGGTGTCGGCTCCTTGCAGAGCCGCAGCTAATCGCGGCGCGACCTTAAAGCCCGCTGGGGGCAAGCCGAGGGCCTTGCCAGCGTCTTGGCCGGTCAAGCCCTTGCCAATGGGATCGCCGATGCCGACGATCTCAAAGCCGAGTAGGTCGCGCCCCCGCATCAGGGTGTGCATTTCCTTGTTGTAGGGATAGAGCGCGGCCTTCTGAATCCATGCGAAGGACTCCTCAGCTTGGGGTAAGGCAACGGGTTGGGGTGAGGAGCGAGAGGTAGATTCAGGCTGGGCGTGGGTGTGCAGGAGTTGACGCACCTGTTCCAAGTCGGCGTTGGGGTGCGCTTCGCGGATGAGGGCGACTATCCCGGTAATGTGGGGCGCGGCAAAGCTGGTGCCAGCCGTCATAATCTCAGGTGGCTCCAGCCAACACAGGCGTTGAGCATCGCCGCGGGCAATGCACTCGATAGTCGCTTCGGGGCGGTAGTGATACTGGTACAGGCCCCGCACCTTGCCCGCGCCGACGCCAATCACTTGCGGCAAATGGGCAGGATAGCTCGCCCGGCCTTCTTCGTGCTCGGCGGCGACCAAGAGGATGCCTTGGTCGGCGGCCTGCTGACAAAGCCGTTCCAAAGCGTCGCGGTGGGTCACTTCCGTCGTGCCCAAGCTCAAGTTGATCAGGTCCATCCCCTCTGCCAAGGCCCATTCGATGGCTGCCATCAGTAAGCGGCTGTCGGCTTGCAGCGAGGCGTCGAAGAGGCGGATGCTGTACAGCGCGGCTTGCGGTGCCTTGCGGCGAATGATGCCGGCGCAGGCCGTGCCGTGGCCGGCGCAGTCGGCGTGGTCGGCACTGTAGCGGATGGTGCCGTCTGGTCCCATAGCGAGCCCGACTCCGCCAGCAACCGGCCCTACTTTGGGATGGTTGGGCACGATGCCGCTATCGACGATGGCGACCTTGATGCCGCGTCCAGTTCGATCTGCAAAAGGAAAGCTCATGGGCTGGCCTCCTCGCCCTCAGCGACCGGGAAGCTGGCGGCTTGCCACGCCGGCCAGCCCCCGGTCAGGACATAGACTTCATCACAGACCGATTCTTCGACGAGTCGCTTGGCCAAGGTATAGCTGCTCTGGCAACCGCCG
>RKRN01000147.1 GCA_007571365.1 Candidatus Latescibacterota bacterium
ATCAGTGGGAGTACACCAACTACGCCCGCCAAGCTAACAGGCGCTATATCAACCCCGCATCAGAGGGCGACCTCTTCTACGATCCCTTCGGTCGCCTCATTACGCGGGGGTGGCTGGTGTACGACTGGCGCCAGACAAAACCGCTGATCGCCGAGAGTTCCTCCGTCAGAAAAGGGGCCCCGTACAACAACTGGTTTAGCCGCTTAGTCGTATCTGGAGATACCAAGGATCAGTACCGCTATTCGATTATGGTCGGAGACGAGATATGGACTACCCTAACGCCGATGACCTTCCGCAAGGCGGGGTTCAACGGGGTAGTAACCGACTTTGCCTCAGACCGCTTTCGCGCCACTGGGCTTTTTTCGCGGATTTCGTTTCCGCTCCTTTCGGGGGGTACTGCGCGCTTCCAGTACGCTACGAACCTCACAGCGGGCCGGGTCGAAGCCGATTTGAGCGATTCTTTTACGTTGGGGATGAACTTCGTCAACAGCCACAACAACACGGGCAGCAATGAGAGCTTCCAAGGGAATGTGTTTAAGGGGGCCCTAACGGCGGGGCAACTGGCCCAGCGGACTGACCTGCTCTTAGTGCGACTCTCGGACGACTCGCCAGCAGACGGAGCGGGCGGTGCCGTCTTGGTTGGCGAGGAGCTCGAGATACGGACCACCCTCAGCCGTCAGGAGATGGTTCAGGACCAGCTAATTCACGTAGAGCGGGATACCGTCATCCTCAGCAGCAGCATCGGCTTTAGACCGACTATTGAGGGGGGGAGGCGAGATCGGGGATTTCTAACGGCCAATGGTGCAGACCAGATCGTTTTACAATATCCCTTGGCCCCTAGGGAAACGGCGGGGGAAGAGGGAACGTTGCGTGCCCTCTTCCAGCAACATCTAGATCTCACCTTATCTGAAGCTGAAGCTGCGATTAGTGCCATTCAAGACGTGCGCTTCCGCCTCGTGCTAGCGAACGACTATCGCGTCGAGGTCAGTTCCAATAGGCAGACGGACGAATTTAACGTGCCTCAATTTTTACTCGTGGCGCGGGCCGACGGCAATATCAAAAACCAACTGAACCAGCGCGAGGTCGTCTTCGACTATGGGCTGCCTACGGCCAACCAGATCGTCGGTCTGACAGCCGAGGTGCGGGATTTTCACGGCTTCGATTTTTACGGAGAAATAAACTTCAATACCCAGTACCGAAAGTACCCCAGCATAGGGCGCGATTCCCACCGTGCGATCAACGGCATCGCCGGGGATCGCCATGAAGTAGGCTGGTTGGTCAATTTGGCCTTTCAGGAGGGGCCTTGGAGCTTTAGGGGCGAGGGATTTGGCATGGAAGATGGGTACCGCACCAGCGTCCTGACCGTAAATCGAGACGGGGTGTCGGACTACGCTCGCGAGGCCGTCAACCTGCACTACGAGTTTGTAGATGACAACGACGACAACGACCGACAGCCCGACTGGTTGCGGATGGGCGAGGGCAGCTTTGTCCCCACCGAGCGCCGCAGCGAAATCGAGGTGCGCGGCGTGGCCGACCCGGCGGTTTTCCCCGGCTACGACGAGAACCGCGACTTCATATCGGATTTCAACCAGAATAGCACCATCGATCGAGTGAATTTTTTTCCCGACTACGACGAGCCGTTTTTGCGCTATGCCGCAGACCGCCCAGAATTTCTCTTCGGTATCGATCTCAACAACAATGGGTGGGCGGAGCGCTTTGAGAACGACCAAGAGCCGGACTATCCCTATAGGCGAGACCACTGGGGTTACAACGTCTTCGGCGGGCTTGAGGTGGCACCGGGTATCCAGCTACGGGTGGGTCAGTTGCGGCAAATCCGCTTGGCCAGCGACCGTCGCAATCTGACTAGCTATGGAATGTTTGTCTTGGAGCGGAGCGGGTCGCGGTGGGGCCGTCTGCGGATTTTCGACATGCTCAAAAAGGCCGAGGACGAGATCGCCGACCACTTGGTGCAATGGCTCATCCCTAGAAGCACATTCGGCGCAGCAGCCGAGTCGGCCGGCAGCAATGTACCGGTATTGGATCCCTTGGCCGCGGAAAATACTTGGATCAACACTTTTTACGCCGACTGGGAGTACTCTAGCCCGCGTTTGTGGCGCACTTTGCATCGCTTCAAATGGGAGACTTGGCGTCAACGCGAATTTTTGCGCGACGCCTCGGACGAGGTTGGCGATGCTGGAGTGGCCTTTGACCCGCTAGGCGCTGAGGGGCGCAACGGGCGCCGAACTTCGGGCTTTGTCGGGCTGATTAATAAGATAGAATACGTCTTTTACTGGCGGTCGCTGAGTTTCAGGCCCAAACTCAAGAGCGAACTTCTGCGCGAGGTGCCCTTTAGCCGATCATTCGCCACGCGGCGCTCTTGGGACGGTATCTTCTTCTTGGTCGGCAGCGTTCCAGTATTTGAGACCACCAAGTTTGAGTTCGGCTTAGAGCAGCGTTCTTTCTCCGACCTCGAAGCAAGGGAAGACGAACTGGCAACCGGGCTATTCACTGGGGATTTTCGCGGCTCAGTTTTGGCGTTGCAACTGACCAATATCAGCCAATATCTAGGCTACGAGCTAACCACTCAAGTGGGCATCCGCCTCGATCGCCGTTCGTTGGAAGTTGTCGACCGGAGTCGAGAGATTGAGACCTCGGGCTTGAGTTTTCTGTCGATTATCGCCGGCTTAAAGTGATTTTTGCTTGACCTTTCAAGTCGTTTTTGTTACTTACAGAGCAAATTGAGTATCGCTTCTACGAAACCAAAACCTCACACCGCTAAGAAGGAGGTTCACTTTGAAGAGAGTCTTGCCTGTCTTATCTATCCCGATGCTTTTGCTCGGCTTGAGCACCGGGGCCCAAGCCCACGATCCGCCCGATTTTATCGGCGCGGTGTGGCAATGGCCCGAGACGCATCTTCCGGTCTTAGATGCCGATCTGAGCGAATGGGACATCATTCCCGAGGAATTTTGGATAACCGAACAGAGCGTCGTACAGAGCACGGCCCGGCCGTGGATCTACACCGGCGATCTGGATGTGTCCTCAATTTCCTTCCGCTGGATTCCCACTTGGAACGAGGAAACCAATCGCATCTACTGGGCCTACGAGCGCTTCGACGACAAGTACCAGTTGGGCAACGAGTCGGTCGAAACGACTGTGGACGCCGATCACTCGGGCGGTTCCTTCTGGGATTTGGAAGGCCAGACCGACGAGGAGAAGGCGCGCCAGCGCGGTCGCCACGCGCAAATTAGCCACTATTGGTTCGACAATGGCCAAGCCCGCGAGGGCCAGTGGAACTGGTTTTGGATGACTCAAGCCGACTGGTACGACACGCCGCCATATTCCGACCATTCGTATTGGTTTAGCGGTACGGCTCCCAATTCCTTTGAGGAGATGCGCCAACGGGCCGAGTGGTGGAGCGTCTATTGGGACGACTTCAACTGGGAAGATCCCACCGGGAGCGTCCTGCACGACTTCGAGCAAGACGAGATCATCGGCCTTACCGGGCATGTTTTCGATACCGATGCCGAGCTGGCCGACGATTGTAACTGCCATTCGCGCTGGGCCATCAGTCCCAACGTCGAATCCTTCGGCGACGCCGATTTCTTGGCCGACTGGGTGTTACTCGGCGTTGACGAGTCGGCCTTTGAAGGTATCGCGCCCACAGCCATCGAAGACAACACTTGGGGCCAGATCAAGGCTTCATTCGGCAAATAAGCGGTTCTTGCGCCGCATAAGTGCCTCATAAAAGAAGGGGGGGAATTCTATTCCTCCCCTTCTTTTCTTTATTGTCTGGATCATCTACCGGTGAGGGGTAGATCATGAGAGGGAATTTCCTGCGACTTTTGTCGACTGCTCTAGTAGGGAGCTTTTGCTATGGGCTAGCTGAAGTCGAGGCACTCACCGTGTATCGCATTGGCGGCGAGGAATTGCCACTGCCGGAAGTGGATGGGGAGTTTGAATTTGTCCAGTTATCTTGGGCTGATGTGGACGAAAAACGGCTCGGTAGGATAGACCTCTTGGCGGTCGCGACCCATTCTATTGAGCCTCAGCGCCTAGATCCCACCGTCAATCTGACGCCGCTGATCCGCGAGCGGGGCGGCGGCATACGCTCGAACAATTCCTACGGTTGGCAATCGGAAGCCCTTTTAGACTTCTTGATGGACGGGGATCTGACCACTGCTTATTTGGGAAGTGGCCGCAGCCAGTCGGCCGACTGCTCGCCGTGCAAGAAGGGCATCTGGTTTGAGTTGAACGGACTGTTTCCCATCCGGCGCGTCAAAATTTCTACCACCGAGCGCTTTGCTCACCAGCGCTTTATTGAGGCGTTCGAGATAGGAACCAACGATGGCGATTCGCGCAAAAAGGGAACTCGGGAAGGACGATACCATTGGCGTGGGGCTTTTCTCGATTACGATATCGCGTTCAAGGTCGCCAATAATTTGGAACCCTTTCTCGACCTGCAACTGCCCGACCGGCCCATTGCCGAAATTCTCTTTAAGGCACCAGTTGGCAATTGGGAGATCGCCGAATTTGAAATTTTTGGCGACGGCTTTGCCTCGCAGGCCAGCTATGTATC
>RKRN01000151.1 GCA_007571365.1 Candidatus Latescibacterota bacterium
CGCCGGGGTTTAGAGTGTGTCCGTCTAGGACAGTGATTTTCATAGCGTTCCCTTTTGTCTTTAGTACACGACCCCTACTCTGCGTAGGCGTTTTCTACTGGGTCCCTGGGAGTGCGGGCCTCTGGCCCGCAATGCGGGCGGGACGCCCGCACTCCCAGCTAAGACCTCAGTGTCGTATACGTAAGCTTTTGTCTTTAAGAAGCATTTTCAAACTCGCGTTAGGTGGCTAGTCTAAAAAGCCATCGCAAACCCGGCACCTATGAGTGATAAGTGCCAAGTCCCCGGCCTCTAGAGCACGAGGACTATCCACTATCCACTAATACTTACCACCCGACGCGAGCTCTAAGACAGCTTCCTAGGCTATTTCCGTAACTGCCCCACGTCCCGCACGGCCCCGTGCGCCGCGCTCGTCGTCAGCGCGGCATACGCCTGTAGCGATTGGGGGATGTGGCGCTGGCGGTTGCGGGGACGGTACGCGTCTATTTTTTGCCGACGCACAGACAGCTCGGCGTCCGCGATGAGCACGTCGATCTTGCGCTTGGGAATGTCGATGCGAATGCGGTCGCCGGTTTCTATCAAGGCCAGTGCCCCGCCCTCGGCCGCTTCTGGCGAGACGTGGCCAATCGACAGCCCGGAGGTGCCGCCGGAAAAGCGGCCGTCGGTCAGCAGCGCACAGGTCTTGCCCAATCCCATGGACTTAATGTACGACGTGGGATAGAGCATCTCCTGCATCCCCGGCCCGCCCTTGGGGCCCTCGTAGCGGATCACGACCACATCGCCGTCGCGGACCTCGCCGCCTAAGATGCCCTCACATGCTTCGTCCTGCGACTCAAAGATCCGCGCCGTGCCCTCAAACACCCAGATCGACTCATCGACGCCAGCCGTCTTGACGATGCAGCCTTCCTCGGCGATGTTGCCGAAAAGCACGGCCAGCCCGCCGTCTTGCGAGTAAGCGTACGCGACCGAGCGGATGCAGCCGGTTTGCGCGTCGGTGTCCGACTCGGCGTAAAAGTTGTTCTGGGAAAAGGCGGTTTTCGTCCGCACGTTGCCCGGGGCCGCCAACGCTCGCTGCCCGGCCATCGCGTCCACCGGCCCGGAGCCGCGAATGTCGTTTGTGGCGATTAGGTCTCCTAACGACGGCCCGGCCACGGTCTGCGTCTCGGGGTGGATTTTGCCAGCGCGCAACAACTCGCCCAAAATGCTCATAATGCCGCCAGCGCGTGCGACGTCCTCGATGTGAAATTCCTGCGTAGCCGGTGCTACCTTGCAGATACAGGGAACTTGCCGCGAGAGCCGGTTGATGTCGGCCATGGTGAAATTGACTTCGGCCTCGCGGGCCATGGCCAACAGGTGCAGGACCGTGTTGGTAGAGCCGCCCATGGCAATGTCTAAGGTCATGGCATTTTCAAACGCCGCGAAGGTCGCAATGCTGCGCGGCAGCACCGACGCGTCGCCCGCTAGGTAAAATGCCTTGGCCATTTCGACAATGCGCTGGCCGGCCGCGGCAAAAAGCTCCCAGCGCAGGGTGTGCGTGGCGAGGATGGTGCCGTTGCCCGGCAGGGCCAGGCCAATGGCTTCATTGAGGCAGTTCATGGAGTTGGCGGTGAACATGCCCGAGCACGAGCCACAGGTCGGGCAGGCTTGTTCCTCCATCTTGGCCACGTCCTCGTCGCTCAAGTTGGGGTCGGCTGCGGCGACCATAGAGTCGACCAAATCGAGCTTGGCGCGGCCCGTTGACAGCTCGGTCTTGCCGGCCTCCATCGGCCCGCCCGAAACAAAGATCGCCGGAATGTTGAGCCTGAGTGCCGCTAGCAACATGCCCGGGGTGATCTTGTCGCAATTGGAAATGCAGACGAGGGCGTCGGCCTTGTGGGCTTGTACCATGTATTCGACGCTGTCGGCGATGAGCTCGCGGCTGGGCAGGGAATAGAGCATGCCGTCGTGGCCCATGGCAATGCCGTCATCTACGGCAATGGTGTTGAACTCCACGCCGTAGCCGCCGTGCTGGTCGATCACTTGCTTGACCTTCTGGCCGATGGGATGCAGATGCACGTGCCCGGGCACGAACTGGGTAAAGGAGTTGGCGATGGCGACGATGGGCTTTTGGAAGTCCTCGGTCTTCATACCGGTGGCGCGCCACAAGGCCCGCGCACCGGCCATGCGCCTTCCCTGGGTGGTGGTACTGCTGCGAAATGATTGCATAAAAGCCCTTTCAAGAAGCTGCCGTCTAGCGGCGGGTTTTAAGTACTGATATTACGCGGCCCCGCATCGGTCGGTGCAGGGGCGTCCCTTGTCGAAGCCCACGCTCCCCAGCGCACCCACCGCGAAGCGGGCAGCCCCTACAAGGCGGAACGTCCGTTAAGTAGCAAAGTCAATCTCTAGCGCATCCCCCAAAGGCACGTAGCCGATTTTCATATAAATGCTGTTGGCGGTTGGATTGGCTTGATCGGCAAATAGGCTGCAAAACGAATAGCCCTCGGCGAGCAGTTTCTGGGTCAACGACGCGACGCACGAAGTGGCGTATCCCTTGTTGCGCTGCTCGGGCGGCGTGTACACAGCAGTGACGGTTACGCCGTTTCGCATCGGGCGCGCCGCTTTGGCAATGGATACTGGCCCATTGCAATCCCAAATGTACAGTTGTTTGTCGGCGATGAACCGTGCGGCACTTTCCTTGGCCCTGTCGAGGTCAGCTAGCTCCCCCAATGCCTCTTGCGAAAAGGCGTCCACCCACTGCGCCATGAGCGGATGGTCGTTCATGCTGGCCAAGCGCAACGCCCCCGCCGCAAAGGTCACGTCGGCGACCGTGCGTGCCTCAAATACGCGCATCCGCATGGCCTTCTTCGATGCTGCGCTGGGTACGGCCTCGGCCCAGCAGGCGGAAAAGGCTTGCGCCGCGGGTTCCGGCCCGACGACGCCCGGTACGGATACATCCATGGCGAGGAGATGGCGCACGAGCACAACCATAGCCTCTTTGATATTCCCGACGAACTTGCTCAAGACCATTCGCCGCGGCGGTGTCATTACGGCCGCGCCGATCGCGCTGCCTTGTTCCAAGACGCTCAATAATAACGGCGGCTCGGACCCGTAGTGCCGGGGACCTTCGGCGAGCGCGTACGCGAGGCCGAGCGGCAGATTGTTTTCACTCTCATGCGCTTCGAGGCAAGCCCCGGCAAGCGCAATCAGTTCATGGGCATCGGTGTGCTGTATTACTTCGACCATTCAGAAAGCCTGACCGATAGAAAAGTAAAAGTACCGCCGCTGATACAACCGCCTCCACCACGACTTCTCGTCAGATGGACTGTTGAGAGAGCCATCGCTGAAGGCTATATCGAGCCGAAGGGGAAAGCCCAAAGCATAGCGCAGCCCCACCCCATAGCCATCGACCATGCTGCGCAACGTCGCTTGGCTCGGCTTGCGCCAGACCTGCGCTCGGTCCCAAAAGCCAACGAAGCCGAAGTTGTTGCGCTGATAGCGCAATTCCCCACGCATGTTCAGGCCGAGGCGCCCGCCGCCCGGGGCGTTTATTGCGTCTTGCTCAACGCCGCGCAGGGACCCCGCGCCCCCGTATGCCCACCAGTATTTCTGTGGCAGCGGCCGCCCCTCGCGCAGCGAGGCCGCCCCTCCCCCTTGCAGAGCCAGAGCCAATACCAGCCGACGCGAGAGCGGTTGGTAATGCGTGAATGCGGCGTCGCCGTCGACCACATAGGTTTGACGCTGACCTAGAATGAATGAGTAGGCGTAGCGTCCGGTCAATCGCAAGAGCGCGCCGCCTGTGGGGGCAAAGGGATCGTTGCGCGAGTCGCGCAAGAACTCGGTCTTCAAATTGACTGAGCGCTCGCGTTCGGTCAGAATCCGCAACCAGTCCGCGGTCGCTGGAATTTTGCCGTCGCTGTAGTCTATGTCTTGGGCGGAGAAATTTCCTTTGCCCGAAAAGTCGAACTCGTCGTCATCAAACAGATCGTCTGCGTCGGTTGGCGCGCCGCTGTCAGCCTCCCCGGCGTCTATGTCGGGAGAGTAAGCAATGTGCTCGCTCGGGTCGGGCTGGGTGCGCGAGTCTTCCGCGCTAAGGGAGACTTGAGCTTGATAGATCTCGCGCCAGCCCTTGGTGAGCGTTGCTTCAGCTTTCCACAAATGCTCGACTGAGAGGTAGGCGAAGGTGGCCGTACTTATGTACTCCCGCGTGATCGCTTCTCCGCCGAAGGGAAAGGACAAAAAGCCCTTGAGCACCGAATCGTTGGCCGTCAAAAGCTCGACTTGTCGCTGGTCGTTGGCGTTGCCTTGCTGTTTGGTCTGCTGCCATTCGTCGGTGACGCCGGCCGACAGCACCAAGTCGGCACCCATACCCAGCAGGTTGCGCTCGGTAAAAGACGCGGTGACGCCCTGTTCGGGCTGGCCCCAGCTGGCGTCGAGGCTGAGCCGAGCACCGCGGCCCAGCCAGTTGTTGTGCTGCACGATCCCTTTCACGCGCGGTTCGATGTTGCTCAAGAAAACTTCGCTACTTAGAGAAATGCGCTTTTTTTCTTGCAAGCGAACCACGACCGGCTGCAAGCTGTCGCCGGTGTCAGGAGTAAGCAAAAAGACCGAGCGGAACAGGCCGGTCCGCGCCAGTTGCTCGCGGCTTTTGGCTAGCTGTTCGGGATTGTACAAATCCCCCTGTTCAAAGTGCAGATAGCGCTCAATGAGTGCTTGGCTCGTATATAGCTGGTCGAGATTGTCGACCTCGACTGGGCCGAAGTACATCTTGCGCCTAGGATCGATGTGAAAAACCACTTCGGTACTGCGACTGGCGCGGTCGTCGCCCACCCACTCGTTGTGTACGGCCGCGTGCGGATAGCCGCGCTGATTGAGGAAGGCCTGTAGCTGGCGCTCGCCTTCGAGCACTTTGCCGTAGTTGAGGGGTGCCCCAGTACGCAAGCTGACCTGAGCGCGCAGGGTGTCGGCTGCAAAGGGTGCGCCTCCTACCAGCGTTAGTGTGCGGACCGTCCATAGGGCGCCGCTGTCGATTTCAATGTGAATGTGAACTTGCTCCTTGGCATCTAAGCGCAGGTACTTGCGGACGATCGCGGCGTCGCGATAGCCCTTGCTGCGGTAGAGATTGACCAGTTCGCTCAGGTCGTTTTTGATGAAGCGGCGGTGAAAGGGCTCGCCTTCTTGGGTCAGCATGGCCGAGCGCAAGGTCTCGCTTTTGATGCGCTTTTCGCCTAGATGAACAAAGTGTATGCGGGCTACTTTGTGGCCATTGGCTTCGTGGGCCGATATGTAGCGCAGGTTCTCTTGGGCCGAAATGGCGTCGGCGAGCACCAGACAGAGCACGGCGATGAGCGCGCTCACCGGAATTCTCGCTTCAGGCCGATGCCTAGCCCATAGTGATCGTACTCGCTTTGCGCTAGGCCGAAAATGGTGAGAAAAGACTTGATTTTGTGCTCGATGCGCACCTCGCCCGCAGCCATCTCTTTTAGCAGGGCCTCGTAGCGCACCCAGAGGGGCAGAGGCAATCCACCGAGGTACTTGCCCGCTCTCAGGGCGGCCCCAGGCTCGGCGCCGGCAATCTCACTCGACGGCAGGACCGTGAATTCATTAAGACCCACCTTCTCGACCTGCTTGCTCAAGAGTTGGGCGGCGGTGATGCCAAAGGCCGTGGCGGCGGTACTAAAGACCTCGCTATCCGAGTCAAAGGCCCCAGCGTAATCGAAGTCGACCATGTTGAAGGCTAGCAGGTTGATGGCACCGCGCCTATCGGGCGGGTCTGTATCCGAATCCTGCGGATCCGCTTTGAAATCCGGCGCGATCTTCTGAGCCGGCCCCTGCAACGTCAAAGTCACGACGTACTTTTTGTCGTCATTAATGTCGGTGATCTCGTGGGTCTTAGCCTCTAAATCGAGTGTGGGATTCAATTCAAAAGGGTCGTACATCACGTCGAGGATCGACTTAGTCGGTGCTAAGCGGTTGAATACGACGCGCCCTTGGGTGATGTTGAACTGCTGATTGAGTACGAAGACCTGTCCTTGGTCTATTGTGATGTCGCCTTGGAAGAGCGGCTTATAGAAGGTGCCGCCTATCTCGACCGCCCCCGATGCTTCGACTTCGGCCAACTCGCTGTCGAGAGCGAGACCGCGGATATCAACCTCGACGGCGAGGGCCATGTTCTCCAAAAAATTGTCGCGCAGTGCCGGCGGTGGCGGTGGCACGGGCAGGGTGAGGACCACGAGGCTCGTCTCGGTTATTGGCCGGTCGAGGCGGACACGCCCCGCCAATTTGGACGCGCTGATTGAGCCGGTAAAAGACAAATCCATGTCGATGTCGTCCGCCTTAAAGGACTGCCCAACATCGCTGTAGTAGGAAGCCACTCGCTCGGCTTGAAGCCGCAAGTCAAAGTTGGGGTCGTCGAGCCGTGACAGGTTGAGTTGCCCGGTGAGCGACGCGCTGCGAAACCCTCGCTTAGGTTCTTTCTCGACGGAGAACCCCACCAACTCGATCTGCCGGTCGTTGAATTGCAACTGTCCGTCGGGCAGCGCGTACATCGGCTCTAAGTCGAGCAGGGCAAATTCGAGGCCGGCGACTCCTATTTGACCTTGCAATGAGAGCGTTGAGTCCAGCCCCTCGGCCCGCAGCGCGGCGCTGATCCGTCCGTCGAGATGATCCAGTTCGGCTATTAGGTCGCCGAGGAAGCGGAGGCCGAGGCCGGCGGAACGCGCCTCAATCCAGCTCTCGTCTAATGAGAGTTCACCAGCCTGTAAGTCCCAAGGTATGCGACCGGTCACGGCGAGGCTGTCGTCGGGCGAGGTCGTCCAGTTCAAATGCCAGTCGCCGCCGTCCCGGTCGCCGCTGAGCTGGCCTTGCAGCTCGCCCCAATCCGCGGTGTTCACGGCCAGACCGGCGGCAACTTGAGGAGCGGATGCCGTGCCGCTGACTTCGGCGTCGAGTTGGACTAGCCCCTCGGGCCCGCCAAAGAAAGCCAAGTCCACGTCTTTGAGGGCCAATACCATTTTAGAGGGCTTGGTGCTTTCGAGTTGGCCCGCGAGTCGCAAACTACCCGCGGGCTGATGGGCGCGGCGATCGCGGTCGTATTGCTGTAAACCAATCGCCACGGAGTCTAGGACCACGCGGCCCGCGCCGAAAGCGAAATGCCCTCCCGACAGGAGGTCTAGCTGTAGCGAGTCGGCTGCAGCTGGACTCTTGATGGCCAAGCCATGCACGTCGATTTGCCCGGACAAATCGCGCCAACTCGGCATGGAGTCCCCTAAGGCCGCTGCTAAATGCCCGGCGAGGTTGAGCCGCCCGGACAGCGGGCGTCCCAAAGCATAACTGAGTAGTGGCCCCAAGTCGGCAGCCTCGGCCTCAATTGCGAGTTGAGCGGGAGCTGCCCCCGGCCCGTACAGCGGCGCGGCCGGGCAGGAAAGCGCGAGGCGCAGGCCAGCATTGGCCCTGAATTCGGCCACGAGCGAATCCGCCAGCGCGAGGCGTAGCCGAGCATTGCCAAGGGCGAGGGTGTCGAGGCGCATCTCCTCCAGCGTCACCACGCCCTGCGCCTCTGGCTTTGCTAGAGAGCCGCTGATCTGCAAATGCCCTCCGCCCGTTGCGCTGAGGTCGGATACAAGATGGGCTAGCGCAAGGGCGGATAACTCGGCTGCAACGGAGAGCGAATCCCGCCCGACCCAACCCGAAAGGCCCACTAGGCCGACGGGCGTTTGCAAGTGTAGCGAGGTGAGGTTCAGGCGCCCATCGCCATAGTCGGCTTGGAGGGAACCGTAGTTTTGCAGCACCCACTTTCCCTGCCGCAGCAAGAGCGAGTCGAGCGCGAGGTCCGCTTGGACTGCGGATAGGTCCGCCAACGGCCCCTCCCAGCGCAAAGCACCGCCCCATGTAGCCACCGCGTCATCTACCCCCCGCAGCAGGGTATCGGCAAAATCCGCTTGAGCCGTTAAGTGCCCGTCCACATCCAGTTTCGCTTGCACACTCAAACCCGGCCCTCCGCCGGATAGCCGCGCTGCGCCTTGGTCCCAGTCCGCGTCCAGCGCGAGAACGCCGGTCTGCCACCCGGCGTACTCTAGCGGCGTGGTCGCAATGCGCCCGCCCAACCGCAGCGCGTCGAGCGACAGTTCGCCTCCCCCGCGCAAATCCGCGGCGAGCCTCCCGCTCAATCCGGGCATGATCCGTTCTGTTGCCAGTCCGTCCACGTCCGCCACCAGCGTATCGACCTCGCCGCGCTCTAGGTCGATGTCTGCCCGCGCTACTAGCAGATCGCGTTCTAAGCGCAAATCGGTTGTGAGGTAGCGGTTGGCGAACAGGTGCAGATCCGCCGCGAGTGGCCCAAACTCCTCGCCCACTTCACCAGGGAGATGACGGGTCGTCAGCTGTAACGCCAGCGTATCGGGCTTGGCCTGCCCGGCGATGTTTATGGGCGCGGCACCGCGTAAAAAGGATGCCGCCTGCACCGCACCTTTTAGCGCGAGGTCGTAGTCCCCGGTTAAGCTGGAAGAGCCGGTGGCGACCAACTCCAGCACAGGCGATTGCAGGTCGAGACGAGTCGTCCCGTCGGGCTGGTGCCAGGCCGTTATCTCGGCGTCAAATCGCCGGTTGGGAATTAGGTCCACATCGCGCAGGAGGGCGGCGAAATCCGCTGCATAGCGCTGGTGTTGTAAGTGTATTTCAGCCGCTAGATCGAATTCCGCCTGCCCCGCAAAGGGAGCCGCGAGCGCGAGGTCAAACCCCGCGCCCCGCAGTTGGGTCTGCAAGCTGTCGTGCGAAAAAAAATAAGTCGCCTCGCCCGTCAGGGTGCCATCGAACAAAGAGACGAGTAGAGAATCCACTACTAGGCGCGTGCCGTTAGCGCGCATGTCTCCTTGCAGCTCCACGGCCGAGACCGTAGGTGCGCTCCCCTTGCCCCTCAGCGTCCCGCGCAGTTGCAGCGGTGTCACCGCCCCGTCTATCTTCGCGGCTAGAAAACCCCGCGCAGAATCGGTCTCTACCGTCGCTTCAGCGTTCACCTGCAAAGGACGCGGCAACTTCAGTCCCAAGGCAAACGAGGCTTGCAGGGCGGTCCTTAGGCTGTCGCCACGGCCCACGGCCCGAACCTCGCCGCGGTCAATGCGGTGTGGACTGAGCGCGAGATCCAGCGTTAGCGAGTGCAGCGGCACTCCCTTCAAATCGGACAGGGCCAGTTCTAGGTGCGCCGCGGTGTCTGCTACTGCGCGATACGCGCCGCGCCAGTCCTGCGCCACGATCCGCGTTGCGTCCCACTGCCAATCAAGCGCACCGGCGGTCGCGCTGAGATGGGGAAGAAAGGCGAGGGGTAGCTCAATATCTGTGGCCGTGGCAGCCGTATCGACCGCGGTGCTTGGCTCGATCCGCACCTTGGGTGCCTGTATATCGACTGCCCAAGACCACGGCCGCGCGGCGATGTACTCGACCTCAACGGCCACCCCCAACGCGGGGTTTTGGCAGCGCACGTCGGAAAAGGAAAATGCGTAGAGCAAGCCCCCCCGGCTGCTGCCGATGGAGACCTGCCAGCCCCCAACTCCGCGCTCTAACAGGTGCGCGACTGCGGCAGGCCCTATGGGCGCGACCGCTACGAGGACGAGGGCGGCACCCAAAACAGCCGCCCCGAGCAGCTTCCTCTTCATTCGGATTTGAGGCGGGTCAGAGCCTTGGATACGTGGAAGAGCGAGTCAGGCAGCGGCGCGTGCGCCATGGCCTTGATCTCGCGGTCTAAGCGGAACACCTGATTGGGCTTCTCTTTTGCGGGTAGCTTGACGGAAGCTGTCAAGGTCGAGCGCAGCGCGAAGCCTTTGAGTTCCTCGGCGTTTTCTAACTCGTCGAGCAGGGTTTGGCGGTCTTCTAGTCCTTCTAGTCCACGGCCGATTACCGATGGATAGGACGTGCTAGCCTTCTGCAAGTCCATAAATGCCGAGATCTCCTGAAAGCCGGGGAAATCCTTGGCAATGCAGGCATCGTACGTGTAGCGGTTTTCGCGGCGCAGCTCTTGGGTGTTGGGGTCGAGGTAGCGGGCGCGCATTTGCGCGACGACCCGCTGGCAGGGGATGCCAGCGATGCGCGTAGTGTCTCCCGGCACCTTGACCTTAAGGGCTAGCTGCGCCCCATTGGGGGCCGCCTGGGGCTTGGCCGTGGCTTTGTGCGCTGGCGGGGCTTTTTGCGCGACGAAGGTCTGGGCCGTCAGGTCGATTTCGTACACTTGCGCTTGGTCTAGTCGTAAGATGGTACTGGTATTGAGGGATTGACCCTGTTGCCGGAGGGCCTTGGCGGTTTTCGCGTCGGTCTCAATCTGCTGCTCAACCCGCTGGCTTTTGCCCTTGATGTAAATTTTGTGGGTCGTTTTGCGCGCTCCGGTTTTGTCTTTGCCAAAGCCTTTATTGACGACCTCTTCCTCAAAGTACACATCGGCACCAGTGCCCGCGGCACTGGCGAGCAATGCACATAAGAGTAAAATCATGCTCGCCCTCTCCTGTGTATAGCATGGATGATAATATAGCGAAACGCAGTTACTAGCCCACGACAAAAGGCCCCTGCCCGTAAGGACGAGGGGCCTATGGAACTTCTTGCCGCGTCTGCTGTTATTCGTCTGAGCCGCGCATGAGCAGCAGACCCGCTAGTTGTACCAAGGCGCTCGCGGCGGCGGCTACATAGGTCATGGCCGCGGCGTTGAGCACCCGCCGCGCCGAGCGCACCTCTTCGTTGGCTAGGTAGCCTTGCGAGAGGATGGCCATGGCCCGCGAGCTGGCGTTGAACTCCACCGGCAGGGTGACGATTTGGAACAGGACCGCGCCGGCGAAGAACATGATGCCGATATTCATCAGGCCGGTGGCTGAGAAGAGCATCCCGGCCAGAATCAGGGGAAAGCCCAGCGTCGAGCCCAAGTTGGCGATGGGCAGGATCGCGTGCCGCAGGTTGAGCGGCGCATAGCCGTGGGCGTGTTGGATCGCGTGGCCGACCTCGTGCGCCGCCACGGCCAAGCCCGCTAGATGGTGGCCGTGGAAGTTGTCCGAAGAGAGGCGCACGGCTTTGGCACGGGGATCGTAGTGATCGGAAAGCATCCCGCCCGTCTCCTCGACGGATACGTCGTAGATGCGTTGCTGGTGCAGGATGCGCCGTGCGGTCTCAGCGCCCGAAAGCTGCGCGGCCGAAGCTACTTGGCTGTACTTTTTAAAGGCACTGCGGACCCGCATCTGGGCCCAAACGACCAAGATCGTCGGCAGAATGAAAAACGGATTAAAAAGAAACGAAAACATCGCCTCATCTCCTCATATATGCGAAGGATTTCTATTGGGACGCTAAAGGAACGCTCAAGGTTTCTAGCAGAATAACGAAAGCACCTGAAAATCGCAAGATCGGGGAATTAGATCTTCTCTTTAGCTTCAGCGGGGAGGTAAAGAGCGGGCGGCACGACGACGCCGGCCGAGACGATCATCTTCAGAGCTTCCTCGACGCCGAGGTCGGTGGGAAGCAATTGTTCGGGCGGCACGATGAGCATGAAGCCGGTGGTGGGATTGGGGGCCGTGGGCACGAAAATGCTGTGCGCGGGTGCTACTTCGTCCTCGCGGGTCACGTCGCCGGCCAAAAAGCCCAAGGTCCACAGCCCGGTGCGCGGGTATTCGACGAGCACGACTTTCTCGAAGCCGGCCTTGCCCGGCGAGGTCAGCGACTCCATGAGCTGCTGTATGGGCGCGTAGATCGTGCGCACCAATGGCAGACCCTCTAGTGCTTCGCGTGCGTACTGCAGCAGGCTGCGGCCGACCACGTTGGTGGCCAAGGTGCCGACGACCCACAGAATGACAAAGGTCAGCACAAAGCCCAAGCCGGGGATGTGAAAGTTGGGATCGCCAAAAGGCCTAGCTATTTGGCGAATCAACGGCGCGGAGAAGCCATCGGCCCAGTTGAACAGTAGCTTGAGCACCCAGCCGGTGACCCACAGGGGCACGATGATCGTCAGGCCGGCCATTATCGTGCGCCGAAGCCGCTGTAGCCGAGTGGGGCTTTTGCGCCGGGGGGTCTCACTCATGGCGTAGATTACCTTTATACATATACATACATTGGCATTTTTTGAATATCCAATTGGTCAAAAATACTGTCAATAGCAAAGATGCGCCCGAATGCAGGCTTACGTTTTTTGCGCGGTAGCCTATTTTAGGAGCAGTGATTAGTCGAAATTCCGTACCCTACCATCACGCCTTATGACTACGGCCATTCTACTCAGCGGCGGCATGGATTCGACCACCTTGCTTTGGTGGCTGAAAGCGCGACAACCAGGGCCTATTCACGCTATTAGTATTGACTACGGCCAGCGCCACCGCGTCGAGCTGGCATGCGCTGCCCGTCTCGCCCGCTGCGCCGAGGTTGCCGCGCACGAGACGCTGGCGTTGGATTTGGCGGCCCTGGGGGGCAATCCGCTGACCGATCCCACGCTGGATGTGCCCACCGCTGAGGCCAAACGCCAACGCGATACCGTGGTTCCCTTCCGCAATATGCTCTTTGTGACGCTAGCGGCGGCGTACTGTGCGACCAAGGACATTGTCGATCTGTATATGGCACCAGTCAAAGACGACTACGCGGCCTACCGCGACTGTCGGCGTTCCTTTTACGATAGCCTCGCCCGGAGTCTGCGCTTGGGCGCGGCCCGCGACGAGCCTTGGGCGATTCACACCCCTTTTGTCAAGCTATGGAAGCGAGACATCGTGGCCTGCGGGCTCAAACTCGGCGTTCCTTACAAAGAGACCCACACCTGCTATGAGGGCTTGCGGCCGGCTTGCGGCTTGTGCGATGCCTGCTGCGAGCGGCTCGCGGCCTTTGCGGCCAACCGAGCCTGTGACCCTCTGGCGTATGCCGCTGGTGAGCAGACCCTGTGACCGCCCGCGAGCCAACGCTACAAATGCCAGCCGAAGAGCGCACCGAGCGCCTGCCGGTGTGGAGCGATTCGGGGCGCGTCCTACAGATCAATGAGATATTCTACTCGATTGAGGGCGAGGGTTTGCGCGTCGGCGAGCCTACCACTTTTGTGCGCCTCGCGCGCTGCAATTTGCGCTGCCTGTTCTGCGATACGGAGTTCGACCGCTTTACGTCCATGGACGTTGAGGACATTGCCGCCGAGGTGGCGCGCCACCCGGCCGAATGGGTGTGCTTGACTGGCGGCGAGCCGTTGGGCCAAAATCTCGCGGCTCTAGCTAGTCGGCTCAAAGAAGCGGGTTACAAGCTCCACATCGAGACCAACGGTACTATTGTGCCCGATCCGGTGCTATTCGAGTTGATCGATCATTGGACCGTGTCGCCCAAGTGCTATCCGGTCGTCGCCGGCTTGGTGCGCATTACCGAACTCAAATACGTCGTCGGCCGGGCTTTTCGCGAGGAGCGCGTTGAGGAGCACCGCGCCGACTACGTCTATTTGCAGCCCGAATCCTCCGAGCCGCGCTACATACAGAAGGCCCTTGAGATTCTCAAGCGCCATCCGCGCTGGCGCCTCTCCACCCGCATCCACAAGACGCTCGGCCTGCCTTGAGCAACCACACAATAAGGAGCTCCCATGCCCGACGTAGCTGAAATTTACAAGTTCGATGAGCTTACTTGGCCCGAAGTCAACCAAGCCGTAGCCATAGGCAAAATTCCCATCATACCCACTGGCTCGGTTGAACAACACGGACACCACCTCCCGCTCAAGGTGGATCACCTCTGTGCCAACGCGGTGGCGACGGAAGCCGCGCGCCTGAGGCCCGAGTTGGCCCTCGTCCTGCCGCCGGTGAGCTACGGCTATGTCCACCACGTGATGGACTTTCCGGGGTCGCTCAACATTCACTACGAGCACTTCATCCAATACGTGCTCGACATCACTAAGAGCTTGGCCTATCACGGCTTTAAGAAGATGATCCTCGTCAACGGGCACGGCTCCAACCACAACCTCGTAGATATGGTCGCTCGGCGCACGATAGTCGAGACCGACGCGAGCTGCACGTTTTGCTCGTGGTGGCACTTGCTGCGGGTCCACCCCGACTTTGACAAACAGTGGCGCGAGAGCGTGTTCCCAGGCGGCTGCTCGCACGCCTGCGAATTGGAGACTTCCATGTTGCTGTATCTCGCGCCGGAGAGCGTGCGCAAGGATAAGATCAAGAGCGAGATCGCCAAGACGAACAAGCTCGGCTCCAAGTTCGTGTACACGGACCTATTTTCGCACGGGCCGATGGGCCTAATTGAGTGGACGAGCCAGTATTCGGATAGCGGGGTGATGGGCGAGGCCGAGAAGGCTACGGCCGAAAAGGGCAAAATCGTCTTTGAGGAGGCGAGCCGAAACTTGGCCGAATTTATCGAGGAATACCACGCGATGAAAATTGAGCCGCGCACTCGGCGGCAGGACCAAGAGCCGACTTTTCCGCTGTCGTTTCCGACGGATTAGAGCGGCGGGAAGATTTGGCGATGCAGAGAACATTGACCATTGACTACGGAGATGAGGTCCTACTGGCCTTGGGATGTTCGCCCGAGCAATTCAGTGAAGAGGCTAAGCTCCTCGTTGCCATCAAGCTCTACGAATTAGGGCGGTTGTCCTCGGGGGCGGCAGCCAAGTTAGCCGATACACCTAAGCCCTTGTTCCTAATGAAGCTAGCCGACTACGGCGTCAACTCTTTCCAACTGACCGAGGAAGACTTCCAACAGGACTTGGCTAGTGCCCGACGTCATCTGTAATACTTCTCCGCTCCAGTACCTATACCAAGCTGGCGCGTTGGAACTTCTGCCGACACTCGCCGGCCAGGTGTACGTTCCAGAAGCAGTGGTGGTGGAGTTGCGAGAGGGGCAACGTCGGAATGTACTTCTACCTACGCTGGAGGAGCTTTCGTGGCTGACCGTGCGGCCTGTGCGAGATCGGACACTGCTACCGCTGGTGGCGAATCTTGGGGATGGCGAGAAGGAAGTGCTTGCCTTGGGGCTAGAAACACAGGATGCCCTGTTGATCCTTGATGATCGAGACGCACGGCGGTATGCCCAGGCGTTGGCGTTGGAGATAACTGGCACCCTTGGCCTCTTGTTACGGGCCAAGGAGCGCGGTATTCTCGACGCGGTCCGGCCCGTTTTGGATCGTCTCCAAGCACTGGGGTTTCGGCTGAACGCCAGGACGCGCCAGATGGTGCTGAAGTATGCCAGCGAGACGCCGTGAGAGGGGGCGAGCATCATTCGTCGATAAAAACTTTTCCGCTGTCGTTTCCGACGGGTTAAAAAATGAAACGGGAATATGATTTTTCTCAGGCGGTGAGAGGGAAATTCTTCCGCGAGGGGGCCGAGCTACAACTATCAATCGAATCTCTACGGCACCTGCGCTGTATCGAAGACGATGTACAAAACTGGAAGCCAACGGAGCTGCACGGTCGCTCCGGGATCGGCCAAAGTCCGCTTGATCGCGGCAATTAACGGATGTTCGCGGTTATTCATCGTCGTTGACTACCGCCATGCGAAGCCTTTTGTCCTTTAGTTTCCCTCTCCAGATAGCTCAAGTGCGTACTGTTTAATTTCAATAGATATCCACATACCAGCATCAGTGAGTTGCTCAAGCAAGGGGGCGATTTGCTGTAGTGCAGGTGTATCAACCACGCATCTTTCCGGCACTCGCGAAGTCCTTTTTCAACTCTTCACAGGTTAAATTCGCAACAGGAACTTTGTACGACTTTAAAATATCAAAAAAAGCCACTCGACCTAGCCCGGCGAGTTCTGCGGATAAGCGACCAATTTCATACAGCTTTGCTGCCCACAGTACCCGTGCCTCCTGTGCAAACCCATCAGGGGTTTCTTAGGAAACGTAGGGGAGGGATAAAGGCGTTGTCAACAGAGCAGCGAAGCGGGGATCGCGCACCTCAACTCAGCGGCCGCAGCCGCCCCGCTTCTTCCTCGTAACCGGCGCCGCACACCGCGCAGACCAGATCAGCGCCCAGCGAGACGCCGCAGCGGCAGGCCCAGCCCGTTTGTCGTCCCGGTACGCCGGTTATCAGCGCGTAAGCCGGCACGTCGCGGGTTACGAC
>RKRN01000092.1 GCA_007571365.1 Candidatus Latescibacterota bacterium
CTCCATCCTCCCACCACCCACCCTACAAGAGGCTCTCGCCACCACCAAGATCCATTCGGTCGCCGGTATCCTGCCTCCGGGCCAAGCCCTCGTCGCCACCCGGCCCTTCCGCGCCCCGCACCACACCATCTCGGACGCGGGCCTCATCGGCGGCGGTGCGTACCCGCGCCCGGGCGAGGTGTCGCTCTCCCATCACGGCGTACTCTTCTTAGACGAGCTGCCCGAGTTTCGCCGCAATGTCGTCGAAGCCTTGCGTCAGCCGCTTGAAGACCGCGCTGTCACCATCACGCGGGCGCAGATCGCACTCGCCTATCCAGCGGATTTTACCCTCGTCGCGGCGATGAATCCCTGCCCTTGCGGATACCTTGCGGATACCCACCGCACCTGCGCCTGCTCTCCGGCCGCCATTCGCCGCTATCGCACGCGCATTTCCGGGCCGCTCCTGGACCGCATCGACATCCACATCGAAGTGCCAGCCCTCGCCTACGACGACTTGGCCAACAAGCAAAACGGCGAGGACTCAGCGCACATCCGCCAGCGCGTCAACGCCGCTCGCCAGCGGCAACTCGACCGCTTTGCTGGCGAGCTATTCTGCAACGCCCAGATGAGCACGCGGCACATCCGTCGCCACTGCTCGCTCGATGACGCCGGGCAAGTTCTCCTCGAAAAAGCTATGACCCGCCTCGGCCTGTCGGCCCGCGCCTATGACCGCATCCTCAAAGTCGCCCGCACTATCGCCGACTTGGCCGACGCCCCGATCCAATCGCAGCATATAGCAGAGGCCATACAATATCGGGCCTTGGATCGCAGCGGCCTCTTGTAGCTAGCGGCCGCATACCCAATGTAGCGCATTGCGTTTCCGCGCTTCATATTCTGGTGAAAACGCGGCGAATTTTTACGGGAGTCGTACATGGCGAATCTGCGCGAAGAAACCCTGAACACCTATCTGGCGACCCTGCTCGACCAGTACGACGGCATTCGTGCGACCCCTGAAATACGCGACGGCAGCGAAGCGATTGACATCGCGGTCACGCACAGCAATGCGACTGCTGCCATACCTATCTTCATAGAAGCTAAAATCGGCGACTCGGCGGCCAATCGCCGCAAAGCAGCCCAACAGGCGCGTTCGCGCTTATCGCCCGCCTCTCAGGCCCTAGCTTGGGGGCTTTGCTACCCAACGGACCTGCGGGACGGATCGCGCTCGGCGCAAGTTACGCAAAGAGCACTCGCCGCAGCTCACATTGCCTTCGCGCCGGTGCCACTCGTCGACGCAACCATCACGTGGCGCGAAGGCACGGTAGCCGACTTGGCCAACACCCTCCTAAACACCGATTTGTCGCAAGAGCGCGTGGCCGATGCCATTGAGTACACCGTGCGCCAAGTAGCGGCCTTGCTCTTTGAGGCCGGATGTGCGTCGGCCTTGGCCGACGCGCTGGCCCTGCCGAAAACAACCAAGGATCTGCGGGCGGCCACTCTCATTGCCGCGCTGGTGCTTTCCAACGCGGCTTTGCTCCACCACCGCCTGCGGTTGGTGGACCACCTGCGGTATGTCCTGCCCCTTAAAGACGCGCTGAAGAAGCCGCCGATCTTGGGCCAAGAAGACAAGGCAGCAAAG
This sequence comes from Candidatus Latescibacterota bacterium, assembly GCA_007571365.1. Lineage (GTDB taxonomy): Bacteria > Latescibacterota > UBA2968 > UBA8231 > UBA8231. The sequence continues at coordinate 1,616 of RKRN01000092.1, forward strand.
GCAATTCGCCAGGCTTGGGAAGACATTCTCGACATCGACTACTATCCCGTCTTTGCCCCTGCCCTAGCGGTCTTGAACAAGGTGCTGGACCAGGCGGAAGCGCAGGCCGCGGTTCGCGTGATTGCCCAAAATGCGGTGGTCTATGCCGACGAACTCGCGTCGCTGCGCTTTGACCACGCTGGCCCGCTGTATCACCGGCTGCTCGCATCGGCCAAATACGACGGCTCGTTTTACACCAACAACGTCTCGGCCTTGCTGCTGGCCCGGCTCGCGCTCAGCGAGAAGGCAGTGGATTGGGGCGACGCCTCGGCCATTGCCAAGCTGAAGGTGATCGATCCGGCCTGTGGCACCGGGACGTTGCTGATGGCGGCCATGCACACCATGCGCGACCGCCACGAGCAGACGGCCGCTGCCGAAACCGACCTGTTGCATCTGACGCTGGTGGAAGACGTGCTGTATGGCCTCGACATCAACCGCCACGGCATTCAACTAGCGGCCTGTAACCTGACGCTGGGCAATCCGCGGGTGGATTATTCGCGCATGAACCTATTTACCATGCGGCACGGGCCACAGGCCGATGGCGTTGCTAAGGCCGGTTCGGTGGATATTTTGGCCACGGCAAAGGATGAAACCGACCTCGCCAGCCTTACGTCGCCGCTGCCGACGGCGGAAGGGCTGGGGGCCGAACAGGTTGAATTGAGTGTCGGGCGCAACGGCTCGCTCGCCGGGCAGTTCGACCTGGTCATTATGAATCCGCCGTTCACGCGCAACGACATCCGCAACCGCCAGTACGATAGCCACAACCGCCGGGCGGTCCAAGAGCGCGAGATTCAGATCGCCCAATTCGTCAGAATACGCGGCGACGAACTGGCTTTTAGGGCGATTGATCAGACTAGTGTTAGAACGTTCTTTTCGCCTCTAGCAGATGTACTGTTGAAGAGCGACAGAGCCATCCTAGCAGAAGTTGTCCCGACGACCGCGCTGACTAGTGCATCGGGCATTAATGAACGGAAATTCCTCGCCGACCGTTTCCAAATCGACACCATCATCACCAGCCACGACCCTAGGCGCATCAACTTCTCCGAGAACACGAGTATTCACGAATCCCTGCTGCTCGCCCGGCGCCCCGGTGAAGAGCGCAAGCCAACGCGGTTCATTTCGCTCGCCCGGATGCCGCGAGACGCCCACGAAGCCATTCTGCTGTCGGACTTAATCAATGGGGGGAAGCCGCTCGACAATTGGGGAACGGAACATGCGTGGCCGTGGCCGCGCATCCGCGAAGGCGACTGGAATGCCGCGCAGTTTTACGACGGTGCGCTAGCCGATGCGATCTACGACCTCGCCGCACTCGCGGGCACGTGGCTCAGGCCGGCGGGCGAACTTTGCCATATCGAACCAGAAGGCCGAAGAGTCCGCGATGCCTTTCTGCGCGACCAGTCGCCGACTGCGCCTTGGACTGCGCCCATTCTCTGGGATCACGAGACGAGTGTTTGCGTTTGCATGGACGCTAAAGCGGATGTCGTCGGTACGCCCAAACCCCGCAAAGAAAGCTATGCTCGCTTTCTGACGGGAAAAGCCAGTCGGCTGCTCATCGCCAATCGGTTGAGAACGAACACGGTACGCACAGCGGCGTGTTATGCGAAAGAACCGCTACTTGGTTCCGCGTGGTGTCCAGTGCGGCCCATAGGACCGAATCCCGTTTTAGAACAGGCGTTATGCGCTTGGTGGAATTCTACGCCCGGGAGCCTCACCCTGCTGCATTGTCGCGCCAAAGCCCTTGACTACCCGCGATACGCCCTCAACTCACTCCGTTCCCTGCTCATTCCCGATCCGCACCACGTCGATGTGTCGCCGCTCGCCGAGGCTTTCGAGCAGACGCGCTCGCAAACGCTGTTGCCGTGGCCGCAGATGGCCGAGTGCCCTGTACGCGCCGTTCTCGACCAAGCCGCTGCTCGCGTCTTGCGTATGAATGGCCGCATCATGGCCGATTGGCGCGAGCGCATCGCCGCCGAGCCGACGGTGTCCGGGGGGGTTGTAGGTGAGAGCGGACGAAAAGGTGGGAAGTGAGATCACATCCCTCGTCCTTTTTGCTCGGCATGAATGTCTGTGAATTCACTTGGCCGTTTATGATCCAGTTCCGATTGACCTGCCGATGCAGTAGCGTGTCGTCGTTCATTGCCCCTTTTGCCCTTGCTTGTTCTCTATTTCCAAAGCCAGCCATTCCCAATCTTCGCTCGTGCTTAAATTCAGTTGCCGTTCTTGATCGTCGTCGGAATTTAGGTCGAAGCGCAACCACTCTCCGCTGTGAGTATCAAGATCAACTTCGAGTATTATTACGCGATTTTTAATGGCCCATTCCATACGGACGCCGCCATCTTCGGTGGGATAGGTGTGCGGAAGAGGTAATTCACCGGGATAACGAGCACCGAATGCGGCCGACAACCAAGCCAAGCCCACATGGCTGGGCGCGATGCCACTCCCCTACAACCAGCCGTCCTCCATTTCCCTGAACTCGGCTAGCCGCGCCGCCACATCCAGCCGATCCAACAGACGGATGTGATCGACCGAGTCCAACTTACGCAGGCGGTTCTGCCAGTCGTACCATCCAGCCCCTTGAACGAGTACGCGCCGCCCATCCTCGCGCCCCTTGAACGCTTCGACGACCGTCGCCAAATGCCCTTTAGCAATGGGGGCAGACACCTTGTCGCCATATATCGGCTGCAACTCAAACGTCCTCTTTTTTTGGTCGCTACCACATACCGCGCCGCGGAGGGAAACCTCAATACGCCGTTCCCGCACGAGGGGACGCAGTTGTTCTATGCTCGACATTGTACTATCCTTTCGGGAAGAGACAACCTCAGCGTAAGAAACACCTAGACCCCGGTCAACCTACTATAGCACCATTCGTTCAATAGCCGTTCCCCACCTCTAAAAAGGAAACAACCATGGCCCCTAGTCCTGATTCGCGCATTCCTTGGTACACTCCCGTCGGCGCGGTAGCCAGCGAAAAACACACCCCAGACCAACCTCACCAAGGCAAGGTGCTGGCCGCCGTTCAAGCCCACGCCGACGATATTCCCCTCTTCTGCGCCGGCCTCGTTGCCAAACTCATCGCCGAAGGCTACACCGCCTATTTGATCCAGACCACCAACGACGAGAAATGCGGACCGGGAACAATGGGCGAAACCATCCTCCAAAACGAGCGCGAAGTCGAAGTGCTGGCCGGGGCTTTGGGCTTCAAACAGGTCATCCACCTCGGCTACCGCAATCACTTCCTCGACGAAGCCGCCCCCACCGAGCTGCGGGCGCGGTTGGTCTTTCTAATTCGCGCCCTCAAAATCGACACCATCACCACCTTCAGCCCCTGGGGCCATTGGGAGGAAAACCCGGATCACTACGTCACCGGCCAAGCCGTCGAAGCGGCCCGCTGGATGGCCGGCATGAGCAAGGACTACCCCGAACAACTAGCCTGCGGTATGCAGCCTCATTCGGCCCAAGACCTCTACTACTGGACCTGCCGCCCTGGTCAGCCCTACAACACGGTCGTCGATATAGCACCCCATCTCGACGCCAAGGTCGCCGCCATGAGTGCCAACAAGGCCCAAGGGCCAGCCGGTGCCCACGGCCGTCGCCTCAAAGAACGGCTGGCGCGGCAGGGCAAGTATCTGCCCGCCTTGGGCACCGACGACGAGGAAGCCGACCGCCAGTACATCCGCCTCTTTGGCTTGCAAGAGTACCAGCGCATCGGCGAGCCCTATGGCTTGTCCTACGCCGAGGCGTTCTACTATATGCCGCCCGGCGGCACCTTTACCGGCGCGATGAGCGCAGCGGAGATCGAGTGCTACATCGCAGAACACGCCGAGGACTTGGGCTGACAGCAGCTCAGCACAGCAATGACACGTTGGCTCAAACCTAATTCACTGCTTGACATCTATTTTTGATCGCACACGTTATGGGTACACTTTGAGGGGGAATTATGAAAGCATCTATTCTCGACTTAAGACGACGCATGAAAGAGGTTTTGCTCGCGCTCGACCGCAACGAATCGGTCACCATTTTTCATCGCGGCAAGGAAAAGCCATCCTGTCTCCTAGCCGACAGCGAACAAACAAATCTGTAAAAGACCACGAGGCTTTTGGAATGTGGCAGGACAGAAAAGATATGCTGGATATCGATGCTTATATCCGCAATTTACGCAAAGGCCGCTTGAATGATTTTTGATACCGATGTTGTAATATGGGTTTTCAGGGGCCACGAAGGGGCTGCAAACCTCGTTGAAAGTATCGCTGACCGTCAGATATCAATTATTACGTATATGGAATTTATCCAAGGTGCGAGAAATCGGCAGGAATTAAAAAAGATCAAGGATTTTCTTACGGATCTCGCCTTTCAGACCATGCCTCTCACTGAAAATATCGGCCACTGAGCGGCTGTATTATATGAAAGAATACACCATCGAGACAGCACTGTATCTGGCCGCTGCCTTGATTGCCGCAACAGCTATTGAACATCATCTAACACTTTGTACCGCCACTAGAAAACACTACCGGGCAATCAACGACCTCAATCTAAAAATCTTTCGGCCCTGACGCTGAGATTGGGGAGAAACCGCGATGAAACTCACGACCCAACAGATCGCAGAATTCAACACCCGCGGCGTCATCATCGCCCGCGAGGCACTTACCCACGGCGACTTGCAGCCGGTGATCGACGAGCTATCCGCGTGGATCGACGCCCGGGCGCAAGCACTACGCGCAGAGGGCAAAATAGCGGACTTGCACGAAGACGCCCCGTTTGCCACGCGCTACGGCTTGCTGTTCAAACAGTGCCCTGAAATCGGGCGCGGCATGGACATCATGCACTATCGCGGGCGGGCGGTGTTCGCATTGCTCCGCAACGAAAACTTGCTCGACCTGCTCGAGTCGCTGCTGGGTCCCGAGCTGATTTGCAACCCTATCCAGCACTTGCGAGCCAAGCCACCGCAGGCTTATGAAAACCGCGAAGGCCCTTCTTTCCACAACGCGCCTTGGCACCAAGACGCCGGCGTGATGATGCCGGAAGCCGAAGGCTCTGACGTGGTCACCTGCTGGTTGCCTTTGGCCGAAGCCACGGTAGAGACTGGCTGCATGGAGGTCTTGCCCGGCCTCGTCGAGACCGGCTATCTCCGGCATTTGGCGGCCGGCGGCACCACCATCGCCCCGGAGGCCATGCCCCAAGTTACGCCCCTTCCCTTGGAGTGCGAGCGCGGCGACGTGGTGCTGATGAGCCGCTTCACGCCCCATCGCTCCACCCCCAATTACTCCGACCAGTGCCGTTGGTCGCTCGATCTGCGCTACCAACCCAGCGGCCAGCACACCGGCCGCACCGGCCACCCCGACTTTGTGGTGCGCTCCCGCCGCGACCCGTCCAGCGAGCTGACCGACTACGAGGAATGGTGCCGCCTGTGGATCGACGCCTTTGAGAATCCTCGCGGCGTTGTCGCGCATCGCGGCGAGTAGATTCCCGCCGCTTGACCAAGTAGGCGGATTGCATTAACTCACTCTGAGTTGCCAACGCGAACCGAAAGACAGGTGCAAAGTGGACCTAGACGAAATGCTGCGCGATGTAGATCTAGACGAAATGCTGCGCCTCTACGACGAGGCGGCTGAGGAGCTGATGCAAGTCGCCATCAGCGACGGCCACTTTGCCGACCACGACCCAAGCGAAATAACTTGGCCGGTGGGCAGCGACCTCAACGCGCTCATGCGCCGCGCCGAACTGATCGGCACCATTCACGAGGGCATCCCCCCGCTGCGCGACCAGCGTTTGCAAGAGGCTTATGACCACTACGAGCGCGTCGGTCCGGCCTACCACCGGGCAAACCGCCTCTATCTAACAACGCGCCAGCTCTTTATCGAACGCGGGCGCGGCACCGCACTCGACTTCCACGCGCTCTACCAATCGGTTTATCTGCATGCCCTAGGCCGCGACAACCCCTACACCCTCGACGAAGGCGAAGCCGCCCTCGTCAAGCTGCGGGTCGCCCGCGTACCGCTGTCCCACGCCCACGCTGTCGCCGAGAAGCTGCAAGCCGGTGCGGCGCAAAAAGAGCCCGCGACCGATTCGGCCGACGATCTGCGCTTGGCCGAGCACTACACCTGCGAAGTCGACGGAGTGCGCCACGCCGGGACGCTGCGCGACCTGCTTAGCGAGGTGGCTGAGCGCGTCGTCGATTACCTCGCCGCTGGCGAGCACCTCGCCATCCGCTTCAATACCTATAGCAACTTCATCTACCTCGGCATCTCCGTGTGGAAGGCCATCACGGACGCCGAAGTTCTCTTGGCTCGCCTTGAGGGACGGGCGCACACCCAATGGCACCAAAAATTGTGCAAGCTGGTCCTGTTGGGTAAGGGCATGCTACTCAAGTTCCTCCAAGCCCACTCCGAAGACCCCGCCCAAATCAAGCCGAAGGAATTTTGGTACGGCCAAGAGTATAGCTACCTGACCCGCGACATGATCGACCTGACGCGCCGCTTAGTCAGCTACGTCAACCGACTAGCGAGCCGAGTGCGCGGGGAAGTCGAGTTGGTGGTCCTGCCCCCGCTGCTCGCCGGCAAGGCCAAGGGCCGCTTTCTCGAATACCAGCACGTCGGGCGACGCCAGACCCTTGGCTGGTGGAACCGGCGAGCGCGTCTCTTTCAGTGGGCTTTTCTCTACTATCGCACTGGCAAGAAAAAAATGAAACTCCTAGCGGCTCAGCTCCCGGAAGCGGAGCGTCTCAAAGCCGCTAGCGCCCAAAGCAGCGAATGGGGGCGTAAGTCGCTGGACATTTTCGGCATTGAATTGACCGTAAGTGCCGACCCGATCTTCGCCGCCAGTGCTCGCGATCTCAACCTAGCCAACAAGCAGAAGAAAGTCCTTTTTCTGCCCACGCATCGCAGCCTCTTCGACCATCCGGTGATGAGCACCTTGATTCACGACCCCCGCTTCCTCGAACTGATGGGCTGGCGCGAACTCCCCACGCCGGTGAGCCTAGCTCGCGCCCGACTCACCGAACCCGCAACCTTGCGCATTGGCGGGCACTCTTTTTCGCTGATTGGCTTTACCACCGAGGAAGTTGATCACATAATGGAGGCCGTCGACGGGCACGTCATTATGACCCGCTCGGCCGACACGAAAAATCCCACGCGCCGCTTTGCCGAGCTCCTCGCGGAGCGGCCGGGCATCGTCTATGGCGAGGGCACCACCGCCGCCTTTGAGCATCAGTGCCTACCCATGCAGCACGCGCTCTTTGCTTATCTGCCGCCCGACGTAATCATCGTGCCGCTAGCTTTTCGCGGCCTCCATTCCCTGTGGCCCAAGTGCCCGCGCGGCAACCTCAACATCGGCAGCGGACGGGTCGAAGTGGTAGTATGCCCGCCCATGCTCGGCGAAACCACGCTTCTACCGCGCAAGCGCGCCCTACGCACACAGCTAGAGCCGGCAACGCTCTTCCAAGCCGTCCATATCGCTCGGCTTTTCAATCCGTTGCCCACTTAGATTGGCCGGGCTAAGGCAGTAAATGGAGTTAAAAAAACGGAGATCGCGGCTATGAATGCAGTGTCCCTACAACCTCATCTATGGACGCGGGAAGAATATCAGAAAATGGTATCCGCCGGCGTTTTTCATCCAGAGGACCGACTTGAACTGATCAACGGGGAAATCCTCGAAATGACACCACAAAGCAAGGCCCACGCTACAGCAGTCTGCCTAGTCTATGAAGCCTTGGTATCAGTATATGCCCGAGGCTTTACCGTGCGCATCCAAGTCCCCATGGCCTTGGGAGCGTCGTCTGAGCCTGAACCGGATGTCGCCGTCGTCCGCGGCCGACCACGCGATTACCTCGCGTGCCATCCGACGACTGCTGCGCTAGTCGTTGAAGTCTCGGATTCCTCACTGAGATACGATCGGGAACACAAGAAGGGGTTGTATGCCGCCAGCGGTACTCCCGAATACTGGATCCTCAATCTGGTAGATTACTGCCTAGAGGTACATAGAGATCCGGACCCAGAACTGGGAACCTATCGGTCCTGCACAGTACTGACCCGCAACTCTATGGTCTCCCCACTCGCCCACCCCGACGCCTCCATCTTAGTCGCCGACCTGCTTCCCTAGCCCGCGCACGGCTCGAGAAATACCGCGCAGAGCCGCGCCTACTCTATTTAAAAAAGCGACAACTGCTCAGCTCCGCGTCGGCGCGGCATGGCCGCCGCCTCGCGCACGAGCAACTGAGCGGGGATCTCTTCTACAAACGGCGATAGCGCGCACGGCACTCGCTCGCCATAGCGCTGGCGGCTGCACGCCCGCAGCAACACTAGCTCCTCCTCGGCTCGCGTCATGCCCACGTAAAAGAGCCGCCGCTCCTCGGCGAGGTCGGCGTCCCGCTCGCGCAAGGGGACCAGTCCGTCCTCCACGCCGCAGATGAATACCACCGGAAACTCCAAGCCCTTGGCCGCGTGTAAGGTCATCAACGCAACGGCTTCCGCGCCTGAAAGGCCGCCCCGCTCCTCGTAGTCGGCCTCCGCGCCTAAGAGCACGGTCTCCAAGAGCTGCTCAAGTGCTCCGGTCGCGTCCCCTACTCGGGCCAAGTGCTCCAAGTTTTCGTCCTCCGGGTCGCCGAAGTCGGCCTGCCAGCGGCGCACCCAAGTACCCGCTCCTTGTTGGGCGGCCCAGCGCCTGTACTCTGCTACCCGCGCCTCTAACGCCTCGACTTGCTCCTGCGCGGCGGCCGACAGTTCCCCCCGCCGCACTTGGCGCAAAATATGCGGTTCCGCGCCTATGGCCTCTAGGGCCTGCCAGCGGCGCACGGCCTCTTGCGAGATTACAGCGTAGCGGGCAAACGCCAACGCGGCCCGCACAGCCGGCGCTTGTAGAAAGCCCTTCTGCCCGACGAGTCGGTAGGGCAGGCCCTCCTTGCGGAAGCACTCTTCCAGCACTTGGCCCTGGCGACCTGTGCGGAAGAGCACGGCAAAGTCGGCGAAACTGCGCGTACCCTCGGCACCAGCATCGGTTTGCACCATATCCGTGCCGCCGACCATGCGGGCAATCTCCCGCACCACCGCAATGCCCTCGGCCGTCTCGCTCTGCACCTCAATTAGGCGAATTCTTTCCTTCGCCGGACGCACGGCTGCAAGCTCAATGGCCGTGCGCTCTGGATTGTGGCTGACAACGGCCGCGGCGGCTTCGACAATATGGCCCTGTGAGCGGTAGTTCGCGCCTAGATGGAAGAGCTGCGTGTCTGAGAAGTGCTCGTGCAAGTGGGCGAAGTAAGCGGGCGAAGCACCGCGGAAGCTATAGATCGCCTGATCCGGGTCGCCAATGGCCATCAGGCCCGTACCTTCCCCCGCGAACTGGCGGACCAATCTATACTGGGCGGCGTTGAGGTCTTGGAATTCGTCGATTAGCAGATAGGAAAACCGCGCTCGCATCTGTTCCCGCACGGCGGCATCTGCTTCTAAAAGGCGCAGTAGATTCAACAGAATGTCGTCGTAGTCGCAGGCCCCGGACTCGTGGAGGGCCGCCTGATAGGCGCGGTAATGCGGTCGCCACTCCGCGGCTACCTCATCCGGCTCTTGCGCGGCGGCCTTGGCCAGCGAGATGGCTTGGCGGGCGGCGGCCACCGGGCCCGTCAAACCAGCTTCTACCAATACCCCCTCCAGCAACCGCTGCGCTTCCACCTCGTCGAGCACCAGCTTGGGCGCACAGCCCCATTCCCGCAACAGCGACAACGCCAAGCGGTGGAAGGTCCCCACCTGCATCGCGCCCAACCCGGACTCACCACCCAACAACGCGCTCAGCCGCTGACGCATTTGTCCGGCCGCCCGCCGGGTAAAGGTAATGGCCACGATCTGCCCGGGGTCCACGCCGCTTGCGACCAGCCGGGCAATGCGCTGCGTCAGCACCCGGGTTTTGCCCGACCCCGGCCCAGCCACGACGACTAAAGGCCCTCCAGCGGCCTCTTCGACCTGCCGCTGTGTGGCGTCGCTCGCATCGGCGTCCGCCGCCACTGGTGCGATGCTAGCGGCTCTTGGCCGCGTTGGCCGCGGCACCGCTGCCTCTGCTGTCTTCGTCGCGGTCCCTGCTCCCAAGTCGAACAACGCACCCTGCCCTTTCAAGCGCGCCCGCTCCTCCTCGCTAAACACGCTGATTACGCCGTACTCCCCATCGTGGCCCGGGTAGATTTCGACTTCGCCGCTGCGCATCCGGCGTACGCCCTCGGCCACCAACGGCCCCGCGCAACCCTCAATCGCCTCGAGTCCAGCGCGGCGCAAGACTTCGAGCTCCGGGCCGATCTCGGCCAAGAGCCGATCGTACACAGCGCGGACTTTTTTGCTCTTAGGACCAACGCCAACCGCGGCGCCGATCACTTCGTCAAGCGGGATCAAGTATTCGTACGGCGGAGCCACATCCGGGCGAAATCCCTCCGGGCGGTCCGCCAGTTTTTCCACCCGGTGCAAAACCCCTACCGTCAGCTTGCGACCGCACACCGGACAGATTCCCGCCGCGGCCAGCGTCTGCGCCGGTTTGTAGCACACCGCGCATTTGCGGTGGCCATCGTAGTGGTATTTGCCTTCTTCGGGGTAGAACTCCAAGGTGCCCAAAAAGCGCGTGGGGTCGCGGTCTTTGAGTGCCGCGTAGATGCCCGGGTACGAGCACTCGGTATCAAAGCACGTAGCTTCGCGCGCCAGTTTTTGCGGGGAGTGGGCGTCGGAATTAGATACGATTGCATAGCGGTCGAGGGCCGACAGCCGCCAGTTCATCGGCGGATCTGAGGACAGGCCGGTCTCTACGGCGAAGATGTGCGACAGCAAATCCCCGTAGCACTCCTCCAACGAGTCAAAACCCGACGAGGCCCCCAAAACGGCAAAGTGCGGCGTCCATATATGGGCCGGGATGAAGAGCACGTTCTCATCGGCTTCGAGACAAACGTCTAAAAGGTCGCGGCTGTCTAGCCCCAAGATGGGCCGACCGTCGGAGTGCAAGTTGCCAATGGCACCGAGGCGACGGTTGAGCCGAGCGACGGCTTCGAGGGTGGGCAAGATGACGACGTGGTGAATTTTGCGGGTCTTATCGCCCTTCTTGTAGATGGTGCTTATTTCCACCGAAAGCATGAAGCGCACGGCGCGCCGGCAGTGCTCGGGCAACGCTTGTTCCACAACGGCGCGACGGCCGGGTTCGAGCTGATATAGCCCCTCCTCTGCTGGCTCAAGCTCCTCAGATAGTTCGGCAAACCACGCTGGATGCGTGTAGTCGCCCGTGCCGACCACGTCGACGCCCTTGAGTGCCGACCACTTGTGCAAGTTGGAAGGGTTGAGTTCGCGGCTGGTCGCCCGCGCAAAACGCGAGTGGAGATGCACGTCGATTATGAACTGCATATTTGGTCCTGGCGTTGGAAGGTAATAATAGAGGTTTGCTGATTGCTCGCGTTGCCGGGCCATAGTATACTAGAATATCCTATCGCCGACAGCCAGACTTAGAGTCCAGCAAAACCGAGGGCGCGATGCTTGGGAACGTGGGCGTCTCGCTCGCGCAGCCGGGCGTACTCGTATCGGCTGTTAGGGACTTTAGGTGATGCTTTCTAGCAGGCCGTGGTTTGATCCGCTAGTGCGTCAACAGCCGAGAGCGGAAGATTTCAGTGAAGGTAGTAGACATCTTCGGCAACCACACTGTTCCGATTGTGGAGGTAGCATTATGAGTGGGCCTATTTCCGTCAATCCCCAAGTCTTGTACTGGGCGCGTACCAGTTTGGGACTCTCGCAGGAAGAAGTCGCTCAGAGTATCAATAAGAAGGTTAGAGAAATTGATGCTTGGGAACGCGGCGAGGCGTCTCCAACATATATTCAGTTGGAAAAGCTGGCATACAAGATCTATAAACGCCCTATCGCATTGTTCTTCTTTCCCGAAGTGCCGGAAGAGGAAATCATAGAGCAGGAATTTCGCACCTTGCCGGAGGAAGAACTGCTGCGTCTCTCGCCATGGATTCGTTACCTACTCCGCAAGGCAAGAGTACTACAACTCAATCTTGCCGAACTGTATGGCGGTGTGAATCCGGCAAAACGCCGGATACTGCAAGATCTTGATTTTGCTCCCTCTGTGGCCGCTGCCGATATGGCCGAGCAAGTCCGTACCTATCTGGGCATTGATCTCGCTCAACAACAGGAATGGAAAAATACAGAGGATGCTCTCAAGCATTGGCGAGAAGTGCTAGAGGAATGCGGAATTTTTGTTTTCAAGGACACCTTCAAGAAGAAAGGTACAGGCGATAGTTCTTTTGCTGGTTTCTGCTTGTACGACCCAGATTTTCCGATAATCTACGTCAACAACAACAACGCTAAATCTCGTCAGATCTTTACCTTGTTCCACGAACTGGCGCATCTTCTGATGCACACTGGCGGGATCGATACTCGGCAGGACAACTACATTGCGCGTATGACTGGCGACAATAGACGCATAGAAGTGCTCTGCAATCTACTTGCCGCTGAGTTTCTGGTCCCCTCCCGTGATTTCGAAGAGCGTTCGGCTGGTGTTTCTATTGACGATCGCGCTATTGAAAATTGGGCTAGTCTGTACTGCGTTAGTAGAGAAACTATTTTGCGCCGCCTGCTTGACCAAGGACGAGTGAGCCGACAGTATTACGAACAGAAGGTACAACAATGGTCAAAGAAGCAAACGGGAATTAGAGGTACAGGCGGTGATTACTATCGGACCAAGGGAACGTATCTGGGTGAACGGTACATTGAAATGGTGTTTAGCCATTACCACCAAAGGCGTATTTCGGTGGAGCAAGCCGCTGATTATCTAGACGCACGGGCGAAGAACGTTCCTAGAATTGGAGAGTGGCTCTTCAATCAGGGAACAAGGACATGACAATCTATGTGTTCGACAGCGGCCACTGATTGATCTTTTTCGCCACTATTATCGCGAGTGCTTTCCCTCTTTGTGGGAAGCATTTGACTTGATGGTTACAGAAGGTCGAATTACCTCGACGCGTGAAGTATTTAACGAACTGGAATCACACGACGATGACTTGGCGGCTTGGTGTAAGGAGAATAGGCAGCAAGTATTTATAACGCCAAATGCGGAGGAGTTGGCGTTCGTAAGCGAGATTTTTGCAGTCAAGCACTTTCAGGCGATGATTCGCAAGAAGGAGCACCTTCAGGGAGGCCCTATTGCTGATCCGTTTGTCGTTGCGCGAGCAAAGTGTTTAGAAAATGGTTGCGTTGTAACGACCGAAAAATATAGTCCCAATGCGGCGAAAATTCCGAACGTTTGTGAGCATTTTGAGATCGATTGTATTAATCTCGAAGAATTCATGGAACGGGAGAAATGGCGTTTTTAAAACCCTGAACCTAATCCCGCTCAACCCAGTTGGCGACCACAATCCCCACAGCCACCAACCCCATGCTAGCTAGCAGATAAGGCGATATAGCCTCGGCCAAAAGCGCGGCGCTCAACAGCACTCCCACCACCGGCGTGGCAAAGCCGAAGCCTCCCAAGCGACCCGGCGAGTGGTGCTGAAGCAGAAAGACGAGGATGATAAAACACAGCCCGGCAACGACGATGCCTTGGTAGAGCACGCCAGCGACTACCGGGCCGGTTAGGACGTACTCGGCTTCGGATTCTAAGAGCACACTCCAAGCGGCAAACAAGGGCAGGCTCAGCACGGCCTGCCAGAACAGCACCTGATAGGGGTTAAGCCCTTGCACCAATCGCTTAATCACCACCTGCCGCAGGCCCAACAACAAACCGCTCGCGGCTACCATTGCATCGCCGAGCAGGTACTGCGTCTCAGCCAGCACCAGCGACTCCCAAAACAGCAACACCACGCCGAAAAACGAAATGACCAAGCCAAACCACTGCGCCCAGCCCAAGCGGTCGCCGACGAACAAGTGGGCAAAGAGCGCGGTGAAGAAGGGGTAGATGTTGACCACCACCCCCGAGCGGCTGGCCGTGGTGTATTGAGTACCGGCGTTCAAAAGCCATATTTGCAGCGCGAAAAGCAAGGCCAAGCCGCCCAACCCCTTCCATTCGCTGCGGGGTACGCGCAGCCGAATACCAGCAAAAAGTGCCCCGATCCATACGGTCAGGGCACCTAGTGCAAAGCGCAAGCCAGCCATCGCCGCCGGTGGCACTCCGTCGAGCCCCACCTTGATCGCCACCGGATTGCCGCCCCACAGCACCGCGGTTACAATGGCCAGAGTACCGGCCTTTAGCCCGATGGCCTCATTGCGGATTTCGGTGGCCAATTTAGTCGATGATCTCGGCCTTGGCGATATAGTCTAGGTTGGGAAAGTTTTCTTCGAGGTAGGCGTTGCCCTTCATGGCGATCTGCCCTTGGGAAGGCTGCTGGCCGTATTCGGCGTTGATCGCATCAACCACCTCCATGCCTTCTACGACTTCGCCGAAGGGCGCAAACCCCATGCCGTCGAGATTGGCGTTGTCTCCCAAGTTGATAAAGAGCTGGGTCGTGCGCGTATTGGGCTGATTGGTTTTGGCGTACGTGATCCTCCCACGTGTGTTGCTTTGCTTGACCGGGTCGTCGAGGATATGGGCGCGGTGCCAGGCTTGGTTCAGCTTTGGATTGCCGCTTAGCCCCCACTGCACCACAAAGTTCGGCACCACGCGGAAAAAGCGCTGCCCGTCGTAAAAACCGTTGCGAACCAAGTTGTAGAACCGGTCAGCACCCAGCGGCGCCCAATCGCGCGTCACTTGGATGATCACCGGACCGGCACTGGTCTCTAAATGCACTGAGAATTCGTCGGGAGCCTGCTCGTTAAAGGCTTCGCCTGTAGGATCCATTAATACCTCCTTATTTGCTTCCCCACCTTGGCCGCCGGTTCCACAGCCGAAAGCCCAAAGTACGATGATTAGTAGTGCGCTCCGCTTCATTTTTAATGCCTTTTTGCTGGGTGTGTTTGTTGAGAAGCTATAGCCCGTTCACGGCTGCGACGAGGGCTTCAGCCGTGATACCGAAGTGCGCCCACGTCTCCAGATGGCCTTCTGACGGGGCCGTAGTCGGGTCGGTAATGCCGATGTGCGCCGCTGGAATGCCCAAGCCACTGGCGACGCCTGCCACCAGCCCGGCGAAACCGCGTACGCCGGTGTTGGCTGCGCCGATCAGACCATCTTCGATGGTTACCATGCCCTTGGGATAGCGGCTTACGAGGCTTTCGAGGATGCCGGCCGGCAGCGGCAACCCGTTGATTATATGCACATCCACCGCGCCTTTGAGCTGTTCGGCTACCTCGCCAGCGAGGAAAGCTGGCGCACCAAAAGCTAAGATCGCCCGCTCGGCTCCAGCGTAGGTGCGATAGGCCGTCAGCGGTTCCCAAGCGTCGCCCGCCTCCCACAGCGGCCCCGAACCGTCTTGCTTTGCGAGGATGGGTAGGGAGTCGCGCGGGATGCCGATGATGTGCCCGCCGTAGTGCGCCGCCGTATCGCAGACCGCCAAAAACGCCGCCCGCGCATCGGCTGGCCCGTAGAAGCGATGCAGATAGGGCAAATAGCTCAAGCCGACGTTGACCCACTCCAAGCCCCAACCCGAAAAGTGATCGCGCCCGGTGCAGGCCCCCACGTGCGAGACGTGGAAGGCGACGTTGAGGCCCTCGTTGACGCCGGTGAGGTTGCGCTGATAGCGCCAGACGTCAAAGCCCTCGCGGGCAATGCCCTCGTAAAAGGCGGCAAAAGTCGAGACCACATTGAGCTGCGGTCCTAGCCCGCTCATCGCCAATCCGTCGGTGATTAGACAAGCGGCTTGCTCCTCAATGCTCATCTCGAACTGGTGATCGGCGGCTAAGAAACCGCGGGCCTTCGCCAGCTTAGTCGAGGGGTCAAGATCGCAGCTAACGACGAACATGTCGTTGGGAAAATGCGCGGCCACCGCTGCATACGCAGCCTCGGACCCGGCGCGCGGGCTTTCGCGGTCCCCGACCGCGGGTAAGCTGACCTTTTCCCGCACATCTTCGGGCAGAACCAAGTTGCGGCTACCGGGGGCAGGCCTGGCTCGAGTCTCGACTTGGCGCTTCTCGTCTTGGCGCAGCGTCGCCAAAGCCTGATTCGCCGCCGCTGTCTTTTGGAACATTGGGTTGCTCAGCACTTGCGCGGCGTCGCGGCCCTTCATGTGGCCGTCGTGATGCCCTTCGCCGCCGGGGAGCTTGTTGACCAAGAAGAGGCACTCGAGCATCGGCACTACGTCGCGGTAGCTCATTAGCGAGCCGGGGACCCAAGCGCGGGTGCTGAGATCGACGCCGTGCGCGGCGGCGAACGCCGCGACCTCGGAACCAATGCCCAAGCGTTGGCCAAAGTCGCCGAGTTGCTCGTGCGTTCCCGTGGGATAGATCAGCGCGGGCCGACCCTGCTGCGCCAGTTTGTAGCCTTCGACATAGGCTTCGTAGAGCACCGCGGCGGCGTGCAGAGACTCAATCTCGATGACTTCCACGCCCATCGCCGCGACAATCGGGCGCGGGTCTTTGTCCATAATGCCCTCGGTCGCTCCCGAAAGCTGGATGCCGTTGCGGTGCATGACGAAGGTGATGGGTGCTCGGTGGACGGCTGCGCCGTTGAAGCCGTTGAGGGCTTGGCCTGAGATGTAGCCGGCGTCGCCGCAGTGGCAAACGACCCAGCCACCTGCGCCGCACTTGGCCCGCTTGCCGAGGGCTTGACCCACAGCCACCGGGATCATCACCCCCAAGCGCCCGCCGTTGAGTTGGGTGCCGCCCGGCAGCCAAGACACGTGCCCGGGAGCGTCGAGCCCGCGGCGAAAACCCTTGACGACCAGCTCCTCGTCGATAAAGCCCAACGCCGCCAAGGCCGCGTAGTAACCCACAGAGGTGTGGGCGTGTTCGATGGTGTATTCGATGCGTTCGTAGTCGGTGACAGCCAGAGTCAGCAAGAGCGGCGGAATTAGCTCCAGCCCTCCGCCGAGATGATCCAACTCGCCGATTTCGGCCAGCGAGGCCAGCGAGCGAATCGCGATCGCGGCCGCTTCGATCTGCAAGCCCTCTAAGGCGGCGATCTGCTCTTGGTGCAGTGCTTGCTGTTGGCCGATATCTACGGTGAGCGGCAAGACCTCAGAATGCACTTTCTCGCCCAAGTAGCGCACGCCGCTCAACAGCTCTTTATTGCGCTGCTGCTGGCCTGCTTGCGCCGCTTCGATTCCCCGCATGTAAAACTACTCCCTAAGTGGGTATTTTCAGTTGAGTGGAAGGATTGTAACAGTATAAACCCAGCACTGAATGCGAGCAATTAACGCGGCTTGAACTGCACGGCCAATTTCTCGGCCCACGCTTTGTTCGCGTCGATCGTGCGCCCGGCGTTGTGCGGCGTATGCACCACGTTGTGCCGCCCCAGCAGTGGATCGTCTAGGGGCAGCGGCTCTTGGTCCCAGACATCCGCTGCTAGGCTGAGTTGGTCAGCCAGCACTCGCCGCCGGATTGCGTCGGTATCGCATATTCTGGCTCGGGTCACCAGCACCACCAGACAGCCTTTGGGCAGCGCGTCAATGTGCTTGGCCTCGACTAAGCCGCACGTCGATTCGGTGAGCGGCACCATGGGCGCGAACACTTCAGCATCGGCGACTAGCTGCTCCAAGTGGTACTCGCGCCGCGACCCGGCCCGGTGAAAGCACGGCTCGGTGGCAAACGGATCCCAAGCTGCCACCTCGGCTCCCAGCATCGACGCGAAGCTGGCGTAGCGGCTGGCGATATTGCCGGCTCCGACGATCCGCACCCGCTTGCCGCACAGCGTACCGTTGGCAAAGGCCGGGTCGTCGCCAAACTGGTGGCCGCGCCCTCCGGGCCGACCTTGGCCCTCGGGCGGCTCGTAGTCCCAAGGTGCTTGACTGTCGATAATTTCTCGGTGCAACTGTGGAATGCGCCGCAGCCCGCACAGCGTCAAGGCCAAGCCAAATTCCGCCACGGTCTGCGACCAAAACCCCTCGCTCGGATGGTCGTACACCGCGACGCCAGCCGCGGCCAGATATTCGCTACAGCCCTCGCCTAGCCGCCGGCCATAAGACCCTTGAAAGGTCGCCTCCTGCAAGGCCGTAAAAAGTCGCAGACACGTCAGACTCACTGGCACTCCTAGCGTGGCCAACCGCACCACGCGGCTCGGCTGTTCAACCACCTCGCCCAAGGGCCGCTCGTCGCCGTGCGCTAGGCGCACAAAGTCCGCTTCGGGCCACAGGGTGCGGAAGTGATCGGCGGCAAAGGGCCAAACTCCGTCAAAGTCTGGATGAACGACGATCAAATCGCCCATGTCATTCGCCTTCCGCGCAAAAAAACGGCTGCGTCCACGCAAACGCCTCGCCGGCCCCCCAACACTCAAAGCGCACGTATCCCGCCCGCGCCGGCACTTCTACTTCAATTTCCCGCCCATCGGCCACGGCTATCCGCTTCGCGCCGGCGCACAAGGCCACGATCCGCGCCGCATTCTCGGTCTCAAGCCAAATCCGATTTCCCTCAACTTGGATCTGGCTGATAACGACTCCTGTCGAGGCGTAAAAGCGACCGACGCGCAGGGCTTCCACCACGCCGCTAGCCGTCTCCTCCTCCACGTAGGCCACGTTCCACCCCAACCCCACATCGCCCTTGGCCGCGTGGCTGTCGTCGTTGGCAAACCCCCACAGGCGTCTTCCCGCACTCAGCAGCATGTCCCAGCGATTCGTCGCGTAGGGGCTACCCTCCAAGCGGCTGATCACGCCGTTGTAGATCTCTAAGCCCACGTAGCTTTTGCAGGCCTGCAAAAGCTCCTGCGGACAGTGATTGAAATGGCCGCGCCAGTTGGGGTGATTGAAAAGGACGAACCCTCCGCCCGCTTCGTCGACCTCGTCGATTACCTGTTGTCGGTCTACATGGGGTGCGACCCACGCCGTGGCCCCGACGTGCAAAACGTGCGGGCCGTTGGCTGTAATTTCGTTGCCCGGCACCAAAATCATCCCTTGGGCGTCGTATTGCTCGTAGTCCTCTAAGGATGTGTGGATGTCGTGATCAGAGATCGCCAAGAAGCCGTAGCCGCGGCCGGCATAGTCGTCAATTACCGCTTGGTGGTCGCGCTCGCCATCGCTGGCAGTGGTGTGCGCGTGCAGGTTGCCGACTAGCCAGCGTCCGCCGCGCAAATTCTGATAGGGATGTTCGATCATGGGTTTCTCCTTGGTTGGAAAGCGGCCTCAAAATACGGGAGCATCCTGCAGGCGACAAGGGAAGCGGAGTTGACGCGGAAAGTACGTGGCCCTTTAATACAGACCCGTACAGCAACAAATTTTAAGAACCCATACTGATGTTACGCCCCTTGTGGTTGTCCTTTTTGAGATCCCGCTGGCTGAACGCGCCGTGTAGTTGGCATCCACAAGGGACGCCTCGACATAGAGTAACGTCAGGAACCCATACATAATTAAAATTCGCCATAGGTTCCCGATGAAAATCACCGATATCCGTACGCTCTCACTATCGCGCCCCCACGAACCCGAACGCCAGTGGTACAGTGCCACCTTCCACGTGCCCAAGGCCGACTGCTCAATTTGCATCATCGAAACCGACGAGGGCTTGCAGGGCATCGCCGAGCCTTGCGCGTACGGCGTACCGCCCACTATCGCCGCTCGCATCGAAGAGCTCAAGCCCAGTCTCATCGGCCGCGACCCCCGCGACAAAGACCTGACGCCGCACAACGAAGCCGTGCGCACCAACGACATTGCCAACGCCGGCCTCAACTGCGCGCTGTGGGATCTGCACGGCAAGATCGCCGGCAAACCCACCGCCGAGCTGCTCTGTACATCCGGGCAAGCCCCCCGGCACCGCCTCCGCCTCTACGCTTCTTCGGGCGTGTGCTACGACTGGGACGATCATCCCGAATCCGTCGTCGAAGAGGCCATCGGCTACGCTGAAGAAGGTTTTACCGCCTACAAGATGCGCCTGGGCACCCACTGGGCTTGGTCGGGCGTCACCGTCAATCGCTTTCTCAAAATAGCGCACCAAGTCCACGAAGCCGTGGGGACGCGCATGGACCTAGCCCTCGACGGCAATTGTCGTCTCTCCATGGAGGAAGCACGGCCCATTGCCGCGGCCCTTGACGAGATGGGCTGGGCTTGGTTTGAAGAGCCGGTTGAGCGCGTGCCCGCAGACTACGCCCGGCTCAACGAGGCCGTCTCCATCCCCATCACCGGCGGCGAGCCTTTTACCACGTGGGCGCAGTTTGAGCCTTTTATGGAAGCGGGGGGCTTCGGCATCGTCCAACCCGACGCTGGCGTCTGCGGCATCGACCTCTGCCTAGAGGTCGGCCACAAAGCCCACTCTGAGTACGGCGGCATACCCCTGATCCCGCACAACTGGCACAATGGCCTGATGACCATGGCCAACGCCCACATGGTTGCGGCACTGCCCGACCCGCGCCTCGTCGAGCTAAACATGAAGCAGGGGCCGCTACAGTGGGAGATTCTGCGGGAGAAGCCGCTTATTGAAGACGGCCACCTGACGCTGCCCGACGCCCCGGGCTTCGGCGTCGAACTAGCCGACGACCTCGAAGCGCGCTTCCCGTACATCGAAGGCTCTTGGGGCAACCCCGTCCAGCGCTGAAGATTTATGGTCACCGACCTCGAAAATTATCTCTTCGACCTGCGCGGCTACCTGCACTTAGCGGGGGCTCTTACCGCCGCCGAAGTCAAAGACCTCAACGACTGCCTCGACGCCATCCCGCCGCTGGTGCCGGGCGACTGGTACGGCCACGTCCACGCCCATACCTATGGCACGATTGACGGGCTCAACTTGCAGCAGATCTACGAGGCCGGCGAGCCTTTTGAGCGGATGATTGACCATCCTGCTTGGATCGAAAAAGTCAAGCACTTCGTCGGCGGCGAGGGCACGTTCGACTACGCCCACGGGCCGCTGTTCATCGACGAAAACTTTGCCAACTTCCGCCTGCCCGGGGAGGCCATCGGCCTGCACTCTGGCGGCTATCCGCCCATCATGCGCAACCAATTCCGCTACCACGGCGGGCGTTACATGTGCGGCCAGATCAACATCCTCGTCGCGCTCACGGACATCGGCCCGGGCGACGGCGGCACCATGCTGATCCCCGGCAGCCACAAGTCCAACTTCGCGCATCCCGACTTAGACCGGCATCGCATGAAGCCCGAAGGGGCCACGGTTGAAGGCATCGCCGGCGCGGTCGAGTGCCAGATGACCAAGGGCGATGCTCTGCTCTTCGTCGACGGCCTCTCGCACGGCTCGGCCCGGCGCCAAAACGAGGGCACGCGCCGGATTTTCGTCTATCGCTACGGCCCTTCTTGGGGCAACTTCCGCCACGGCTACCATCCCTCGGACGAGCTGTTGGCGCGCCTAACGCCCGAGCGGCGGCAGATCGTCTGGCCGCAGAGGCCCCGCCCCCAAGGGCCGCAAAAAAAGGCTACTGAGTACATCCCATGAAGGGCATCATCCTCGCCGGCGGCCAAGGCACGCGCCTCTATCCTTTGACCGTATCGGTCTCCAAGCAGATCCTGCCAGTCTTCGACAAGCCGATGATTTACTACCCGCTCTCAGTGCTCATGCTGGCCGACATCCGCGAGGTTCTCATCATCTCCAGCCCGGAGCACATCGACCTCTATCGCCAACTCTTCGGCGCCGGCGAGCGGCTGGGGCTGAGCATTAAATACGCGGTCCAAGACCGGCCGGCCGGCGTGGCCCACGCCTTTGTCGTGGGGGCCGACTTTGCTGGGCATGACCCCTGTGCCTTGATATTCGGCGACAACTTCCTCTACGGGCACGGCCTGACGGCGATCCTACAGCGCGCCAGCCAACTACGAAGGGGGGGGTTGGTTTTTGCGTACTACGTGAGCGATCCCACGCGCTACGGAGTCGTCGAATTCGACGCCGCGGGCAGTGCCATCAGCATTGAAGAGAAGCCGCAAAACCCCAAGTCCAACTACGCGATCATCGGCCTTTACTTTTACGACGGGGAGGTCGTCGACATCGTCCGCGGGCTCAAACCCTCGGCCCGCGGCGAGCTGGAAATTACTGATGTCAACAACGAGTATCTGCGCCGCCGCCAGCTCCGGGTCGAGGTGTTGGGGCGGGGCTTTGCTTGGCTCGACACCGGCACCCACGAGAGCCTGCTAGAGGCCAGCGACTTCGTCCAAACCATTGAGCATCGGCAGGGGCTCAAAGTGGGCTGCGTCGAGGAAATAGCGTACCGCAAGGGCTACATTGGCGCGGAACAGCTCCTCCGCATCGCCAATTATTCCACCGACAATGCGTATTGCCTCTATCTGAAGCACCTCGTCGAACAGTCCGGGCCGACGTTTTAGTGCCTTTTGTTTCGTATGGGCAAATTCAAAGTGCTCGTGCTGTTTGTGGCGCGGCGGGATCAGCCTGAGCAACAGGCTTGCGGAGAGCAGCGATTTATTGGCTATTCAGATATATACCTTATATTAAATCCAATGGTGTTCCTACTAGTTTCCTCGCGCAAAGACGGCCAAGAGTGGGCCGGTTATAAACAGCGATCAGCGCACTTTGGGACCGCTCTAGGCCGTCTTGCCTTGAGGGCATGGTGGGGCACCACCACCGCCGCTCGCACCGCCCTCAGCCGTAGCTTCCTTCGCAAGGGGATGGACAACTAGACCAGAACATGAATACGCGTAACGTCAGCTAAGTAGATAGGTAAGCTAAACTCGCTGGCCATGAGACCCCTCGACGAATACATAAGACAACAACTCAATGACCATGCCGCCAGAATAGGCAAGGTTCTCAATGCCGATGTGATGGCAATCGCCAGTCCAATTCTACCAGGCCTAGAAGTACGGGTTCGCCATGCAGTAGAACTGATTTCTCAACGTAACACTACTTTGGCAATTGTCCTCGAAACCAACGGTGGTATAGTTGAGGTCGTTGAGCGAATGGTTGACACTATTCGGAACTATTACGACGAGGTTGTCTTCATAGTTCCGAATAGAGCAATCGGAGTTTGACCTTCTTCGGCCCTTATAGGCCAATCCTCCTACAAGGGGAGGACACGGCTAAAATCAAGCTGAACGCCCTAAGCTACGGATAAATGTCATGGCCAAACAGACCAGCAAACCTCTAGAAAAAGCCGAGATTCTTAAGATCAACCCGAAAGTTGATCCCGTCCTAGTGGAGCAGCACGAGAAGCTATATTCCGAATTGCATCGGCTAGGTTTAAATACTAGGCCCAAGTTCAATCTCAAGCCGCCACTAGGCGGGGATCGCCTGAGCCTCTTCAACGAATAGACTACGCCGTCACTTAGATATGAAGACATGAACCAACTCGCACCCGACAATCCTCTCGCCCAGGGGCTCGACCTAGCCTTTGTGGGCATGAGCATCGTCTTCACCGCCTTGGTGTTGGTCAGCGTTTTTATCGCCGTCTTGCCGCGCATTCTCGCCGCGATCCATCCCTATATTCCCCCGGCCCAACTCCACACGCAGAGTCAGAGCAAAGAAACCGACGCAACCGCCATCGCCGCGGCCATCGGCTTCGCCCTGCACAAACGCCGCCAAAACGACTAACCGGCCATGGAAATTCTCCTCGAATTCCTCACGACCACGGCCGTGGCCAATATGTCGGGCGGCAATCTGCTGATGCTCGTTATTGGCGCGATCTTCATATCTCTGGCCATCCGCAAGGACTACGAGCCGCTGCTGCTGTTGCCGATTGGCTTTGGCTGCATCGTCGGCAATCTCCCGTCTATCTCCAGCATGGCCATCGGCGTGTACGATAAGGGCAGTGTACTCTACTACATCTATTTCGGTGTCAGCCAAGGCATTTTCCCGCCGCTGATCTTTCTCGGCATCGGCGCGATGACCGACTTCTCGACCATGCTCTCCAACCCGCGGTTGGTACTGCTAGGCGCAGCCGCGCAGACGGGCATTTTCCTGACCTTGATCGGCGCACTCCATTTGGGTTTTACTCCGGCCGAGGCCGGAGCCATCGGCATCATTGGCGGAGCCGACGGGCCAACGGCGATATTTCTGTCGGCTAAGCTGGCCCCCCACCTGCTCGGAGCTATCGCCATCGCCGCGTATTCCTACATGGCTCTCGTGCCGGTTATTCAGCCGCCGGTGATGAAACTTTTGACCACGCGCAAGGAGCGGCTCATTCGCATGAAGCCCCCGCGCGAGGTCTCGCAGCGCGAAAAGATCATCTTTCCCATCGCCGCCTTCCTCATCTGTGCGCTCCTCGCCCCAGGTGCTATCGGGCTACTCGGCATGCTGTTTTTCGGCAATCTGCTCAAAGAAAGCGGCGTCACCGAGCGCTTGGCCCAGACCGCCCGTACCTCAATGGTCGATATCGTCACTATCCTCCTCGGGTTTTCGGTCGGCTGCTCAACCCAAGCTCAGACTTTTCTCACGCCGCAGTCGGTGCTCATCTTCAGCCTCGGTGCCCTGTCCTTTGCCATTGCCACGGCCAGCGGCGTGCTCTTTGCCAAGTTTTTGAACCTCTTCACCAAAGACAAAATCAACCCCCTCGTCGGCGCGGCCGGGGTTTCGGCCGTGCCCGACTCGGCCCGTGTGGTGCAGATGATGGGCCAGCGCGAAGACCCCAATAATTACCTGCTGATGCACGCGATGGCCCCCAATGTAGCCGGGGTCATCGGCTCAGCCGTGGGTGCCGGCGTCTTGTGGTCGGTGTTGGTGGGATAGACAACGAGGATGCGACCGTGAGTAAGAAGAAAATTCGCTTCATGTGTACCGCCTTCCGCGATGGCTTCCAGTCGGTCTATGGGGCGCGTGTTTTCACGTCCGATTTTCTGCCGGCTGTCGCTGCGGCCAAGGAAGCTGGCATCGACTATTTCGAGGCCGGCGGCGGGGCCTGTTTCCAGTCGTTTTACTTCTACTGCGGTGAAGACGCCTTTGCCGCGATGGACGCCTTTCGCGCCACAGTCGGCCCAGACGCCGACTTGCAGACCTTAGCGCGGGGCGTCAACGTGGTCGGCCTCGAATCGCAGCCGAGCGACATCATCAAGCTGCACGCCGAACTCTTCAAGAAGCACGGCATCACCACCATTCGCAATTTTGACGCGCTTAACGACGTCGACAACCTCATCTACTCGGGGCAGTGCATTGTCGATGCCGGGCTCAAGCACCAAGTCTGTGTTACCCTGATGGAACTGCCGCCGGGCTGCGCTGGTGCCCACGACGCGGCCTTCTACACCAAGACCTTGCGCCAGATCCTAGACGCCGGCATCCCATATGACGCGGTCTGCTTTAAGGATGCCTCGGGCACGGCCGTGCCCGCCAAAGTCTATGAGACCATCGCCGAGGCGCGGCGCATGCTACCCGAAGACACCTTCATCCACTTCCACACGCACGAAACAGCCGGTATCGGCGTCAGCGCCAACATGGCCGCCCTCAACGCCGGGGCCGACGCCATCGACTTGTCTATGGCTCCCTGCTCCGGCGGCACCTGCCAGCCCGACATCATCGTCATGTGGCACGCGCTGCGCGGCTCCGACTACGATCTCGACGTCAACATCGACAAAATCCGCGACGCCGAGGAAGTCTTCAAGGAGCGCATGGCCGATTATTTTCTGCCACCCGAAGCCGTGGCTGTGGAGCCGATGATTCCCTGGAGCCCCATGCCCGGCGGCGCACTGACGGCCAATACCCAGATGCTGCGCGACAACGGCATCATGGACAAGTACCCGGATATGATCAAGGCCATGCGCGAAGTAGTAGAAAAGGGCGGGTTTGGCACCTCGGTGACGCCGGTCTCGCAATTTTACTTTCAGCAGGCTTTCAACAACGTCATGTTCGGCCCGTGGGAGCGGATCGCCGCGCCCTACGGCCAGATGGTCTTGGGCTACTTCGGCAAGACGCCGGTCGCGCCCGACCCTTCGGTCGTCGAGATAGCCGCCCAACAGCTCGGGCTAGCGCCAACGACCCAAAAACCGCTCGAGCGCAACGACGCCGACCCAAACAAGGGCGTCGAGCCGGCCCGCAAACAGCTGCGGGAAGCTGGCCTCGCCGAGACGGACGAAAACATTTTTATCGTCGCCACCTGCCAAGACAAGGGCCTCGCCTTCCTCAAGGGAGAAGGCGAAATCGGCGTACGCAAGGTGGAAAGAGCGCAAAAAGAAGCGGTCTCGACTGACGGCCCAGCGCACTATGCGATCACGGTGGATGGCCGCCGCTACGCCGTAGCCATTGACGGCGACACGGCCACCGTGGACGGCCGCCGCTTCCAAGTCAGCTTGGAGCAATCGACCGATGTGACAGCTCCTTCCTCACCGGCTCCCAAAGCTGACAGCGGCACGCCAGTGCAAGCCCAGATGCCCGGGAAAGTAATCCGCCACCTCGTCCAAGTCGGCGATCGCGTAGAAGCGGGCGACGGGATCATAGTGCTTGAAGCTATGAAGATGGAAATGCCGGTAACGGCCCCGGTCAAAGGCACGGTCGCCGACATCTTGGTCCATGCCGGGGATCAGGTGGCCGACGGACAGGTACTAGCGCACATTAGCTGACGACTACTCCACAGCAGACCAAACCCGCTTCCCATGCCCTCACATCGCCGGTGCCAGTCCTAGGCACTAAGCGGGTTCGACTTAATCGGTCTCAGCCGGCGGCTCCATCTTCTGGTCAGCCGAACGACGGGAGGGCAACCTGATATACTGTCGGTCGCTGGCCTGCTCTTGCGCCTTGAGATCCTTGACGATCAAATCCAAGTCGTAGCTGAACCGTTCTGCATGTTTCTGTCTAATGCGTCGCACTTCGGCGACGAGGGGATCCTCTTTCATGGCTCATCCTCCAAAAGTTCCTCCGGTGTACAGATGATCGCCGGCTCATATCCTTTATCTCGACAGAATGCCTCGATTCGCGCTCTCGCGCCTGCGCCGACTAAGTGGCGATAGTTCCACGTCATCAGATACGTACAGCGATTGACAACTGCGACCGCAACGTGCAAGGCATCCTCAAGAGAAGTCTTAGGAATTGCTGCATTCTCTACCAAAGCACGCGCCAAGGCTGTCGCGTCTGGGGTGATTTCAAGTAACTCCACACTTTGCAGTATGTCCAGTCTGCGCTGAGCTACCTGCACATCACCTCCACCTGCCTCTTGGAGCACGAGTTGCGAAGCAACAACTCGGAAGTCCTGTCTTCTATACTCCCACCATTCTTGGGTCGATTGCTGATGGCCCGCTACGACTACATCGCGGCTTGGCTTGGCCGCGAGATAACTCACCACCGTCGTCTCCAAGTAAACGACGGATAGACTAGACAACTTGCTATTCACGATGCGCTCCGCTAGTCTTTTGGCATGAGGCTGATAGTTTCGAGATGCTGCCTTGGGACGCGGCAATCCGTCGCGCCCGTATCGGCCAGAAACAGCCCGTCCCAACTACGGTGCGGCGCAGCCAGATTGCGAATGGTTACGGTGATATGCGTGGCTCTCATGTCCGTTCCTTTTTTGCGATCTCGCAGGCTTTCTCCCCGCTACTCGTTAGAACTTCCAAGACGAACGCCTAGCACGTCAACTGTTCCTT
The DNA here is from genome assembly GCA_007571365.1 of Candidatus Latescibacterota bacterium. Taxonomy (GTDB): domain Bacteria; phylum Latescibacterota; class UBA2968; order UBA8231; family UBA8231. Next base: position 29,118 of record RKRN01000092.1, read on the forward strand.
CTTGGTTGGCATGGGTTGCTGCCTGTATAACGATCCAACAATCCCCCTGCTCCTGCGACTCCTCGTCCGGCACCTGTACCACTGGCAGCCCAAGCTCCGCGACAACAACCAACCCATCCGGACAGGCGTTGGTACGCATAATCTAAGCCACCTCCCCGGTCCACACCTCACACCGCGTCCCGTCGTCTTCGCGCAGCAGCATTTGCCCGGCCGAGCCAAAGCCCAGCACCACGCCCGTGCGCCCGCCGACGGCGATGTACTGGCCCAGGTTGACGCAGCGAGCTTCCCACGCCGCACTCAGTGCCGCAAAGCCGCCTTTTTCCCAACGCCCGATCCACGCCTGCAAATGCACCAGCAACTCGTCCAATGCCCGCTCGACATCGCGCTCGGTGCCCGTCTCAATCCGCAAAGAGGTAGCGGGCTGGCCGATGGAAGCCGCCTCGTCGGCATCCATGTTGACGTTGAGGCCGATTCCAAGGACAACCCCCCCACAACGCTCGGCCAAAATGCCGCAGATCTTGCGGCCGCCCACGAGCACATCGTTGGGCCACTTGGTCTGCGCCGCCAAGCCATTTTCCTCTAAATAGGCCACCACGCCCAAGGCGGCGGACTGTGGCAGCGATAGGAACTGCAACGGCGACGCCTCGCTCCGCAACAGCGCGGAAAAGGTCAGGTTGCGGCCGGGCCGGGTGAACCACCGCCGCTCGTAGCGGCCCCGACCAGCGGTCTGAGAACGAGCGGCGAGCACGAAGCCATCGGGCAGGTTCCGGCCCGCACGCAGCCACTCAACCAAGGTCGTATTGGTCGAGAGCAATTCGTCGTGCCACTGGGGTTTTTGGAGTTGCATCGTTTTAATGTTAATATATGGACGAAGGCCAAACGCCGGGAAAGCTCGCCTTTGACCATGAGATGTTCCTCTTGGTACTCTCGTATAAGTCCCCTTCGAGCCGATCTCATGATGGCTCTTAGCTATCGGAGACAATTTTATGTCTGTTTCTAGACGCCAATTCCTCAAAAGTGCGGCAGCCGTTTCCATCGGCTTTGCCGGCCTCCACCGCCACCTCGCTTGGGGCGCTCCAGCACTGAAAAATAGCTTTGGGCCGCTCGTGCCCGATCCCGGAGGCATCCTCGACCTGCCCGAGGGATTTAGCTATCGGGTTCTCGCACGTGCCGGCGAACTCATGGACGACAGCCTGCGGTTGCCGGGCGCAGCCGATGGGATGGCTGCCTTCCCCGGGCCAGAGGGCCGCGTCGTTTTGGTGTGCAACCACGAGCTAAGCCCCGGGTCGAAGGAAGTCGGTGCCTTTGGCGACGACAACGAAAACTTGGGCAAACTGCCCAAAGAAGATCTGTACGATTGGGGCCAAGGCCAGATGCCGTCCTTGGGCGGCACCACGAACATCGTGTACAACGCGCAAACCGGCGCAGTGGAGCGGAAATTTCTCAGCTTGGCTGGCACAGTGCGCAACTGCGCTGGCGGGCCGACCCCTTGGCATAGCTGGATTAGCTGCGAAGAGACAACCCAACGGGTCGAAGGGCCGATCGAAAAAGACCACGGCTACAACTTCGAGGTCCCCGCTACCGCAGAAATCCGCCGCGCCGCGCCAGTGCCGCTCAAGGCCATGGGGCGCTTCAGTCACGAGGCCATCGCCGTAGATCCCCGCTCGGGAATCGTCTATCAGACCGAAGATACCGGCGACAGCTTGATCTACCGCTACATCCCCGACGCACCGGGCAAACTAATAGCTGGGCGGCTGCAAGCCTTAGCCGTAATCGACCATCCCGGCTTGGACACCCGCAACTGGGACGAAGTGCTGGTGCCCCCTGGCGAGCCGCTCGCCGTGCGCTGGGTCGATATAGAAGACGTCGAGTCGCCGAACAACGACTTGCGCATTCAAGGGTTTGAAGGCAAGGGCTGCGCCCGTTTTGCCCGCGGCGAGGGCATGTGGTACGGCCGCGAAGCGATTTACTTTGCATGCACCAGTGGCGGTCGCAAAAAGAAGGGGCAGATCTTCCGCTATCAGCCTAGCCCGCACGAGGGCACGGCCGATGAGAGCAAGGCACCGGGGACGCTCGAACTGTTCGTCGAGCCGAACGACGGCGACCTAGTTGACAATGCCGATAACCTCACGGTCTCGCCTTTTGGCGACTTGATCGTCTGCGAGGACGGTAGCGGGGAAAACAACCTCGTCGGCGTAACGCCCGCCGGGCAGATCTACCGCTTCGGGCACAACCGCATGAACAATTCCGAATTCGCTGGCGCAACCTTCTCGCCCGACGGCCAAGTGCTCTTCGTCAATATCCAGCATCCCGGCACCACGTTGGCCATCTACGGCCCTTGGGATCAGCGGCGATCTGACGGTTAGCTCTTCAAGCCCGTAAGAATTCTTCGTCCCGAGTCCGGTAAGCGATACAGTGCTGTGTAGTATTCTGCACAGCACTTTTTGCGTACGCGCTTGTTTTCTCTGGCGATTGGGCTGGTACGCCAATTGCAGGAGTCTTAGACCGACTTATATTTTTTGCTCCGCGAAATGCTGTCACGCCGATCCAAACCTCTCAAATGACCGATTATAAAAACGTCCTCTTTCTCAGCGACGCCGCCTCTCTCAAGCCGCCCCCAGCCGTCCTCAACAGCGCACTGGCCCGACTCGGTTTTGAGCGTTTTATGCCCGGCCAACGCGAAGCCATCGAAGCCCTGCTCGCCAATGGTCGCCTGCTTTTGGTCGCCCCTACCGGCGGCGGCAAGAGCTTGACCTACCAACTACCCGCAGCCCTCCTGCCGGGCACGGCCTTAGTGGTTTCGCCGCTCATCGCCCTGATGAACGATCAAGTCCAAGCACTACAGCGGCGCGGGCTCGCCGCCACGTACCTGTCCTCCACGCTCGACAGCGACGAGTTGCGCCGCCGCATGCACGGGGTGGCCCAAGGCCAGTACAAGCTGGTCTATGCCGCGCCCGAGCGGCTGACCTTCTCTGGCTTTCGCGCCCTCCTGAGCCAGATCAAATGCTCGCTCATTGCCGTGGACGAAGCCCACTGCATCAGCGAGTGGGGCCACGACTTCCGGCCTGAGTACTTGCAAATTGGCGAACTGGTCCGCGAGTTGCCCGATTGTCGGGTCCTCGCCTGTACCGCCACAGCCACGCCAGTGGTGCGCGACGAAATCCTCGAACGCCTCGGGCTGCCGAGCGACACTCCACAGCTAGTCCGCGGCTTTGCCCGGCCCAACCTCTCGCTGCGAGTCGCCGAAATCAACAGTGCCGCTGAGCGACGACGGCAAATCGACGCCCTGCTAGCCGAAGCCCTTGGTGCGCCCAACCAAAGGCCCAGTACCGCCATCGTCTATGCCCCTACCCGCAAGAGCACCGAGGAAGAAGCCGCCCGCCTCCAAGAGGCTGGCTGGCGAGTGGCCGCTTATCACGCGGGTATGGCCGGGGCGGATCGCGACGCCGTTCAGCGCACCTTTATGCAAGACCAAATCCAAATCGTGGTGGCGACCAATGCCTTTGGCATGGGCATCGACCGCGCCGACGTGAGTGCCATCGCCCATCTGGCACCGCCCAGTTCGATTGAAGCGTACTACCAAGAAGTAGGCCGGGCCGGGCGCGGCGGCCAAGACGCCTACTGCCTGCTGCTGGTCTCGCCCGGCGACATGGCACTGCGACGGCACCTAATCGAAAGCGATGCCAACGGCCGCGCCCCCGACCAAGCGGTGGTCCAGCACAAGTGGAATCTCTTTCTGGAACTGATGCGCTGGAGTGAGGGCGGCTCCTGTCGCCACGACGCGATCCTGCGCTACTTCGGCGACGAGGAGGAAACGCTCTCGGGCTGCGGTCGCTGTGATGTCTGTCGCAGCCTCGCCCATGCTGAGACGAGCGACGCCCCAGAAGTTGCCACCACGGTGCGCAAAGCCCTGTGCGCGGTCGCCCGTCTGCACGGACGCTACGGCATCCAAATGGCGGCCAAGCTCCTGCGCGGCACCAAAGACGCCCGCCTTGCTCGCGATGGTCTAGATCGGACTCCCACCTTTGGCATCCTCAAAGACCATTCTGAGCGGTGGCTTTTGCAGCTTTTGCGCCGGCTGGTCACGGCCGGTTGGGTCGATTTCTTTGGTGGCGAGCGGCCGGTCGTGGTTCTTACAGAAGAAGGACGCCAAGTCATTCACGCCGAGCGGCCGGTGCGCCTGCTGCTGCCGCCGAAGTCGGCTTCGCTCCCGGCCGTCCGCACCGCACACGTCCGTCCTCGCATCCTCGACTCTGGCGTGGAATTCGACGAAAACGCTCAAGCCCTCTTTGATGCGCTGCGCCACTACCGCATGACGATGGCCCGCGCCGAAAACGTTCCGCCCTACGTCATCGCCAGCGACCGCACACTCCGCGATATTGTCCTGCTGCGGCCTGCCAACCTCGAAGAGCTCAAGCTGGCGCACGGCATTGGCCCGGCCAAGGCCGAAAAATACGGCGATGGCCTGCTGGCTGTCGTTCAACAGGCCGCCTAACCGGGGAAGAAACCAACAGGCCGGTTCCGGTTGTACCAAGCCGCGCTTAAAAATGAGCTTTTGAAGGTGTGGAGGTTAGTTTTGCCCGGGACGATTGAAGCGTGGACGATGCCAAGTGCAGCCCTACGCCTCTATTTGGCAGGCACTTGACGATGCCGGTTCTTGACGTCGCCCCAAGTAGTGCGCTCTACTGAGGTAGATGCAGGTGAAGGGGGAGAACCCAACAGGCGAAAGTCGACAAAGTAGTCAGCATCAAACCAGACATGGTTGCTACCCGACAACGTACTTTGGATTTCACTATAGCTGCTTACGTTCGGCTCGTCGAAGTCCATCATAGTCACTTCAAGGCCCATAACTTGCCCCTCGCGCAACTCGGAGGGCAGGCTGAACTCAGGACCGCGAATATCGAGGCTATCAAAGGGCGTGACGAAAAACTCAAGCACCGAGTAGTTGAGATTCTCTCTCACTATACCACCTATACCACCCACCGCCGCATAGGGTGCGTCTTCGGCCCAGTCCTTAGTAAAACCCTCTTCCTCTGTTTGGGCTATTGGTAAAAACAAGGTAGGGCCTCGGTCTCTGGTCGACAGAGATACTACATACTCTTGAGCATGAGTGTAGGAATGAAAAATATGTGGAATGCATTCTAAGGTGAGACCTCTTTGGATCGCTTCCGCTACTGACAAAGCGCAATCACCACCGGGCAACCCCCACGAATAACGTCCACCGGAGTGGTCCGCGTCAATGTTGAGGTAGATGCCGTCGGACCGAGTAGAGCGCTCCCTATCAGCCACTACGTGGACATCGTCGTAGCGTTCCATGGCCGCATACACGCGCGGTGGAGAGGGCGTCCAACCCAGATAGACCTCTACTTGCAAGTCTTCGGCGTTGTGGCCGGAAGCTGTTGTTTCCGTACCTGCGGGAATAAAATCGGCCTCAGTCAGCGTTGGTTCGCTCAACAAGCTACGCCATTCTTCAATGCTGCCGTCGTGTATGTTTGGAAGCTGATCGGGCGGTAATTGATACAGAGGGAAAATCACACTACCGTGGTGCCCCGCCGCATGATTCGCCGGGAGAAATGACACGAAGATAATGAACAGCGCTGGCAACATTTTGATCGCCTGCCGACAAGAGATAACAGAGGCCATACTATCGAACTAGGGTTATCTTTTTTGTCTTTTGGATATGTCCAACCTTTAAGTTAATAAAGTAAATGCCGGATGCTATGCCCACATCGTCCCCAGCCTTCCAGACAACTGAATGTTCACCTACTTCGTAGTATTGCTGAGTCACGATCTTATGCACGATCTGACCTATTTCATCGTATATGGCTATGCTGACCTCTGCACCTTGGTCCACATTGAAGGAGACTGTAGTCTCAGAATTAAACGGGTTGGGAAACACGCTGAGCTCGTTATCCGGCGTTGGAGATTGCGCTGGTGTCACACTTTTTGGAGGTGTAGGTTCAGCTATGCCAACTGTAGAACCATTGCCTTCAAAGCTCTTTACGGTCCCCGAAACCGAGTTACCATTGCCGTAGATTTCGTGGTAGGCGTCATTATCGTCTGCCGCTAAACTACGCAACGCTAATGTGGGATTCTCAGCGCAACTATTGCAGCTTGAACCCGGTTGCATGGTAGGGGCGAGATTGCAATTAGAAACACTATCCCCAGAATGATTGATCCCAAGTGTATGACCTAACTCATGGGTCACTATACTCTGGACATCATTTACTACGGTAGGGCATACATGTTGAGAAGTCGACCAAGAAAAAGTGTTGTTGAGAAAAATATCAGATTCGACGATCTCACCCCAATCCGGACTTGATTGATTCGCTATCTTGTTCAGAGTGGATCCTGCACGAGTGCCTAGTTCAGATATATACCCAAAAAAGATCGTATTAAAACCATCTTGATCCCCTGTCCGGCGATATAGAGAACGACCATGATTCTATCGGAGTAAGTGCAATCAGCAATATGGCTGAGAGAATCAGTTTGTATAACGCGATTTTTTTCATCATCAAAATCCTCCTATTGGACAAGATAGAATGCTGAATACTTGTTTTATCGGTCAGCAAACGGAAAGGCTCACTCGGTGGACACATGACTCGAAATGAGCTTTTTGAGCGATCTCAGTTCAATTTGTTTGCTTGATGTTGATTCATCTTCAATACCCAAAACTGACTTCGACATCGGCATATTTACCATTTCTTTTCCGCCTACTAGTTCTACTTGAAACTTGGCAAAGTGGTGATATCGCAAATTATAAGCAACCTCAGCTTCTGTTCTTCCAGGCCGATCAGATGGAGTGAGGAACAGCAAGACCCTCTCGCCGATAGTGAGATTGGGCATCCCGTCGTAAACGACACTGTAATTTTCTAATTCTCCACCGAGAGTACGCAATGTATAGTTTTTAGCTAAATTCCCTTTGATACTCTCGGTAACTAATAGATCGTAGTAGGTAAAAACAATGTTGGATCTAAGCCCGTCGTCGGTGATGACGACAGATTCGCGACGGGACTCTTTAGAGAGAACTCGGCCTATGATAACATGTGAATTGTCTTTAACTAGCGTTTCGAGCATCGGCGCACTCATCATACCTGCTCTTGAAATCGCCCCGGTAAAAACTACTAACGCCAAACACCCTACAAGTTCGGTTTTCCACGACATTTACTTATCTCCTCGTTATGACTTTATTATGTATTGCGTTACAGGGCCGCCAAAATATATTATCGAAGAAATAGTGTCAAGAGATATTTTATGACTACAATTCGCTGGGGTATCATTGGCTGCGGCGACGTCACAGAAGTAAAAAGTGGCCCCGCTCTTTATAAGGCTCGCAATTCCGAGTTAGTGGCGGTCATGCGCCGCAACGCGGACAAGGCCCGCGACTATGCCACACGCCACGGCGTACCCAAGTGGTACGACCAAGCCGACGCACTGATCAGCGACCCGGAGGTCAATGCGGTCTATATCGCAACGCCCCCCGACACCCACGCTTATTATACTGCCCAAGTGGCCCGCGCCGGCAAACCTGTTTACGTCGAAAAGCCAATGGCGCGCAATCACGGCGAGTGCTTGGCCATGATAGACGCCTGCCGCCGGGCCGGGGTGCCGCTTTTTGTCGCTTACTACCGGCGCGCCCTGCCCGCTTTTCTCAAGGTCCAGTCGCTGGTTGAGGAAGGGGCCATCGGTGCAGTGCGCTTCGTCTCCATCGCGCTCTGCCAGCCCGCTTCAGAAGATCCGGCCGCTCTGCCTTGGCGCGTCGTTCCAGCCATCTCGGGCGGCGGCTATTTCTTCGACTTGGCCTCGCATCAGCTCGACTTCCTCGATTTTCTGCTCGGTCCCATCGTCCACGCCTCGGGCCACGCGACCAACCAAGCCGGGCTCTACCAAGCCGAAGACGCCGTTACCGCCAGCTTCGCCTTTGAGTCTGGTGCGCTCGGCGCAGGAGTTTGGAACTTCGCCGCCGACCAGCACTGCGACCGGATCGAAATCGTCGGCGATAAGGGACGGATCGCCTTTTCTACGTTCGCCTTCATCCCGATCGAATGGACTACCAATGCCGGGACCCAAACCTTCGCCTTTGACCCGCCCCCACACGTCCAGCAGCCTCTGCTCCAAACGGTAGTTAATGCCCTGTTGGGCCGCGGCGAATGCCCCAGCACCGGCGCAAGCGCCGCTCGCACCAGCCGGGTCATGGACCAAATCGTTCACAATCATGCTGCCTAAAAACCAAGTCCTCGAAGCATCAATGACCGTGCCCCTTGGGCGCGAGGAGGTCTTTGCCTTCTTCGCCGAAGCGCGGAACCTCGAGCGCATTACCCCGCCCGAATTGAGATTCCGCATCATCAGCCCCATTCCTATTGCGATTGCCGCAGATACCCTCATCAACTACCGCCTCAGCCTTTTTGGCTTGTCCTTCACTTGGTGTTCGCTGATCTCGCACTGGGACCCACCCCACTCCTTTGTCGATGAGCAACTCAAGGGGCCTTATAGCTTTTGGCACCATACCCACACCTTCACTAAAACCAGCGAAGGGACCGAGATCGGCGATCGCGTCCTCTACCGTCTGCCGCTGTGGCCGCTGAGCGCAATCGGTCTGCCTTTAGTCAAGCTCCAGCTCAAACGCATTTTTGCCTATCGGCAGCAGGCGATTCGCAAACTATTGCTGCGCTAATGCCGGAGCTTTCGCGGCAAACTAACACCTTTCCCCGCCATTTTTGTCGTTCCAATCAGGCAACGTTGCAATCAATACTTGGGCGAGGGCCTAAATTTTCTTATTCATATAACTTCTTCCTGCACGTATTCCACTTCGTTTGGCGTAAAATAAGGGGGTTCGACATGCTAGTTCGCAGAAAGTGGGGCATCTTCGCCCTGCTAGCTCTTATTCTCTTTTTATTTCCCAATGCTACCTTCGCCCAAGACAAGCTCGACACCGGCGACACGGCTTGGATTCTGATTTCCACCGGCTTGGTTCTCTTTATGATGATCCCCGGCTTGGCCATGTTTTACGCCGGTTTAGTCCGCACTCGCAATGTGCTCTCGGTCTATATGCACTGCTTTGGGATTGTGGCCCTGATCACGGTCTTGTGGACCATTTTCGGGTATAGCTTGGCCTTTACGGCCAGCAATCCCTTTATCGGCAACCTGTCCAAATCCTTTCTCAGCGGCGTTACTGTAGATAGCCTTTCGGGCACCATCCCGGAATTGCTGTTCTTCGTCTTTCAGATGACGTTTGCCATCATCACCCCTGGGCTTTTCGTCGGTGCCTTTGCCGAGCGCATGAAGTTTTCGGCCGTGCTGTGGTTTAGTGGAGTGTGGTGCGTTTTGGTCTATCTGCCCATCACGCACATGGTCTGGGGAGAGGGCGGCTACTTGGGTGCGCTGGGCGTCTTTGACTTTGCCGGCGGCATCGTCGTTCACATTACCGCCGGGGCGGCCGCGTTGGTCGCTGCGATCCTCGTCGGCAAGCGCACCGGCTATCCCGAGCGGCCCATGCCCCCGCACAATATGACCATGAACCTCGTTGGCACGGCCATGCTGTGGGTGGGGTGGTTCGGCTTCAACGGCGGCAGCGCCTTGGCCGCGAATGGGCAGGCGGCTATGGCGGTGGTAGTCACCCAAATCTCGCCCAGCGTCGCGGCACTGACGTGGATCTTTATCGAATGGATCAAAAACGGCAAACCCAGTGCGCTCGGCTTTGCCACTGGTGCTATCGCCGGGCTAGCGGCCATCACTCCGGCCTCGGGCACGGTGGGGCCGCTTGGCGCTTTTGCCATCGGCTTGTGCTCCGGTGTCGTCGCCTATTGGGCCGCCACTTGGCTCAAGCGCACCTGCGGGTACGACGACGCACTCGACGTAGTGGGGGTTCACGGCTTCGGCGGTTTGGTCGGTGTTCTGCTGGTGTCCTTCTTCGCCTCGACCACCTTGGGCGGCACTGTCGAGGGCCTCAATATGGGCAAGCAGTTCGTCATCCAAGCCTTCGCCGCAGTCGGTGCAGCCGTTTACACTCTGATCGTCTCGTTTGTCATTCTCAAGGTCATCGACTTAGTCAGCGGCCTGCGCGTAGATGATGAAACTGAAGCCGATGGACTCGACTTGGGCGAGCATGGCGAAGTAGGATACGACCTGTAATTTGCATTTGCGGCCCAATGGCTCGCCGCTTGGACGGGGAACTTCTATGGATGCTTCTTGCCTGCGGTACGCGTTGACCGAGGCCGAACGCCTAGCGTTCTGCCAGCGCGGCTACCTCGTCTTCGACGAGATGCTGCCTCCCGATGTGGTTGACGCACTGGTGGAAGTCTCCGATCGGGTTGATGCCGCGGAACGCCAAAAGCGCGGTGTCGGGCCTTACGACCGGCTGACTGTCCGCGACATGATTTGGCGCGACGAGTGCTACCTAGCCTTGGTCGATTGGCCCCGGGCACTGCCCAAGATCTGGGGAACACTCGGCTGGAATATCCAGATTTACCACACGGTCCTCGCCTACAGTCCGGCCGCCGCGCCCGGCAACCTGCAAGTCAAGATGCAGGGCTGGCACCAAGACTCGGGCCGCGTCAACCACGAGATCGAGTCTAGCCCTCGGCCGCGAATCTCGGTCAAGATGGCTTACTTCCTTAGCGACTGTTCGGCCGCCGGGCGCGCCAATTTCTGGGTCGTGCCCGGTAGCCACCTGCTGGATGATATCCCCAACGACGGCTCCTTTCCCCGCAACGCCGTCCCGGTGCTGGTGCCGCCGGGCGGTGCGGTACTCTTTGACCGCCGGATCTGGCACTCGGCCAGTTCCAACACCTCCGCCATCCCCCGCAAGGTGCTCTTCTACGGGTACTCGTATCGCTGGCTCCGCCCTCGCGACGACCAGACCGTCGAACACCTTTTTGAGCACTGTGATCCGATCCGCCGCCAGCTACTGGGCTACGCGCCGACCGGCGGCTACGGTTACACCTCGCCCACGGATGAGGATGTGCCACTGCGCGTCTTTCTGCGTCAACATCTCGGGGCTGAAGCCGCTGCCTAATGCGGGCGTTGGTCACCGGCGGCACTGGCTTTGTCGGCGGGGCCTTAGTCCGCGCTCTCGTCGCAGGCGGTGCTTATGTCCGGGTGTTGGCGCGGGCCACTAGTCGGACCGAGACGCTGGAGGCACTAGGCGTCGAAATCGTCCGCGGCGACATCCTCGTCCGTCCGAGCATCGAAGCCGCACTCGCAGGCTGCGATACCCTCTTCCACACTGCGGCCCTCTACGACTTGTGGGGATTGGATGCGGCCGAACTCTTGGCCACTGAAACCGAAGGGACTGCCAACGCCATGGCGGCGGCGTTGGCAGTCGGCGTCGGTACGGTCGTCTATACCAGTACCGCCGCCTGCATCGGCGAGGCCCAAGGCCGCGTCGCCACCGAGACAACGGTTCATCGCGGCTACTTTCTCTCCAGTTATGAAAAGGCCAAATACGCGGCTGAGCAGGTGGCATTCGCGTATGCAGACAAAGGAGCACCACTCATCTGCGTCCAACCCGCTGCCATCTACGGTCCGGGCGACCGCAAGCCCACCGGGCGTTTTATCATCAACCTACTCAATGGTCGGGTCCCCGCGCTCTTTGCCGGTTGGGTGAGCTTGGTGTACATCGACGATGCGGCGCGAGGACACGTACTAGCGGCTGAAAACGGCCGCGTCGGGGAACGCTATATACTCGCGGGTACGGTCGGCAAATTGACCAAACTCGGCCAACGGGTCTGTCGATTGGCCGGGCGCAGGTCGCCGCTGACCATTCCCGCTCCGCTGGCCGCGCCCTATGCCCTCGGCGGCGAGGCCCTGTCGCGCCTGACCCGCAGACCGCCGGTCTTGTCGTGGGAAACCTACCGCCTCACCGCACACGGCTTCCGCGCCAACGGAAGCCGTGCCGCCGCTGAGCTGGGCCTAACCTACACCGACCCAGAGGAAGGGTTGACGCGGACGATCAATTGGTACTGGGAGCAGGGCTTGCTCAGACGCCGACCGGCTTGTTTCCGCGATCCGTAATCTGTCCAGATGAAAGCCGAACTGCCTCCGCGTCGGCCGCCAGATCCAGCTCAGCCCGCGGTAACCGGCTCGAACTGGCGCGCCACCACCCAATCGGGACGAGGATTCTCGACGCCGTTTGGCACGTTGTCGATGGCGGCGAAGGCGTAGATCAGACTGTAGCGCTGCGCGGGTGAGAAGTTGTGGTTCGAACCATGCACGATCCGGCAGTCGAAGAAACAGACGTCGCCGGCGTCGCCCTCAATCGCAATGATCATCGACTCATCGGTGATGTGCTCGCTCAGCGCCTCCGGCGTGATGCACCACTGCTTGTAGCTGGTGGTGATCTCGTCGCTGTAGTGGTCCAGCACGCCCCAGCGATGCGAACCCTTCACCAGCACGATGCAGCCGTTGTTGCGCGTGTTCGGACCCAACATGACCAGCGCAGAGGCCAACCGATCGTCGACCCCGTCGTAGTGCCAGTAGCCGTAGTCCTGGTGCCAGAGCCACACAGTGCCTTCGAATGACTCCTTGTAGTTCAACTTGCTGTGGAAGACGTAGGCATCGCTTCCGAAGAGCTGCTTGATCGGCCCGGCGATCGGTGCCGAGCGGCACAGATCGCGGAACGGCGGCACATTGCGGTGCATGCAGAACACCGAGCGCACCGGGCCGCTCTTCTCGCGCACTACGTGTACCTCCGGCGGGTTGTCGGCCTGCTCAGACATCATCTCGTCGGCCGCCGTGCGCAATCGCTCAATCTGATCCGGTGGGACCAGTCCGCGCTGTACCAGAAACCCCTGCTCGCGATAGGTCGCCAATTGTCTTGCGCTCCACATGGTCGCTCATCCTCCCTACGGCTTAAAGTCAGATCAATCGTTAATGGCTCCCGTCGGCACCGCGCAGTGCCTCGACGCGCCATGCGAATTCTTCCTCCAGATGGGAGTCGCTCCCCCTGCTCCCCAGTTGGACAAACTGGATATAGCCGTCGCCATCGACGAACCAAGTCGTGGGCCAACCTTTGATGTCGGCCGTCTGCACGTACCCGTCGTCCATCAGGACGGTAAAATCGTATTCGTGCTCTGCCATGTACTTATCGACCTCGTCGTGCGACTTATCGTTGCTGATGGAGATCACTTCCACCTCGGGATCGTCAAGATAGCGCACGTGGAACTTCTGGTACTCGGGTAGCTCTGCGACGCAAGGGCCACACCAAGTTCCCCAGAAGTGAAGAACGGCGATCTTGCCGTCTAGCTCGGCGGAGTCGACCTGCTCTCCGTCGAGCTTGGGAAGGGTGAATGGTTCGTAGGTGCGGGCCGTATCGAGCCGTGATTCCAAAATCCGCTCGCGTCTTCGGGACCTTTCCCGCTCGCTAAACACGGCGAGATACTCGGCGAGCCCTTCGCGCGAGCCGTGCCGGCGTTCGTACAGTGCTTCTAGCGCCTCATGGCAGGGATTTTTGCGCCAGCTTCGGGCTTCAAGGCCGGCGATGTAGGACTCCTCGGCCTTGTCGAGCCAGTTGCTGACGGCCTCGGCGGCATCCTCAGTCCGCAAAACGACGGTCTTAGAGTCTCTCCCTTGAAGCACCGCCTCGGCCTCGGTCGCCATGTGCTCGAACACTTGGCCTAAATGATAGAGAGCACTAGTGTTGCTCTTCGAGAGCTCCAGTGCCTGCTCGATCTCGTTGCGGCCTTCCTCGACGCGACCTGCCTTGTAGCTGGCCCACCCGATGGCGTCGTGGACGAGGCTCAAGTAGTAGTTAAGGCGACCCTCTTCCCACTCTTCCTCTGCGGCCCTATTCATTATGACTTGTATGCCACTCCGAGCGAGTTCGGCCGCCTCTTCGGCGTATGGCGTGTGGTTGGCCATCGAGATAGGAGCTATGGCGTACGTTAGGCGCGGGTTGCCTCGCTCGGAGCGGACCAAGCCGCGAACCGCATCGGCGAGTTCCTCGGCCGGAACCGGCTCCATGGCTTCGAGGACCTCGAAGAGCGTTAGGTACGCCCGTTCGCGGAAGCTATCGTCGTAGAGGGGCTTTTCTAAGAACCGCGAGACCGCATCGCAGACGAGGCGGAGCTGGTCTTGGTACTCCTGCGAGTCCGCGCCATGCTCGCGCTTGATGCGGGCAAGCTCGGGCTGTAATCGTTGGTACTCTTGCTCGTAGGCCCACGACGCCTGTCTACTCTCGGGAGCCAGTGCCAGCAGCTTCGCCTTGAACTCCGCCGCTTTCTCTTCGTCCGCTAGGAAGTCGCCATAGACCGTGGCGAGCATGGTTAGACCGTGTACAGCTTCCGGCACGGCCTTCCGATATTCGGCAATGCCGGCCTCAATGGCGGGGCGTCGTTCCTCGGCGGGGAGCAGATCCGTCTCGTTGAGAATCTTCCAGTGCCAGTAGCGCACATCGGCGGAGCCCGGGGCGAGTCGCACCGCTTCTTCAATCATAGCGAGTGCCTCCTGCGGCTTATTGGCCCGGTGTAGATATTCTGCGGTGCGACGGTAGCCGCTGACGTGGTCGGGCCAACGCTCGCGCAGCAGGGCCAAGGTAGCGAGGCTCGTGTCCGCATAGGCGGGATCCTCTAGTGCGTAACGGGCCCAGTGCTCAAGTTCCGCACGGGCATGGAGGACCTCGGGATGGTGGAGCGTCGCCTCATCCACAGAGTCCAGAAATGCTAGCCCCTCTTCCACGCTTTTAGAAAGCGCCTGAAGATGAGTCGCGGCGAACTCTGGATGGGGCAACAGCCGCCAAGCACGCAGGCTGGGCACCGCCGCCTCGGCATGTTTCCAGTCCGCCAGGAACGCCAGTGCCTGTGCGTAGAGTCCCCACGGGTTATCCGGATCTCGTTCCAAGATCGCGTCGGCTTGCTCTTGGATTTCTTTATGCCCGTAGATCTGCCCGTGCAACTGACGCGCATAGAGCACCCGCAGTTCGGCGTCCTCGGGCGCACGGTTCAACCATTCTCGGGCGAATATGGCTCCCGCTTCGAACGACCACAGTCGATTGTGCTCGCGCAGCTTCGCTTTCGCCGCTTCCAACTCTTGGGGCGAGTGGCACTGCTCGGCCCAAGAGCTAGCACAGACCGCGAGACCAGCTAGGAAGCCGATGATTAAACGAATTGGAAATCGATTCGACATGGGGTTCCTCCCTGTGATGTGTGCGAAATTACCGATAGAATTTTCACGGCGCAGAACCCGTTTGCAAAAACGCACGTCACGTAAGGTATCCAAATCCATGCCCTCAATACCCAGTTCGCGCACACTC
>RKRN01000112.1 GCA_007571365.1 Candidatus Latescibacterota bacterium
CGCGAGTTGAAACTCACGCGCCGCCTGCTAAAAATTATGGCCGAGCGGCATAAGCCTAAGTTGGTCGTCCAAACCCGCAGCCCGCTGGTGGCACGGGACCGTGCCCTGTTCCAGCGCATTGAGGATAACGGCGACTACCTTGCACCGCTCTGGCCGATAAGGTACTTTTTTGTCATTCACTGCAACAGGTCGCAAGGCCAATAAGGAGTTAGGCCATGAATAGCAGTCCTGCCTTCATTGCGTACACCCACGAACCGGAAAGCCGCGCCGTCGCTCGCGCCGTCGCTACGCGCCTCCGGCGGGACGGCGTTCCCGTGTGGCTCGACGAGTGGGAATTGCAACCGGGTGAGGAATGGCAGTCGAAAGTTAAGACGGTCCTCGATGAGTCTAAAACCATTTTGGCCATTATTTCTAAGTCGTCGCTTGAGCCAGAATGGCTCCAAAGCGAACTAAAAGACGCACTCGCAAAAAACAAAGTTGTAATTCCGATATTGAACGAGAAGGTTGGTTTCAGTGATATTCCCGAATGTCTGAAGGATCGCCAAGCCGTAGCCCCATTGGACGACGACCACGCCTATCAACAGCTTCTAAAAGCACTGGGGGTATCCGATTCAGCCCCTGACTACGGCGACGATATAGACAATCTGTCCTTTCTGCAGCGCCTGTTAAAGTACGCCGCCAATGCCGCTTGAGCCTCTCTTCAATTTATTTACTCTAAATTTCGGTTGCGGCGTCTTTGGTAGTGGCATCATCGAAGCGATCGTGATTCTTCGTTACTACCAACGATTAGGTAGGCTTCCTCCCCTACTTGCAGTACACATTGGGGTATCTACTCCCCTTATCATTTCCACTATGGCAGGAACAACCCACGAGAAATAACCCCATCCTCAACCCATGCGCCACATTCTAGTCACCGGCGGCGCCGGCTTTATCGGCTCGCACACTGTAGATCGCCTCGTCGCTGCAGGCTATCGCGTCCGCATCCTCGACGCCCTACAGGAGCGAGTCCACCCGCAAGGCTGGCCCGACTATCTGCCCGCAGGCGTAGAAAAAATGCGCGGCGACGTGCGCCAACGCGCCGACTGGCTAGCCGCGCTCGACGGCATCGACGGCGTCATTCACTTGGCGGCCTACCAAGACTACATGCCCGACTTTGCCACCTTCCACCACGTCAACACGGTCGGGGCCACCCTGCTCTACGAACTGATCGTCGCCGAGAAACTACCTGTGCGAAAAGTGGTCTTGGCCTCGTCGCAAGCCGTCTATGGCGAGGGCAAGTACCGCTGCGGCGACCACGGCATCGTCTATCCCGACGCCCGTCCCGACGCTCAGTTAGCCCAAGCCGCGTGGGAAGTCCGCTGCCCCCACTGCGCCGCTGAACTCGAACACCAGCCGATCACTGAAGACACCGTCAACCCCCACACCCCCTATGGCATCTCCAAATACGCGGCTGAACTGACCTCCTTCAGCCTCGGGCGCAAATACGACATTCCCACGGTCAACATGCGCTACTCTATCGTCCAAGGGCCGCGCAACTCCTTTTTCAATGCCTACTCGGGCATTGGCCGCATTTTTGCCCTCCGCGTCTTGCACGGCCACCCCCCCATCTGCTACGAGGACGGCCAATCGCTGCGCGACTACGTCGATGTCGGCGATGTGGCCCGCGCCAATGTGCTCTGCTTAGAAGACCAGCGCGCCGATTTCCGCTCCTTCAATGTCGCCGGGCAGCGCGGCACCACCGTCCGCGAGTACGCCCAACTCGTAACGCGCATGGCCGGGCCGGCCATTGAACCGCTCATCAGCGGCGAATACCGCTTTGGCGACACCCGCCACACCGTCTCCTCCGGCGCGGCCCTACAAGCACTCGGCTGGCAGCCCGAGGTCCCGCTCGAACAGACCATTGGCGAATACATCAAGTGGGTCAAACGGCAGCCCAACCTCGCGGACTTCTACGCCGCGGCCCAAGCGAACATGCGGGCTGCCAACGTCCTTCGCCGGGTTCGCACGTGAAGGCGATGATCCTAGCGGCTGGGCGCGGCACGCGCCTGCGCCCACTCACGGCCGCGACCCCCAAGGCCATGGTCCCGTTTGCTGGCAAACCCCTGCTTGAATACGTGGTCCGCCTGTTAGCCCGCTACGGATTCGACGACCTCATCATCAATCTCCACCACTTGCCGCAAGTCATCACCGACTATTTGGGCGATGGCCGAGACTGGGGCGTGTCGATTGCGTACTCGCTGGAGGACGACCTGCGCGGCACGGCCGGCGCCGTGCGGCACGTGGCCGATTTTTTCGAGGGACCTTTTCTATTGTACTACGGCGACAATCTGACCAACTTCGACTTGGGCGACTTGTGGCAAACCCACCAGCGCGAGGGCGAAATCGCCAGCATCGGACTCCTGCGGATGGACGACCCGACCACGCGGGGCATCGTCGGGCTCGACACCCGTAGCCGCATCAGTCGCTTTGTCGAAAAACCGCGGCCCGCCCAACTATTTGACAACTACTGGGTCAATGCCGGGATTTACGCCCTCCAACCGGAAATCCTCGACTGCATACCGCCCGACACGCCCGGCGATTTCAGCGCGGTATTCGCCGACTTGCTCGCCGCCGGTCGCCCCTTGCTCGGGCATCCCATGCGCGGTCAGCTCCTTTCGACCGATACGCCAGAGCGTTATCGCCACGCCTGTCAGTGCGTAGACTCGGGCGCTTTTGCCCTCCCTTGAAACGAGGCTAGTTTGATCGTCACCAGAGCACCCTTGCGCATCCCCCTCGGCGGCGGCGGCACCGATCTGGCGTCTTATTACACCCACCACGGCGGCTTTGTACTCAGCGCCGGCATCGACAAATACGTCTATATCCAACTCAACGACCTCAAGGTGGAAGACTTCATTCGCGTCAAGTACTCGCAGACCGAAAAGGTCGCTGCGCCCGGCCAGCTCCAACATCCCCTGCTGCGCGAAGCCCTAACCTATGCCGGGATCGAGGGCGGGCTCGAAATCAGCGCGATGTCTGACGTACCGGGACGCACCGGGCTAGGCTCTTCGGGCGCGTTCACCGTGGCGTTGCTAGCCGCGCTCCACGCTTACAAGCGCGAACAGCCCTCCCCCCAAGCACTAGCCGAGGAAGCCCACTATATCGAAACGGTGCGGGCCGCTCAGCCGGCGGGCAAACACGACCACTACTTGGGCAGCTTCGGCGGTCTGACTTGCCTCGACATCGACGCCAGCGGTCGCGTCGCCGTGGCGCCGCTGGCGATCTCCGCGCCCACCACCGCGGCCCTAGCGGCCAACATGCTGGTCTTTTTTACTGGCATCCGACGCGAGAGTTCGGACATCCTCGCCCAGCAAAACCAAGACACCCAACAAGGCAACGACCGGGTTTTAGACAGCTTGCATCAGACCAAGCAGATCGGCTACCAAATCAAGGAGGCACTCGAACAAGATGCGCTAGACCGCTTCGGCGCATTGCTCCACGAGCACTGGCTGGCTAAAAAACAGCGGGCTCAGCAGATATCCAATGCAGACATTGACCGCTGGTACGCGGCCGGTCGCGCCGCTGGTGCCCTCGGCGGCAAGCTGCTAGGGGCTGGCGGTGGTGGTTTCCTCATGTTCTATTGCCCGGCTGAACACCACGCCGCGCTGCGCGGCAGCATGGCCCAAGCGGGCCTGCGCGAGATGCGCTGCCAATTTGCCACCGCGGGCGTACAAATCCTCGTCCACACCGGATGCACGCGCTCGACCTAGGCGACGCAGAGGCCGTCCACCTGCCCGGCGGCGACTTTCGCCTCGACGGCGGGACCATGTTCGGCTTGGTGCCCAAGGCCCTGTGGGGCCGCGCAGCCGCGCCCGACGCGCACAACCGCATCCGCCTGTCGTGCAATTGCCTGCTCCTGAAAACCAGCCGCGACCTCGTGCTACTCGACGCCGGATTTGGCGAGCGTTGCTCCCGGCGCGAGCGCGCCATGTACGGCATGGATGGCGGACATACGCTGCGCGGTTCGCTCGCCGCCGCTGGCGTGGCACCGGAGGACATCACCTTGGTCGCACTTACCCACCTGCACTTCGACCACTTCTGCGGCTGTCTCGTCGAGGGGCCTACCGAGCTAGCCCCGCTGTTTCCCAACGCCATCCACGCGGTGCAGCGCGGCGAATGGAACGACGCCTTGGCTGGCCGCAGCACCATGCGGAGCAGCTACCGCCCCGAGGAACTACACACCCTCGCCCGCCAAGTCGAGCTGCGCTTCCTCGACGGCGATGGCGAATTGGCCCCCGGGCTGACGGCTTTTGTCACCGGCGGCCACACGCGCACCCATCAGGGCTTCCGCTTTGAGGCTGGCGACCACACCCTCGTCTATCCCGGCGAACTGATCCCCACGCGCACCCACCTGCGGCCCTATTGGAACATGGCCTACGACATGTTCCCCTACCAAACCTTAACCCGCAAACAGCACTTCATCGCCGAGGCCGCCGCCCAAGGGTGGATCGTGGCTTGGGACCACGACCCCGACGCGCCGTGGAGCCGCATCGTCCAAGACGGCGAACACTTCGTCGCCCGCGATGTCGAGCTTTAACCGCGGCTTTTCATCCTGTAAATCCCGCAAATCCCACAATCACAGTCCGCTTTGACCGCGACTAGGCCATGCGTTACCTTTAACGCCACTTAGTAGCACTCCACATCGTAGGAATCTCCCCTCGCTTCGGCGGGGGAGCGGATTGAAACATGTCCTTGGAAGTCATTGAAATTCCCACTGAGCACCGCGACCTGCTCAACCGCCTGTCCGAGCTGATTCCCGACCTCGAACCAGACTCGCCGCAGAGCTTGCAGCGGATCTTCGGCTTGGGGCTTATTGCCCTAACCATGCAGATCACCAATAAGGCCCGCGCCCGCGATCAAGCCGAGCTAGTCGCCGAGTTGGGCGACCTTGCCAAGTCCATGGTTGAGGCCGAAGGCTGGTCCTCGCTATGATGATCCCACCTTCCTCGCTCGACCTCTTCAGCCTCAAAGGCCGCACGGCCTTGGTGACTGGCGGCAGCAAGGGCCTCGGCCAAGCCATGGCCTGCGCGCTGTCCGCGGCCGGTGCCGACGTGGCCCTCACCAGCCGCCATGCAGCAGAGGCCCAGGCCGCGGCCGCGCAAATCAGTGCCCACACCAACGGCCGCGTCCTCGCTTTCCAAGCCGATGCGGCCGACCGCAGCCAAGTGGAAGCCTCAGTGCGCCAAACCAACGACGCCTTGGGCCCCATTGACATCCTAGTCAACAACGCCGGCATCAACATCCGCAGCCCGATCGTCGAGCTGCGCGACGAGGATTGGGACGCGGTCATCGCCATCAACCTCACCGGCCCAATGTACTATTGCCGCGCCGTAGGGCCGCAGATGATAGAGCGCGGCTACGGCCGCGTCATCAACCTCGGCTCCACCGTGTCGCAGGTGTCAATCGCCCACCGCACCCCGTATGCCTCTAGCAAAGGCGGCATCGTCCAGCTCACCAAGACCCTCGCCCTTGAATGGGCAGCGCACGGAATCACCGTCAACGCCATCTGCCCCGGCCCTTTTACCACCCCGATCAACGCCATCCTGCTGCAAGATCCGGCCAAGGCGCGCGAAATGATCGCCAAGGTCCCTATGGAACGCTGGGGCGAGCCGGCCGAGCTAGCCACGGCCGTTCTCTACTTTGCCTCAGCAGCCTCTGGCTTTACCACCGGGGCCACTCTAGTCGTCGATGGCGGGTACACCGCTCAGTAGCACGGCCTAGAGGCGACGGCAGACCCTCCGAAAAGCCAACCGCGTCAAGCCGGGTACGTACTGGCGCAGCTTGATCAGCAACAGCGCGGCCGCATCTGGGACGCTCTTGCGCTTGCCGGCCGCTACGGCGTCGGCGATAGCTACGGCTACTTCCTCAGCCGACTTGGCGAATTTTTTCTGCACCGGCAAGTGCTGGGTGCCAGCGCGGGCGGCAAACTCGGTATGCACCAAGCCCGGCTCCACGAGGTGGACGCCAATACCTCGGGGCGCCAACTCGTAGTCGAGGCTTTCGGCCAAGCCACTCACCGCGCATTTCGTCGCGCTGTACACGGCGTGCTTGGGCACGGGAAATTCGCCGACAACACTCGATATGAAGACCAACCGGCCCCGCCCTTGCGCCAGCATCCCCGGCAGAAAGGCTCGGGTGCAATAGATGGTGCCGAGCAGGTTCGTTTGCACCACGGCCGCGCATTCGCCCACATCGGCATCGGCAAAGGAGCGGTAATGCCCCCGGCCGGCGTTGTTGATCAGCACGTCAGCCCCGCCCCATTGCCTCTCTACCGCAGCGTGTAAAGCCCTGACTTGGGCCAGATCGCTTACGTCGCACGGCATCACCAACGGCTGGCGTCCGCCGCTTTTTTTAATGGCCGCGCCCAGTTCGGCTAGCGCCGCGGCTCGGCGCGCCACCAACACCAAGCGCGCTCCCCGCCCGGCCAGTAGGAGCGCCAAGGCGCGACCGATGCCGCTGCTGGCCCCAGTAAGCACAACTCGCTGATCATCCCAGTCCATGATCCCTCAATTTTCATAATGAAAATATGACCTGTTTATTTTCTTTTCGAGAAAACTTCACAACTTTATTTTTTATATAGTACTTAAACATATTTTTTCTGTTTTCTTAAAGGCTTTATTATCATTATGGGAAAATATCCCCTTGCGGGCCGGAATTAAGAAATGACATAAGTTCTTTATAAACAAAGTACTAGCAAAACTTTCGTCCATTGGCACGAATTTTGCATATAGCATCCCACAACCCTTTACCCAATACAAGGAGGAGCCAATCATGGCCACTATCAATATTAAGCCCCTCGCCGACCGCGTGTTAGTCAAGCGTCTCGACGAGGCCGAAGAGCAGAAGGTCGGTGGGATCATCATCCCAGACACGGCCAAGGAAAAGCCCCAAGAAGCCGAGATCGTCGCCGTCGGCCCCGGGCGCGTTGAAGACGGCGAGCGCGTCGGTTTGGAAGTGAGCGTGGGCGACAAGGTCCTCATCGGCAAGTACTCGGGCACCGAGGTCAAAATTGAGGGCGAAGAATACCTAATCATGCGCGAAGACGACATCCTCGCCATTGTAGCCTAAGGGAGGTACAATACTTATGGCTGCCAAACAGATTGCCTTTAGCAAAGACGCCCGCGAGAGCATCCTCTCCGGCGTCCAACAGCTCAGCAAGGCCGTCAAGGTGACGCTCGGGCCGCGGGGCCGCAACGTCGTCTTGGCCAAGAGCTGGGGCTCGCCCACTGTCACTAAGGACGGCGTTACCGTCGCCAAAGAGATCGAGCTGCCCGAAGCCTATGAAAACATGGGCGCGCAGATGGTCAAGGAGGTTGCTTCCAAGACCAGCGATGTAGCTGGTGATGGCACTACCACCGCCACCGTCCTCGCCGAAGCCATGTACACTCAGGGCTTGCAAGCCGTTACTTCAGGCTACAACCCGATGGAGATCAAGCGCGGCATTGACCAAGCCGTCGCCGCGGTGGTCACAAGCCTCGAAGCCCAGAGCAAAGCCGTCCAAGATCACTCCGAGGTCGAGCAAATCGGCGCCATCTCGGCCAACGGCGACGACGACATTGGCCGACTGATTGCCGAAGCCATGGACAAGGTCGGCAAGGACGGCACCATCACCGTCGAGGAAGCCAAAAGCACGGACACCAGCCTCGACGTGGTCGAGGGCATGCAGTTCGACCGCGGCTATCTGTCGCCCTATTTCGTCACCGATCAGGAGAACATGGAAGCCTCCTTGGAGGACTGCTATCTGCTGATCCACGAGAAGAAAATTTCCAACCTCAAGGACCTGCTGCCCTTGCTCGAAAAGGTCAGTAAGGCGAGCAAGCCCCTGTTGGTCATCGCCGAGGACGTAGAGGGCGAGGCCCTCGCCACGCTGGTGGTCAACAAAATTCGCGGCACCCTGCAGGTCTCTGCGGTCAAGGCCCCCGGCTACGGCGACCGCCGCAAGGCCATGCTGCAAGACATCGCCACCCTCACCGGCGGCACCGTGATCACCGAGGATTTGGGGATCAACCTCGAAAGCGTCCAACTGACCGATCTCGGCCAAGCCAAGCGCATCACCATCGACAAGGACAACACCACCATCGTCGAAGGCACCGGCAAGGCCGCCGACATCAAGGGCCGGGTTGAGCAGATCCGCAATCAGATCGACGAGACCACCTCGGACTACGACCGCGAGAAGTTGCAGGAGCGGCTGGCCAAGCTGGCCGGCGGCGTGGCCGTCATTGCGGTCGGCGCACCTACTGAGACCGAGATGAAGGAGAAGAAGGCCCGCGTCGAGGACGCGCTGCACGCGACGCGCGCTGCGGTCGAAGAAGGCATCGTGCCCGGCGGGGGCGTCGCCCTAGTGCGCTCTATTGCCGCGCTGGATTCGCTCACCGGCGAGACCGAGGGCGAAACCACCGGCGTCCGCATCGTGCGGCGCGCCCTTGAGGAACCGATGCGCCAGATCGCCGACAATGCCGGGCACGAAGGGGCCGTCGTTGTCGAGACGGTCCGCACCGGCGGCGAGGGCGCGTACGGATTCAACGCACGCAGCGAAGAATACGGCGACCTCGTGTCCATGGGCGTCATCGACCCGACCAAGGTCGTGCGCACCGCGCTCAGCAATGCCGCTAGCATCGCCACCCTCTTGCTGACCACCGACGCCTTGGTGGCTGAGGAGCCGGAGGAGGAAGAAGCAGCGGCCGGCCCCGGGCACGGCCACGCGCACCCGCACTAAGCGACGCTTGGAGCAGACACAAGAAAGCGGGCGGGGTATCTTATCCCGCCCGCTTTTTATTTGGCCGCGCCGACCATTGCGGACAAGGCCTTTAGCGTTTAGATGCCTCGCCATTTTTACTACCCGCTTTACCACCGAAGTACCCTATAAGGGAGGCCATGAGGGTAAAAAGCCCTTTGGCTAGATCAACTCGGATACTAGGTTCCGCGTATGCTAGGCCGGATAATAGAGCGAGAAAGGCTAGGAGTAAAATTGTGATTAGATAGCCTTGAGCATTCTCTTTATTTTCGAAGATTTTACCAAGTCGTCCTATGTTTTGGGCCTGTGTCTGACGCTCATGGCTGAGCAAAGATTCTTCACGTGTCTTGGACTTAGAAGGCTCAGCATCAACAGAAATGCGCTCGAGGTCCGCTTTACCCTCGGTAGTCATTTGAGACGCCCTTTATAGTAGTCTTCTATATCCTGATTCTCGATATGGGCGTTTCTTATTTCTCCCTTTTCGTTGCGCGTTTTCTCCCAAGGCGTTCCCTCTTCATGAGTTAAAGCAGATAATTGCCCTCCCGTGAACCCTTTATATAGTTTCCATATATGATTGAGGAAAGCCCGCGTGTTCTTGTCGTTGCCTAGAACATGCGGTTTCCAAGCCTCCCATTCATCCGATAACTCATTGTACTCTATATCCATAGCCGGTTTCGCGATGGGCTCTCCGCCAAAATGCTTGAACTCGTGATAGATCGAGGGGAATACAGGCCCATACTCCCATGCTTCTGCAAACTCGTCATGGACCAAGGGTTTTTCGTAGAGAGCCAGATACCAGCCATGAGCGATATAGACTAGCTTTTGAATCTTGAGCGGCGTTATTTTTTCGCTCTCTTTAGCGGCTAATTCCAGAAAGTAGTTGGCAATGGCTTTAGCTGCGTATCCCATATTAACTTTCTCCTATGCCAAGCAAATGATTGACTACTGAACATACTTATACCATGTTACCAGTATCATGTCAATATAAATAATTCAGGAATATCAAGTCGTGTACGCAGTGTACATGCTAAGTCATCTGCAAAAGAGGTTACGGATATATGCACAATAGCGACGAAGCAGTCAGGCAGTAGCGAAAGAAGGATAAATTGGCAAGAAACAGCCTAAAATGAATACATTACTGCGAGTTAGACGTGTACATTCCATCAACTATTTCCCCGAGGAACCCATCCATGCCCACTCTATACCAGCGCCTCGGCCTGCGCCCCTTTATCAACGCTCGCGGCACCATCACCACGCTCGGCGGCTCCATCATGCCCGCGCCCGTGGTCAAAGCGATGGCCGAAGCGGCGCGCCAATTCGTCCACCTCAACGAGCTGCACGAAAAGGCTGGTGCCCGCATCGCCGAACTCACCGGTGCTGAAGCGGCCTTTGTGTCTTCGGGCGCGGCCGGCGGCATGCTCTTGGCCGGCGCAGCTTGTCTGACTGGCACCGACGCCCGCGCCATTGCCCAGCTTCCCGACGTCGGGGACCGGCCCAACCAATTCGTCATCAGCTTGGTCGATTCGCATTACTACGTCCACCAAGGCTTTCGCCTCAGCGGCGGCGAACTGGTCAAAGTCGGGACCACCAAGGCCGTGACGCTCGACGATTACGTCGCTGGCATCGGCCCCAAAACCGCAGCCGTAGTGTACTTCCTCGGCAGTCAGCCCCTATCCGAGCTACCCGCGCTCGTCGCTGCCGCCCACGAACGCAACGTGCCCGTCATCGTCGATGCGGCCGCGCAATTGCCGCCGCGCTCCAACCTGACCCACCTGCCGGCTATGGGCTGCGACCTGTCGGTATTCAGCGGCGGCAAGGGC
Source organism: Candidatus Latescibacterota bacterium (assembly GCA_007571365.1). GTDB lineage: Bacteria > Latescibacterota > UBA2968 > UBA8231 > UBA8231. The sequence continues at coordinate 10,591 of RKRN01000112.1, forward strand.
CTGTTCGGGCCGCAATCAACGGGCCTTATTTTGGGGCGCAAAGACCTGATCGCCGCGTGCCACCTCAACTCCAACCCACACTCGGCCATCGGCCGCGGCATGAAGGTCGGCAAAGAGGAAATCTGCGGCCTCCTCCGCGCTGTCGAATTGTTTTTTGAAATGGACGAGGCAGCGGTCGTCGCCGAGTGGGAGCGCCGCTGTCGAGTCGTCGCCGAAGCCGGCGAAGGCATTGCCGGTATTGAAGTTCGTTTCACCAAAGCCTACGAGAACAGATTTCCACCGGCCTCGCCGCTGGTGCATCTGCACTTTGGCGACGCGGCCCCCCTTTCGGCCGGCGATGTAGTGCGTGCGCTCGAAGCAGGCGAGCCATCGATTCTCGTCAGCAGCGGCCCTACCTCGCTCAGCGTTGGGCCGCAGACCCTCTTAGAAGGCGAAGCCGAAATCATCGCCGACCGCCTCCACCGCATTCTAACCACCTAAAGGAGCAACCCACCATGACCGAAGACAAAACCACGCTCAGCGCCGCTGAAGTAGATGCCGAATTGCAAACCCTCGCCGGCTGGAGTCGCGACGGCATCATCCTCTCGCGCGACTTCGTCTTTGCCAACTTCAAGGACATCACTTCGTTCCTCAACCACCTGACCCACACCATCACCGAGCAAAACCACCACCCCGATTTCTCCTTGGATACTGGCAAGCGCACCATTGCGGTCTCGGTGACAACCCACAGCGAAGGGGCCGTCACCCGCTCGGACATCCTCTTCGCCCGCACGCTCAACGAGTGGCAGCCAGGGAGCTGAAACCCGGATAATAGCAGGAGATCGGCGGTCCGCTGCTGTTGTGTTTGCGGAAAATTAAGTCGGTGCAGACCGGGTAGCAGGTAGCGATATAGCTAATGCCCTTCGTGCGCCATAAAGGGTACTGGATTCAAAGTACATAGGCGAGACTGATTCCCACCAGGAGGGAGACGATGAGCTTGCCGCGATCGTGGCTGTGGAAATGGCTCTCCGGCAGCAGGTCGCTCAAGGCAATGTACAAAAACGCGCCCGCCGCAAAGGACAGCACATAGCCGATCACCGCCTCTTCTTCCGGGCCGAGCAATTCCACCCCGCCAAAGCTCGCTAGCGCCACTACCGGGCACAGCATGGCAAAGCCGACATTGGTCCATGTCCGGGCGCGCTGGCTGTGCCCGGCGTACTTCATCATGCTGACAATGGAGTACGCATCGAGCGGCTTGTGCAGCAGAATGACGAGGAATACCCCTAGGCCCGCCAAGGCGACTCCGTCTTCATACGGCGATTCCAACCTCATGCTGGTACCCAACGCGATCCCTTCGGTCGCGGTATGCACCCCTAGGCCGACAGCCACGCCGAACAAACTCGGCGCATGGACGACGCCGTGGCCGTGGTCATCGTACAGATCGCTCGCTTCGCAGCTAAAGTCGTGCTGGTGAAAGTGAAAAATATGCTGTAAGAGAATCATCAGCACCATGCCTAGCACCATCCATCCCACAGCTTTTTTTATAGCACTAGGTCCAGGAATGTGATCGAGGCTATCGGGTAGCAGGTGAAACATGGCGATGCCGAGGATGAAGCCGGCTACGAGACTCATTACGATCTGAGTGCGCGTATGCGTCATGGTGCCCAAGGCCGCCAATTTGCCGCCGAGCAGGGAAGCGGCAAAGATGGCGGCTGAGTAGGCCGACAAAACCAGTAGAGCGTTTGTATCCATGATGACTATAGATGGTCAGCAGATCGCCAAACCGCCGCGCCATACGCGCGAACCTGCCGGGAGCAGGAGGCCGCCCAGTCCGGCGACCACGCCGCGTTTTCTACCCAACCGCTTCCGACGTCGATAGCCCGGCGGCGGCACTCCAGATTAAGATTCGGCTGTCCTGGCCGGCCGTAGCGAACGCGGTTCCGCTTGGGTGGATCGCCATCGCGAGCATACCTCCTGCATGAACTTCGCGCCGCGCCCAAGCGGTCGCGCCAGACTTGCCGTCGAATGCGTAAACGCCATCCGCAGCATCACTGCGTAGGCTCCAACCCCCGGCGATGGCGTAGTCGCCGACCGCCGCCGACCAACCCCGGCGAAGAACGCCCCTCGGGCTGTCACCATTCAAATCAGCCATGCTTCGAGCTCCTGCTACCGACATCTAAATCAGCCTCGGCAGTCGCAATCGCTGCGATGTTGGCCAACAGCCATGCGGATGCAGCAAACAACTGCAACCAATCCCCACTGGATCTGATCCCGTCAGTCAGCATGCTGCCAATCCAGCAAACGCTGGCAGCCGTTTGTCCGAGCCATGCGATGCTCCGCACCCTAGCTCGTCGGCTTCGCCCCGCGCCAGACGCGACGGCCCCTTCGTCGTTTCTCGTCAACATACGCACTCCATCCCACAGCAGGAGAGGTCATCGAGATACATGCCCCACTTGCGGTACTCTTCCAATGCTGCCGCCGGCAGCCCTAACGAGGTCGCAATTGCTTTGGCGACAACGGCGAATCGTTGTCGATACTTGAAGATAAAGCAGAAGACGTGATTGTTATGCCGAACTGCGGGGCCGCAGAGAAACACGCCTGGTACGATGGTCGATTCATCGTGTTCGCTCAGAAGCGGCAAGCCATCGTCGCGTCGTTCAAACAAATCCGCGACCAACTTGTGACTCCCCTCAAAGCCGCCGGCCAATAGGGGCGGTACGCGGGTTTGAAACCGCTGCCCGTCCCGAGCCGCGACTTCATACATGTCGTCCACGCGGGCGACCGATTCGATAGGTGTATGCGGAAACAGTTCCACTTGCTCAACAAACCAGTCTTCACGCATCCGTTCGAGCGTAAACGGGGAAAGCGCGACACTGGGATCGGAACTCTCGTCCTTCCACGGACAACCCTTGTCGAACAACCGCACTCGTTTGTCGCGACACGCCAAGTGGTAGGCCACATCGACCCCGCTTTCGTAGCCGCCCACAACGATGAAGTCGTCCCCGTCAAGCTCTTCATAGCTGGCGATGGTCGCGGTGTGGCGGCACAATTGGCTACCAACGAACCCGCTTAAGCGTGGGTATTGGAACTCGCCAGCGGCCCAAATGACGTGCTTAGCTTGTAAGGTCTCGTCGGCTGTATCGACGCGGAAGCCGTCGCCAACCTTTGTTACCTGCAGCACGTCGGTATTCTGGCGGACAGGTACCTCAAAAAAGTGTGCAACTGCACGCAGATACATCGCGTAGTCTTCACCGGTCGGATGCTCAACCCCCAAACTGAACGCAGGTGAAGTTCCAATCGCAATCGAGTTCAAATCGAGCATGCCAATCGAACTGGTTGGATACGAGGGCGTGATGAAGCGAGTCTCGGCCGGCCATGAGGCGAACGATGCGCCGACCGTGTGACGCTCGGAAACTACGAAGTTCTCGACGCCAGCATCCTTGAGAGCCACCGCGGCACCCACGCCTGCGGCACCGGCACCGACGACCACTACGTCATAGACGATTTCACGGCCTCGGTGCCGATCATGCACATTCCTCCTGTCGCCATTCAAATCAGACATGCTTCGCCCCCTGCCGCCCGCGCTGCTCATCGAGGTTGCGGCCGCTGAAGACGAGCTGATTGCGGCGGGGCGCGTCCCCCCATTCGCGATCCGGCTGGCCGTCAAAGAGCATGTGAACCCCGCGCTGCGACTCACCTGCGAGGCTGATGAAGCCCTTCATGCGGAAGATGTCCACCCCGCGCTCACCGAACAGTATGGCAAGCCAGGCGTCGAGCCTGACGAGATCATGGAACGTCGCGCGAAGCTCTTGATAGAGTTTGAATCCGGCTCGACTGTCTCGTGGCTCACGCGGAGAGCCAGGGACCCTACAGGACGTGCATACGTGAAGTACGGATGACCGAGAGGTGCCATGAGATGTCGGTGATTCTTTCGCCAAAACGGATGAGGTAGTTTCGGTCATGCTGACTCCTCGGCCATGCGAAGCTCCGGAAACGGGTTCCGGAACTCTGCCCAAGCCTTGCTGTCAGCGGCGGCGCGGCACTCGTCGAGCAGGCATGCGTCGAGGCGAGTGCGCATCGCCGCCTCGTGCATCTGCTGGCCGATGAAGACGAGCTGCTGTGCGCGATCGCCGAAGCGAGGATGCCAGTCCGGCCGCTGGTCAGGTCGCTGACCCTCGGGGTGCTCCCAGTGTTCGCGAGGCACGGCCGCCCACCACATCCCGACGGGGTTCACGTTGAAGACGCCGCCGGCTTGAGACCACTCGTAGAGGAGCCGATGGTCAGCGGCGACCCAGAAGAAGCCCTTCGAGCGGAGTACGCCGCGCCAGTTCTCGTCATTGTGCAGGAACGCCCACAGCTTCTCGGCGTCGAAGGGCTGCGACGTCCGATAGGTGAAGCTCGAGATCCCGTACTCCTCGGTCTCCGGCGCGTGCTCACCCTGAAGCTCTCGAATCCAGCCGGCCGAGCTCTCCGCCTTCTCGTAGTCAAACAGGCCCGTGTCGAGCACGCATTCGAGCGAGACCTGTCCGCGCGTCGCCATGAGAATCTTCGCGCCGGGGTTGAACGCTTTCACGATGGCCTCGATCTCGAGAGCCTGATCGTTGCTCACGAGATCGAGCTTGTTGAGCACGATGACGTCGGCGAACTCGATCTGGTCGATGAGCAGGTCGGTCACCGTCCGGTGATCTTCTTCGCCCAGCGACTCACCGCGGTCTTGGAGTGCTTCGGCGGCGTTGTAGTCCCGCAGGAAGCTCGCCGCGTCCACGACCGTGACCATCGTGTCGAGGCGCGAAACCTGGCTCAGGCTCACCCCGTTCTCGTCCTCGAAGGTGAAGGTCTGCGCGACCGGAATGGGCTCCGAGATCCCAGTGGACTCAATGAGCAGGTAGTCGAAGCGTCTCTCCTGCGCGAGCCGTGAGACCTCGGCGAGCAGGTCGTCGCGCAGCGTGCAGCAGATGCAGCCGTTCGACATCTCGACCAACTTCTCCTCGGTCCGCGAGAGTTCCGCACCGCCATGCTCAACGAGCGCCGCGTCGATGTTGACCTCGCTCATGTCGTTGACGATGACCGCGACGCGCAGGCCCTCGCGGTTGTGGAGCACGTTGTTGAGAAGAGTGGTCTTGCCTGCGCCGAGAAAGCCGGACAGGACCGTAACGGGAAGTCTCTCTGACCGGGGTACTTTAGGTACTTTGCGCGGCGTGTTCATATAGAATCCTCCTTTAACGTGAGTTCGGGTTAAAACTTGCCACTGCTGAGGTCTCGCGCTGCCAGGTCCCGATCGCCCGTGCTGGATCGGAAGCGCAGATTGAGCAGCATATCCTCGTAGCCCCGGCGCAGGGCCCCGGCGCGAAAGCGCCAGACGATCAGGGCGATCACGACCACA
>RKRN01000225.1 GCA_007571365.1 Candidatus Latescibacterota bacterium
CCGCCGCCGTGCCCGCGGCGCCGGCAAGGCACAGCCCCGCCCGCGCTCCCGGCCCCGCTACCGCACATCAACTCCTCGCGCTTGTGGGTCCACCTATTGCTGTTTTTCTGTACCATTGCTTCGACTGCGACCGCTGGTGCCATGCAGCAAGGCGTCGATCCGCTGACCAGCCTCGCGGCCTTGGTCCACCTCGTCGAGGGCCTTCCTTTTGCCGCAACTCTGCTCTTTATCCTCACGGTCCATGAGTTCGGCCATTACTTTGCGGCACGCCGCTGGGGAGTCCGGGCCTCGCTGCCTTATTTCCTTCCCCTGCCCTACGTTTCCTTCCTCGGCACGTTGGGTGCCGTTATCAAAATCCGCTCCCCCATCCCCAACAAGCGTGCGCTCCTCGACATTGGTGCCGCTGGTCCTTTAGCGGGCTTTATCGTCGCCCTCGCAGCCTGCTTCGCCGGGCTTTCGCGCTCGTCTGTGGTCTCAACCGATTACTTTCACGTGGCCCCCATCGAACTGGGAGCCCCCTTGCTCTTTTCCGGTATCGCCGCGCTCGTCTTGCCCGCCATTGGGCCGAACCAAATGGTCCTTTTAGACCCGGTGGCTTTTGCCGGTTGGGTCGGGCTGTTTATCACGGCCTTTAATCTTTTTCCCATCGGCCAACTTGATGGCGGCCACATCGCGTACGCGCTCTTTGGCTCCCGGCACCGGCAGATCGCCCGCGCAACCTACGTCGCTTTGCTGGCCTTGGGGCTTTATGGAGTCCTAGCACTGGTGTGGGAATGGCCCCAAGGGTGGCCGGGGTGGCTAGCGCTGGCCTTCTTCCTCGCGCTTTTTGGCAAGGACCACCCGGCTCCCTACGATCCCTTTATCGCGCTGGATCGCGGCCGGTACTTCGTCGGCTACCTCTGCCTGCTGATTTTTGTCGTCTGTTTCGCGCCCGTGCCTTTTATCGCCTACTGATCCGTGCCATCATGATCGCGCTCCGAACATTTCTGCTCGCGGCCCTATTGGCTGGCTGCACCATCGGCGACAGCGAACAAGTGGATTGTCGCTGCGCAGAAGGCACGAGTATCGAGCTTTTTCCCCATTGCGCCGCCGGGGTTGAGGAACGCCCCGACCCTAGGACTCCGCTATCGACCCAGATCCCCGACTGCCCCAGCGGCCAACAACTCTCCCTGCGCGATCCCCACACCCCCGCAGCCGTCTTGGCCAACCTCATTTCGATCCTTCAAGCCCCAGCCGATAGGCGCAGCCCGCAACAGTACATGGATCAATTTGCCGAAAATTTTATTTTTTTCCCCGATCCCGATGATGTGCAGCTATACCCGGAGATCTACGACGCTGACCGCGATACACTCTGGGGAGCGGCTGAAGAAGACGACTTTGCCCGCCTCATTCTCTCATCGGAGCGGATCCATCGGGCGCACTTTGTGCGTTGGTTCAGATCGGCTGCGGACGAGCGCATCGTCTCCGACGACCAGCTAAGGGAGACTTTCATCTTCCCCTATGAAGCCGAGTTTATCGAAATAATTGGCGAGGCCGACTCTGTGGCGACAATCGGCATCAAGGGCCTCGCGACAATCGAGTTGGTGACGCCCACCGAGGAAAATCCGGTGTGGTCAATCGCGGTTTGGCAAGACCAGCGCGACCGAGCTTCGGCGAAGTTTTCTTGGGGGGAGCTGCGGGCGCGTTTCTCGCAGTAAATGCGCGGCGCACTTCTTTGATAATCGCCCCGCTGATTTGTATCTTAAATATACAGTCCGTTGCGTAACCCCAGTCTGGAGATACGATCATGAAACTGTTCACCCTCTTGGCTTTTTGCGGCCTCTTTACCCTGAGTTCCTGCTTTAGCTGCAGCAACCCCCTTGATTTTGCACCCGATACCCAAGATCCCTCTATAATAGAGCCGCCCGCTCCGCCCGCTCCCCCGGCCACAACCCCCGAGCAACTCATGGATAATCTCGCTCGCGCCATGCGCACTCGCGATAAGGAGCTCTACGACGACTTGCTCGACGAAGGATTCTTGTTTACTGAATGGGATTGCCTAGGAGAAGTGGATTACCACTACGACCGAGAAGAAGAACTAGCTATCATGACCGGCACTCGCGATGGTTCGGAGCCGGGCATTTTCGACATCTTTCGCAATTTCGACTTCGACTTTGAGCTTACCCGCCGCACTCAAGAGCTCGGCTCCGAACACCCAGAATCTTTTCCTGGAGACCCCAACGGCCACCCAGACGAAGACTGGGATGTCTTCTATGGCCGGGTCCAGATGCGCCTGCTCGACGAGAATGGCGACGGCTATCGCGTAGATCAATTTATGACTTTCAAGCTCCGCCGCGACCTAGAGTACGACCTGTGGAAAATCGCCCGCTGGGAGAACGATGCCTTGGAAGGCGACTGCGGTGGGGCCGGCAAGCACTTGGCAAACGCCCTGAGCTGGGCGGCATTAAAGCAACAAGTCGCGCCCTGATCCAGTGAGTAAACGCTTGGTCAAGCGCCAGCACCACCCCGGCTGGCACTTGGCTCTTTCGGGCTTGTTGCTCGGTGGCGCGACCCTCTTTTTGCTTTACAGGCCCGCGGCAGAAGAGTGGACCAGCGATCTGCCCGTCATCGCGTCAGCCGACGCGCCCGTTCCCTATCAAGCAGCCAACGCCGACCAGCTAGCCGAGGTGCTCTATGCCGGCATCGACAGTGCCTTGGCCGATTTGGGCATCGGGTCGGCCCTCTATTCCAAGCACCGCCAAGAGTACTTCGACCGCATTGAGGTCGGTGTACCCGCCGACTTGCCCTTAGCCGAGGCCAACTTGGGCATCTCGCGCTTTGTCCAGCGGCACGGCGGCCAAGTCCTCAGTGCCAGCGAGCGGCAGGGCCAAGTCGAAATTCGCAGCGGCTTTGGCGAGGTGCAGACGACCGTTTTTATTTTAGATTCGGTTGCTGAGCACCGCCGCACCGGCAACATTGCTATTGTTATCGACGACTTCGCCGACGCCCCTATCGCCGCGCACTTCTGCGCCATACCGCAGTCCCTGACGTTCTCTATCTTGCCCATAGCAAATCAAGCACCCGCCCTCGCCGAGCGGGTGCGCACCCACGGACACGAAGTGTTGGTCCACCTGCCGATGGAATCCCAAGGCGAGGCCTCTGCCGGTGCGCACGCCATCCTCGTGGGCCTCAAGGACGAGGAAATCCGCCGCCGCGTGCGCCGCGCCTTGCAAAACGTGCCCCACGCCCGCGGGGTCAACAACCACATGGGCTCCAAAGCTACGGCCAACGAGCGAGTCATGCGTCTAGTGCTCTCTGAACTAAAGAGCCGCAAGCTGCTGTTTCTCGACAGCCGCACCACGGCCTCGTCCGTCGCTTACCAACTAGCGGTGGATATGGATATTAGGGCCATTAACCGCGACCTCTTTATCGACGAGATCGCCGATGCCCAAACCATTCAGGGAAAACTCTGGGAACTCGCCGCGATCGCGGCTCAGGCGGGCCAAGCCATCGGCGTGGGGCACAATCGCCGAGAGACGCTCATCGCCCTATTGGCTGCGTTGCCGCAGCTTGAAAAGCGCGGCTTTCGCTTCGTCCCCGTCTCCCAGCTATTGCCGTGAGCACCTTCCGCTTTGAGCTCGTCGCGCAAGACGCGGCAACCAGAGCGCGGGCCGGCGTCCTCCACACGCCGCACGGCCCGGTGGAGACGCCAGTCTTCATGCCCGTCGGCACCCAAGCCACGGTCAAGACCCTCGATCAACAGGACCTAGCGGCGGTCCAAGCGCAAATCATCCTCGGCAATGCCTATCACCTCTACTTGCGTCCCGGCCACCAGCTCATTGACCAGATGGGGGGGCTCCACGCCTTTATGAATTGGCCCAAGCCGATCCTCACCGACAGCGGCGGCTTTCAGGTCTTCAGCCTCAGCGACCACAACGAGGTAGCCGCCGATGGGGTGCGTTTCCAATCGCACTTGGATGGCTCGCATCACTTCTTCACCCCTGAAAAGGTCATGGAAATTGAGCATGGGCTTGGTGCCGATATCATCATGGCTTTCGACGAATGTACGCCCTATCCCTGTGGGCGCGACTACGCGCAAGAGTCCATGCAGCGAACGTTGCGCTGGGCCGAGCGCTGCCTGAGCCGCCACCGGGAATTGGCGGCTGAGCGCGTCGACCGCCCCCCCCAAGGGCTCTTTGGCATTGTCCAAGGCAGCATCTATCCAGAGTTGCGCCGCGCCTGCGCCCAAGCCCTAGTACAGCTCGACCTGCCCGGCTATGCCATCGGCGGTTTAGCCGTAGGCGAACCGCGCGAGGACCTGTTCGCGGTCGTGCGCCAGACCACCAACTATTTACCAACGGAAAAACCTCGATATCTGATGGGCGTGGGCCTGCCGCACGACTTGGTCGAGGCCGTCGCGGCTGGCGTCGATATGTTCGACTGCGTGGTCCCCACCCGCAATGCGCGCAACGGCACGGCCTTTACCCGACAAGGACGCCTGCGCCTCAAAAACGCCGGCCACGCCGCAGACCCGCAACCTCTCGACGCGAC
>RKRN01000171.1 GCA_007571365.1 Candidatus Latescibacterota bacterium
ATTGCCCGGCTTAGACCGCGACGAAATCCGCCGTTGGTACAACGGCTATAGCTGGTGTGGGGCGGAGAAGGTCTATAATCCCTTCGACATCCTCTTGCTATTCGACAAGCGGCAGTTCGGCTCGTACTGGTTTGAGACGGGTACGCCGACCTTTCTGATCCAAACGCTGGTCGACCGCGCCGTCAGTGCGCTGGCCTTAGACAATATGCTCAGCAGCGCCGACCTGTTATCTACTTTCGACGTCGGCGACATCGCCACCGAAGCTCTGCTGTTCCAGACCGGCTATCTGACCATTCGCCAGACCGAGCCGCGCTTGGGGCAACTATTCTATCGGTTGGGCTATCCCAATCGGGAGGTCCAGCAGAGCCTGAACGAAAGCCTGTTGCGGCATCTGGCCGGCCGCGCCGCGCGCCTCGTTGAGCACCGCGCCCGGCTGTACGACTTGTTGCTGATCAACGACTTCGCCGGGTTGGAGACGCTGTTCAAAGCGTTCTTTGCCAGCATTCCCTATCAGTGGCATACCAACAATCCCATCGCCGACTACGAGGGCTACTACGCCAGCGTGTTTTACTCGTATTTCGCGTCGCTGGGGTTGGACATCGCGGTCGAGGACAGCAGCCGCCACGGCCGGCTGGACATGGCCGTGTTATTCAACGGCCACGTGTATCTGTTTGAGTTCAAGGTGGTTGAGGCGGCCAGCGGTGCGGCCATGGCGCAGCTACAGGCGCGGGCTTACGCGGCTAAATATCGCGCTCGGGGCGAGCCGATTCACCTGATCGCGGTGGAGTTCAGCCGCCAAAGCTGCAACGTGGTTGCCTTTGAGGTGGGGTGAGAGGAGCCGCGAAAAATACGAAAGGGCCGCGAAGCAGTAATTTTCGCGGCCCTTTGCTAGTGCGGCTGACCACCAACCACTCAGATCGTCGTCACCATCACCCAAAACGGCTGCTTGCCCACGTCGTAATCGGCGATGGGCTGCAAGGCACCGCTGGTTGCATCGACCTGATAACAGGTCATGCGGTCGGCGGCTTCCCCGGCGCAGTACAGGTACGCGCCGGTCGGGTCGATGTTGAACGAGCGCGGGCTAGCCGGCACCGGGTAGTGCCCGAATGGACTGAGTGCGCCATCGGCGTCGATGGTATAGCCGACGATGCTGTCGTGGCCGCGATTGGATGCGTAGCACCACTGACCGTTGGGATGGACTTCGACGTGGGCGGTGTGCCCGCCGTCGGCGTAGTCTTCAGGCAGGGTCGAAATGTCTTGGAAAATGGAGAGCGTGCCGCGCTCGGGGTCGAAGCGGTGGGCGGTTACGGTATTGCCCTGCTCGTTGACAATGTACGCGACGTCGCCGAGCGGACGGAAGCATATATGCCGAGGGCCAGGCTCACCTTCGGGTGGAGCCAGTACGGGCGGGTCGTTGGGCGAGAGTTGGCCGGTGCTGGCGTCGAAGCGGAACTGGCTGGTCTTGTTGTTGGGGCAGACGTGGGGCACAAAGACAAAGCGCTCGCCCTCGGTCAGCAGGACAGCGTGGGCCTTGGGGCCGGTGTCGATGCGCTGGACGAACTCGCCGATGGCTCCGTCGTCTTCCAAGCGATGGACCGTGACGCCGCCGCCGGTGTAATAAGCGGTCAATAAGAAGCGCCCAGCGCGGTCCACAGTCTGGTGGGCCGGGGTGTCAAGGCCGGTATCGACCTTGTTGATCAGAGTCAATTCCCCGGATGCGGTGTCGAGGCGGAGGCTGGCGAGGGTGGAGGACTCGACATGAGCGTCGTAGAGCACCGGGCACGATGGGTGCAAAAAGAGCGGGCCGGAGGGACCGTGTGCCGGGCTGGTGGCGCGCAACTCCAGCGCACCCGATTGGGGGTCGAGGTCGTAGAGTTTGATGGTTTCGTCGCCGGTGAGCGAGACGAAGACGACGGGTCGTTCTTGTGCGGTCATTGCGATTTGCTCCTTTGAGGTTTTATGCGAATAAAATTGTGGATAAGATCCTCTTCCTCTGGGTAGAGTTTCGCCGCATACTGTAAGGCGGCGGCGGTTAAGTCGCTTTGATCTTGTTCGCTCCAAGTGTCACTTCGTTCCACTACAACCACTTCGGACTGCGCCAACTCCTGTAAAATGAGTGCTGCGAGACGAAACTGCTCGCTTGGTGGTAAGGCACGAACGGTTGCGGTGAAGACTTCTTGTGCGGTCGCGGTCATGTTGACTTCTCCCAGAAGGGCTTCTCCTGTTAAATCGGTTATTGCGTAGTTAGATTATCGATTTAGTTCATTCCGCCATTCTTGTATTTTCTTGAAAACGGCATTGAACCATCCATTCTCAGTATGCGACAATTCAAATAATATATTACCCAATGGATAATCCTCATTGACAGAAACAGGACTATTAACAGAGAGGTAGCCTCGGACCGGTGCCGACACAGATGCGCCCAACTCCACCGCCCGAATGCGGGCGAGCCGATGGGTTTCTTCACCTACTGATACGGTAATGTTTTTCACGTTCATCTCCTTGCGAATGCTGTGTTTAGTGTATGGATATGGCGATTGATGTGCAACGTCCCGACATCAGACCAGTCGCCGTCCGTACATCTACTTGACCAGCAATCACATCGGCGATCTTTCCTAGCAAGAAATAGGGAGCTAATAGGCGATTGCTCAGAGCGCGACAAGAAGCTATACTACCCACCCCATCAATCCACCCTGTCCGCATTTCTCCATGCTTACTCCCCGCCGCCAGACGACGATCATCGTGCTCTTGGGTGCGTTGACGGTGCTCGCCAGCATGGGGATCCGCCAGTCGTTTGGCCTCTTTCTACAGCCGATTAGCGACAGTCTGGGGTTAGGGCGCGAAGTATTTAGCCTGGCCATAGCACTGCAAAACGCGGTCTTTGGCCTGCCTCTGTTCGGGATGATCGCCGACCGCTATGGGGCGCGGTGGGTCGTGCTGGGGGGCGCGTTGCTCTACGCGGCTGGATGCCTGCTGGTGCCAGCTAGCAGCGGCCCGCTCGGCTTGTATCTGACGTTGGGCCTCATCATCGGGCTGGGGCTGGGCAGCACGACGTATGTGATCGTACTGGGGGCCGTCGCCCGCGTCGTCCAGCCGGCAAACCGCAGCACGGCGTTTGGCATCGTCACCGCAGCCGGATCGTTTGGGACCTTCGCCTTCGTGCCCGGGGTGCAGTGGATGATTGTCCACGCGGGTTGGCAGGCGTCCTTTCTGGCCAGCGCGGCCCTGATCGGCTGGGTTGTGCTGTTGGCCTTTGGCTTCCCGCGGCGTCCCAGCGCACACGCCGCCCGACCGCACAGCAAGGGGACGCTGCTGCAAACGTTGCTCAGGGCGCGGGGCCATTCGGGCTACTGGCTGCTCAACGCCGGGTTCTTCGTCTGCGGCTTTCACGTCGCCTTTATCGCCACGCACCTGCCGTCGTTCCTCACCGACGGCGGCCTGTCGCGCATGACCGGGGCCACGGCTTTGTCGCTGATTGGCCTGTGCAACATCTTCGGCTCGTCGTTGTTTGGCTGGCTGGGCGACCGCTACCGCAAGAAGTATTTGTTGAGTGCGCTCTACCTCAGTCGCGCCGTGGTCATCGGCTTGTTTCTCTTTGGGCCCCTGACCAACTTTTCCGCCCTGCTCTTCGGCGGCCTAATCGGCTTCTTGTGGCTGGCTACCGTGCCGTTGACCAGCGGGACTGTGGCGCAGATATTCGGGGCGCGCTATTTGTCAACGCTGTACGGCATTGTCTTTTTTAGTCATCAGGTAGGCAGTTTCTTGGGCGTCTGGCTAGCTGGTCGGCTCTACGACGCCACCGGGTCATACGATCCCGTCTGGTGGCTGGCAATCGCTCTCGGTGTGGTGGCCGCGCTGCTCCACCTGCCGATTGCCGACCGGCCGGTGGAGGACGAATCCCGCTAGTCAAATGATTCAGAAGGAGAGATCCACTGCCCCTTCGTCCATCATCACAACCGTCAACCAAACACAGGAGGAGGCTATGGCTGCTAGCTTCAAGGAGCTTACAAACTTTTTTAAGGAAATTGGCGCGGCCGACGTGGGGCATACCAGCAAGACGTACTTGGCCCACTGCATCGGCGTACGCGGCGATATGAAAAAGTGGGGAGGCGACGAGGTGATGTGCCGCGCCGCGCTCTTTCACTCCATATACGGCACCGAGATTTTCCAAGATTTTGCCCTGCCAGTTGAGCGTCGCAGTGAAGTGCGGGCACTCATCGGCGAGCGGGCCGAATACTTGGCGTACATCAATTGCGCCATGGTGCGCGACACTTTCGACGCCGCCGTGGAGCGGCAGGGTGCTCCCTACGTGCTCCAAGACCGCCTGACCGGCGATTCTATCGAGATGAGCGAGCAGGACTTCAACGACTTGGTGACCATTCACCTGTGCGACTGGCTGGAGCAGGTGGCGCGGTGGGGCAACTGGGACTATCGTCGCGCCGCATTCGAGCGCATGGCGCAGCGCTTGGGCGGCGTGGCTGAA
>RKRN01000034.1 GCA_007571365.1 Candidatus Latescibacterota bacterium
CCGCACCGCCAGCGCCGAGCGCAGCTCGTACCCTTCGGGGTCGTTGTACCAATGCACTTGATCCACTGCCTCAACCATGGCCTGCCGCGCCCGCGGCGAGATCCCGAAGTTGCTCTCATTGGCCCCCACCCGCAGGACCAGCGGCTGTCCCTGCGCCCGCTCTAGCGCCTCGGGCGGCACAAAGGGCACGGTCGGCGGCAGGGCGCGGACGATAGGAGTAAACGGCAGCATGGGTTAAGACCACACGTAGATTTCGTCGTCGTCGTCGGCATAGCCGATAAAAACGGCGAGCACTACGCGCGGATCGTCCCCTTGCACGGCCGGAACCTCGTGGATGCAGCGCGTATTGAAGAAATACAAATCGCCCGGCTCAAGCGCGACCGCGCAATGCTCCACGCCCTGCGCCGCCGCATATTCGTGGAAACGGCCCGCGGCGATATACGGCTGTATCTCCTCGGTCCACAGGCAGCGATGCAATACAGCCTGCACCCCCGGACCGGCAGAATCCGCGTTCTGCACACACAGCACACCAGCAAATTGGTGAGTAAAGCGCGCGACCGCGTAGTTGAACCGCTTTTCGCGCAGAATTACGTGGTCAATGTGCGGCTGATAGGCGTGGGTCTCGTAGTGAATGCGAAAGATGGCCGGGCCGTACAAGCGGCCGTCGCGCTCGTGCGCCGTCTTAACCGCTTTGTCGGGCGCCAACGCCTGCAAGTGCCGATAGAGCAACTGCACCGGGTCGAGCAAACCCGCAAAAAGGGTGGCAAAAAGCGCGTGCGTGTGAGCCGCATCGGCCAAGAATGCCTCTTGGTCGCCGCCTAGGTTGCCTAGACTGGTGCCAATGTCGATGCGCGTGCGCTCGTCGCCGCGGGCGCGCAGCAACCCGCGCTCGGCCAAACGTTCCATCAGCCGCTGGCAATCGGCCGACGTGCAGACTTGGGGCAGCAGAATCGCCGGTATCTCGGCCCGGGCCAAAGCGCAGAGCGGGTCGGCGCACTCGTCCGGCCCCACGGGCCGCCACGTGGCCTTGGTAGCCTCCTGTGAATGGTTCAATGGTTCCTCCTTTAGAAAATCACATCCCCCATACCACGACCGGCACACCCCCGGCGCTTTCTTCGCGACGATACACCTTGTCGCCCCACGACACATCCTCGCGGCGGTCGAAGAGCACCAAGTGCCCCTCGGCCGTCGCGCAGCGGTCCATATACGCCCGCGTCTGCACCAGCCCTTCGCGCAGCGTCCGCTCCAAGCCCCTGTGCAGTACTTTGCATTCTATGACCACCTTCTGCGTCCGGCGGGCATCCCCACCCACCGGCCACATCACCAGCAAATCCACGCGCCCCCGTCCCAAACCATACTCTCGCTCAATGCGCCCGCCGCTATTGACAATGCGCTGCAAAAACGCCTGTAGCAGCAACTGCGGACCGGCCTCTTTGTACTGGAACCGCTCCACCCAGTGTTCGGAGTGCTCGCGAAAAAATTCTTGGAACGCCGCCAGCAGCTTGTCCACCTCCAGTGACCCGTCGGCCGCGATATACCAAGCCGGATCATCGTGAATCACCATCTCCTGCGTGGTCCAAGTCAAGGCGCGGGGGATGACCTCGCGGTAGATCGGATTGGCGATGGCCACCGACTGGCCAAGACCGACCAGACCGAGATCGCGCACGTATTGCAGATCGTCGTCGGCAATCGCAGCGACATCGACAGCCCCGCTCAGCAGCGGCTCAACGACCCGGCGTACGCGCTCCTCTCGCAGCTTGTCGGTCAGTTGGTCCAGATGCGTCTCCCGGCGCAGAACCAATTGTTCGCGGGCGTCTTGGATGGCGGCACTGGAAATGGACTGACTGCGATCGCGGCCGACCTTGTTTTTGAAGCAGGCTTCGTACGCCAGCGCGTTGACCAACCATGGCTGGCCTTGGGTCAGCTCCCAAATTGCGTCGCGAGCCTCGTCTGCAAACGCTTGGCCGGTCTCCTCGGTGTGCTGCGCCAGCAGCGACTCGACCTCCGGCCGCGAAAAATCTCCGAGCCGCAGCGACGCGGCGCGGATGTTAAACGCACTGCCCCCGGCGATGATGGCTTTTTGCGCGGACGACTGAATGCGGTAGTCGCGCACGTCGCGCACTCCACACAAGATCACGCTCTGCGGAAAGCGACGCGGGCGCTGCGGAAAGCCAGCGCGTAGCTGCCGCAGCACCGACAGCAGACTGTCGCCGACCAGCGCGTCAATCTCGTCGAGCAGCAGCACCAGCGGCTTCGGATCGGCAGCCGACCAGCGCGCCAGCACTACCCGCAGTACATTATCCGGCCCTACCTCCTCCAGCACATCGGAACACAGGGCTGTCAGCGACTCATCCAGCGTCTCGATCGCCGCGAGTTGTAGTTCGGCGAGGATCGCCCGCATCGCCCGTGCAACGTCCTCACGCGATGTTTGAGCAACCTCAATGTTTGCGTACACGCAGCGGAACGCGCCGCTGGCGTTTAATTGATCCCGCAAGGCGAACAACGCCGACGTTTTGCCGGTCTGCCGCGGCGCATGGAGGACGAAGTACTTCTCCTGCCGAATCAGCAGCAGCAGGTCATCGACATCGAGCCGCGACAGGAGCGGGACGTGGTAGTGCAGGTCGGGCTTGATCGGGCCAGCCGTATTGAAGAAACGCACGGTGGTGCTCGTCATCTTTTGGACTTCCTAGCGGGCAAGGGACTCTGCCAGAATCGACAGAGCATTGTTCCGATCCAAGTGCGGATGGGCGAATTGATTGCGATAGCTCCGCAAGCAGCCGTAGCAACTCGAATCGCAGCCGCAATTGCCCTGAACCCGTTGCCTAGCGTTATGTAGCATCTCTTTGACGATGCTCTCCTGTTCCAGTTGTGCGACTAGTGCCGCGCCGCCCGGCACGTTGTCGTAGAGCACGATTGCGGACTCGCCAGTGTCGCTGCTGCGGGTAATCGTCACATTCAGATCCGCATCCGGCACATCCAAGGTCTCGGCTGCTCCGAGCAGGACGGCGTAGGCGACGGAATAGGCTTCCCACTGGCCAGTTAGTTGAGGAAACTGCAAGCACACGACGTCCGTAACCAGTTCATGACCGAGCGAGAACCGCTCCAAGGTCCCGGAGCATTCGGAATCCGAAGGTGATTTGTGAATCCCTTTTGTTTCCTTCATGTGAGTGCCGCAAGAACGACAAATATAAAACCCCCCTCTGTTCCGGCCCTCGCACAAAATGACCAAGGTTCCGTGCAGAGCCTTGGTCACTTGCATACCAAAGATGTTCTTCGTTTCGGGCTGGGCGTTTTTTCCGAAACCTTGGAAAAACGGCCGAGTCGCGTACAGGCGCTGCACTCGTCCACGCGGTTCCTTGGGTTTTGTGAATAGCGGCGTCACGAAACCGAACTCTGGAATAAGGTATTTTCTGCTACCGTGGGGTACGCACGAGGCACCTTCATTCCATTGCTCGAAATTACGCGCATCATCGTATTTGTAATGACGGACCGACCATTCCTTCCCGGGAATTTTTTTGATCCCGCAAGATTTCCATTCTAGCTTATTTGCCACTACTTTGCCGCCAGGCGCGTACTCGGCGATGGCTTGGGACAAATCCCGCTGGAGCGATACACCCGTTGGGTTGCCGATTTGGGGACGAGTATCAAGCTCGACGACATCCACGGGGAAGCCATATTTGGGGATGACCGCCTTGCGCGACAGGAAGTTCAAAGTCTGCTCGCCGGCAATGGTTTTCATGCGAGCTTCGACTCTGTTTGTCCCTTTATGCTGATTGAATAGTTCCAGTCGGAACTTCTCCATATCGAGATAATCCGCGCACACTTCCGCTTCCGCATCGGCAAAGCGGCTCTGCGACCCCGCTATCTGGTCAATCCAAGTACCGTTAGCAAGTCCAGTTTCTTCGTGCATGTCCTGCGGCACAATCCGGCGCAGGGAGTCCCTCAATACATCGTTGTCCTCGCAGAATTGCTTCAGGCCGGATACAGCGCACGGGTTCGACCAATCTCCGACAAATGCTTCCACGTTCTGAAAACGTTCCTCATTTTTTGGAGATTTGAAGAACGCAGACAAGGCGGTGGCAACTATGTGCCGGACGATGATTCTTGCATTCGTCATCCGCAGACGCGGCGGTCGCACCTTGCCTTCTATTACGCGGTCCTTGGGATCTTCATAGTGGTAGAGATCATGCGGGTTGCGGCGACAGTAGGTCAGCGCGAGTCCCGGCGTCTCTCGGCGTCCGGCCCTCCCGACGCGCTGAGTATAGTTGAATGGCTCCGGCGGCACATTGCGGAGAAACACGGCCTCTAGATTGCCTAGATCAACTCCGACCTCAAACGTGGTCGAGGAGCTGAGGAGATGCGTCTTTCCGCTCTTGAACCGTTCCTGTCTCTGCCGCGCTTCGTCGCTTTCAATTTGCGCGGTGTGCTCCTCCGCGTGCAGGACGGGCGGCAAGTCAGTGCTTTCGTAAAGGATTCGATAATGACTTTCCTTGAGGCGTGCGTGATCGGCGGGACACAGGGTGCCGGGGCATCCATTCCTGGGACAGACGCAGCGAATATTGTGGACGCTCAGGGCTGCACACGTTCCGCATTCCCAAACCTCACCCTGCTCGGCGAGCTTGATCCGCAGCCAACGCGAGTTGAGCCGAAATGTCCCCTTTGTCGTTGCCCGCGAAAGGATGTGGTCGTCGGCATGGCCGTGATTTCCATCGCAGGCCCGCAATACTTGCCATACCTCCTTCATGAGCATGATTGAAGCGGATCGCTTCTGATCGTCGGACAACCCACTGTCCGCAAGCATCCTGTGCAGGAAGTGCTTTACGATTGCAGATTGGGGGCCACCCCATTGGAAAACATTCTGTCGTCTGCCTGGCGACCCAATGCCGTAAGACCACTGCGGCCAAGGCGATATATCGCTCCATAATGGCATTCCGGGTCCTTTCGGCAAACTCATGGCGCGGTGCAAACGCAATTCGTCCAGAAGGTATCCGATCAGGCGGCGCACCTCGTCATCCGTGAAGTTCCATGGCGATTGTCGCATGGCCTCCGGCAGGCTCAGCTCGCCGGGAACCCCGACGAACCACTTGATCAAGCCAACTCCACTCAAAGACAACCTTTTCTCGTCCGTGAAGGCCTCCCGCAGGATCGACGTAAGCACTTGTCGGTCTCTCTGTTCCCTAGTATCCGCCCTGCTGAATAGGCCAGCCAGCTCCCACTGGTTGAGCAACCGATTTCTTAGATCATCAATGGACAAGCCTTCCTCGCCAGCCGGTCCCGCGTTGATGGCCCGCAGGATAAAATTGCGGTCGCGCACCTTCTCGTAAGAGTCCTCAGCGTACCAAGCAAAGAACGCTGCTTCCTGCCGGCTGTCGGCAAAGGCTAGCACCTTGCGCCTACTTTCCGGCAGCAATTCGTGCAAAGCTGTCGCTATGACCGCGTTGGGACCGTCGGAACCATGCACGATCTCCTGCACGGGATCGCCGATGCCGCCGCGTTGATAGCCGCAAGTCTCGCACTGCTTGAGTTGATCGGCATCACTCTGATGGGACTCGCATTTCTTGACGCGAATTGCCGCTCCGCAATCGCACGTGAGACCGGATATGGAGAGCGCACCACAGCACCTGCACAAAACGTGCGTCGCCCCGTCCTCCAATGGCAGATAGTAGTCCACGCCAAAATTCGACTGGCTGGGGTCGCGCACTGCCTCTTTTAGCTTTTTATCTTTTTCGCGGCCAACGTAGTAGTGTTGCCCGCATTCGCGGCACAGCGCGACCTCCAACGGTTCCGCAGTGGAACCATCCTCCATCACGCTTTTGCGATTCAACACAACGGCATCCGCCCCTTTTCTGTGAACCAGAAAGGCCCCTTCGAGTGCTCTCAGGAAGGCGTGATAACGCTGCGGTCGTTTGTCTTCGCTTGCCTGCTCGGATTCCCCGAAAATGATGCCCGGCACCGAAAAAGGTTCGCCAAAGAGTTCGCCGGCAAAATCTGCCACAGCTCGCTTGTCTTCCTCTCCCTCACCAGAGGAAATGGTCGCGCTGGTGGCGATGCAGCGAAATGGATCTTTGCGTCCGCCATCTCGCAACCGCTGCTTGAGACGCCGGATCAGCATGCCCATCTCCATGCCCTTGGCACCGCGATACTGATGGGCCTCGTCAAGCACAATGAACTGCCAGTGCTTGCCCCGGTCGGCGTCGAACAGCGGGCTATCGTCGGGGCGAATGAGCAAGTATTCCAGCATGGAATAGTTGGTCAGCAGGATGTGGGGCGGCTCCTTTCGCATCTCCTCGCGGAAAACCAACTCGCCGGGTAGGCGTTCCTCGTCCCGTACTGCGGCATTGCGCCTGTTGTCTCTGCTATCTTCGGGCGTCTGGCCGATGTACTGCCCAAACGTGGGTCGGAATCCCGATCCTGACTCAGCTAATGCCTTGCAGATGCTTCCAAGGCGTTCTCGCTGGTCGTTGGCGAGGGCGTTCATCGGGTACAAGATCATCGCTCGCACCCCCGGCTCCCGCAGTTCGCCGGTCAGATGCTGACGGTATAACTCGAATAGAATCGGATAGAGAAAACTCTCCGTTTTGCCACTGGCGGTGCCGGTGGCGACGACAATGTTCCGTTGGTCCACATACGCGGCCCGCACGGCGCACTCTTGATGCACATATAGCTGCCGGTCAATCAGTGCCGGGAAAAGACCTGCGCTCCGGTCAGGAAAGCACTCTTGCGCCAATGCTCTTGCGTCCAAGCCCTGTTTGAAGCCACAGGCCGGTTCGCTAATCGGACCTTTCAACAGGGTGCCTTCTTCCCTCAGCGCGGCTTGAAAGGATTCCCGCAGGCTCGGGTCCTTGAAGTAGAAGGAGGTCTTCAGATAATTCTCATAACGTTGGCGAATACTCTCCGGCCATTGTCGTATGTCGTTTGTGTTAGTCATTAGCAGATTCCTCAATGGTATCTAGGTTGGCTGTATACGTATTTACGGTAACGCGCAATACCAGCAGAGACAGATCGCTACTTTGCATCCGTACCGATGGATTTCTAACCATGAAGCTCACCAAGGGCGCAACCTAGGTGAACCAGAAACGGAATCGCACAATAACCTCATCATGTCGGGTGCCGTTTTCTTTTTCTTTTTGTAAACCGCTTGGGCTTGGCACGATATTGGTATTTATCCCGTCTGGATCTAGCGCGGCGTTGGTATTTCGATCTGTTAATGGCGTATTCAGACATACAACTACAAAAAAAGGAGATCTCTATTTCTTCTGATGACTTATACTCACCAGTATGACATTCACCAGCCCAATACCGCTGCAAATCCCTTATGCTGAAACCTGTTTCTTCTTCCATTAAAGACCAGCCCACGCCAGTCAAACGTTCTTTGATTTCTTTAAGCGTCAGCACCTTACCACCTTGGTCGTTTCGCACAACTGTAACGATGCTCTTCACTTCATCCACTCCGGTCGTCTTCAGCCTCAGCCTGAAGGTCGTGGTTTCCATTGGCATGACCTCCATGCTTCCGTTTGACTCCACCACGCCAATTCCATCACTGATGCTGACCGAAACGTCGCCAGAATCTGCATCTTGGGTGGCCCAGTGCAATGTCGCTGTCTCGCCGATTTTGACCTTCCTCGGATCCGACTCGAAAGTTGTAATCGTCGGTACGGGGTCGGCGGAAACGCGAATGAGTGCCATTACCGCTGTGCCGCATTGAACATTGAGCAAGGCGTCCCTATTCAGCCGTTGATCGATCTGATCGTAGTCGATAAAGTCGGACAGAGATATCTCAGCTTCAGTATCATCTCCATTCTTTTTAGGGCGATACATCCGGTCCCGTTCCTCGTCGAACCCCACCTTGACCGATGAAACGCGCAGCGGCAAGCGCAATTGAATTATCTCGTCTGCATTGGAGTGCTCGCGAAATTGCTGCCGCGTCATCACCAAGGGCGTGTCGCGCCATCTATCCGCCTCTCCGTCATTTTGCTCCATCCGCCACCAAATGCGCGGCAGTTTGATGACGGTATCGATGCGATCCTCGCCAGACAGCAAGGCACACGATATGCGATCCCCAGCCGGATGCGGCGCAACGCTGAGGACGCCTCCCGACTGCATGGTCGCATGGGGGCCTGTGGCGTCGAGGTTTGGTTGGATGGTAGTGTCATCAGCGCAGACGAATTGCACCTTTGTCGGCGAATATCCTGTTGAGGGAGGGACGAACAGGGCCTTTGCCGAGTACGGTTCGTCATTCACGCGAATTTCTCGGAGATCGCGCAGATAGCGAAACTCGCCGCTGTCTAGCAGCCTCGACTTGCCATCGTAAACGCGGACGAAGAATCGTCCTTGGCGGCCATTCAAGACATCTGCAAGAGGTTGCTCGGCAGGCTTGAAATTCTCGCCTTTCCATCCTCCCTGCCTTTCTTCGCCGATGCGCACCCACACGATGCCTGAAGAAGGGCATAGTCTTGGAGGAGCACCAACGAACAACTCGCCGTCTGCGCAATCATCGAAGACACGGTCGCCGCTTAGCTCGAAGCCGGTTGTGGTCAACGTGCGGTCGCACCCCTCAAACCCGCCGATATTTTTCTTCTGCTCGCCTTTCTTTGTATAAAAAAAATGCGCCATGAAGCTCGCGTCCGTGCAATCCGCCGACTCAATAGGTACGCTCCCCGTGCGCTTCCACTCCCTCGGTGCCATGACGATGAAGTGTCCGCTGGTGATGCCACCAACTTTGCGGCCATCGCCAGTCCAGTCGTTAGGCGTTTTGAAGACCAGCGGTGTGCCGTCGAACAACGGCAATTGCTCCGATTTGCGATCTTCGTAGTCAATGGACAAGCTGCCAGCCAAGGACGCAAGACTGTACTCGCCGTTCACCATATTCAGGGGTTCGCCATCGTGCCGCACTTCCATGACGTCGCATTCGTCGTCCGCAACCAACGCGACCTCCCACTGCCAAGACCCAGAAGCCCTGCGACAGATGAGCTCCGGTTGAGGTGTAAACGTTGACTTGTCCTTGGCTGGTGATGAAGCCTGCGTTGGTCCTTTCCGTCTTCCACCTATTCTGCGTGGAGGCTTTTTCCTCTTGTCCGCCGGAGCCTCTGAATTCTCATCGCGAGCGTTGTCTTCAGGCGTTTTGGCCATCTTCGATGGCTCAAGAGGCGGCTCGGTCAAGTCTTGCTGCGATGAATCGCCGGTGTCGACATTGCTACTCGGTGCGTTTCCGTGATCTTCGGCAGGTTGTGGCGAAGGCGAATCCGCTTCCGGGCGTACGTCCTCCAGCGAATCGGAAGGCGGTTTCTCCGAACCATCCCTGCTCGGAGTGACTTGTTCGATTTCTATGGAGATTTGATCGGACTGGTCACTCTCTCGAGCGTTGGCGGACTCGGCATCACTGGGCATCGGCTGGTCAATCGACTCTTCGTCAGTAGCGTCCAAGCTGTCGAATACAGTCTTGTGGTCGTTGCCGTCGGATTTAGCGTCCGCCGAACAAGGGACCACTGGCCCTAGCTGCGGATTCGCTTTCTCAGCATTGTCTGCCATTTCCGTAGCGAGATCGCTCTCCAAGCTATCTGTGTCAGATTTGTGCTCTCTACACTTTTCAAGTGGAGTCAGTGCTTGGGGGACTTCCGGCGACTCTCTCGCTGGGACCTGAGGTGCCGAAAATAGATAGGAATTTGCTTTCTTCGCGGACGAGTGGGTTTTTCGACGCCATAGACGCCGCGTCCATATTTGTAGCGATTGGACTATATTGCTCAACATATTGAATTCTGAGATACTTTCTCGGCAGGGTCGCCTTTTCTACTGCTCCTGACTTCGGTTTTGGCCCGTCGTCATTGTTTCAACTCTAAAACTCTTTTATGGATAGCGTCACGCAAATCGCCCTCGGCGCAGCCGTCGGCGAAAAGGTTTTAGGCCACAAGGTCGGCAACAAGGCCCCCCTGTGGGGCGCGGCCTTGGGCATCCTCCCAGACCTCGACGTGTTGGGCGCGGCCTTTCTGTCGGGGACGGACCAACTGGGCTTTCACCGCTGGGTGTCGCACTCTTTGCTCTTTGCGGTAGGCGGTGGCGGCGGGATCGGCTGGGTGCTGTCTAAGCTACACCGCGCCGCGAGCTGGCGCGAGTGGGCCGCCTTGGCGTTCTGGGCGATTTTCACCCACGCCCTCCTCGACTGCTTTACCGGGTACGGCACCCAGTTGTTCAGTCCGTTCAGCAATTACCCAGTCGCCTTCGGAACTATTTTCGTCATAGACCCGCTCTATACCTTGCCCTTAGCCATGGGCCTCATCGCCGCCCTGTGCCAGCGGCGATTGCGCTGGCGACAGCGGCTCAACGCGCTAGGCCTAGTCTTGAGCACCGCGTACCTGCTCACGGCCGCCGCAATCGGCCTACACGCACGCAGCACCTTTGCCCACGCCCTCACCGCCCAAGGCATTGCCTACGAGCACCTGTACGTCGCGCCGACTCCGTTCAACGCCGTGCTATGGTCGGGCTTAGCCGGTGCGGACGATCACCTGTGGGCCGGGCTATATTCCTTGTTGGACGACGACTCGGCGATCCGCTTCCGCCGCATCGAGCGCAACACCCACCTCATCGCCGCCCGGCGCGACGACCCGCCCATCCAGCGTCTGTTATGGTTTGCGCGCGGCTACTATCGGGTGGAGCACCGCGCTGACGCGCTCTACTTCCACGCCCTGCGCTTTGGCCGCTCCGACTTCTATCTCGATACCACCGGCACCTACTTCTTCACGTTCCGCTTGCTGCCAGACCCATCCCATCCCGAGCGCATCGCCGACATTCAGCGCACCACCACCCCACTCAACGCCCAGCGCACCAACCAAGCCCTCAAGCGGCTTTGGCACCGATTAGTGCGGGGAAAATCCGCTCCATCACCACCCTAACACCTCGGTCAAAAACGCCTCCACCCCAGCTTCATACGTAGCCGCATCGTCGCTAAAGGCCGAGTTGTGGCCGCCCCGCAACTCAGTAAACGCCTTGGGCTGATCTGCGGCCTCGTACAGCCGTTGGCCGTGCGCGAATGCAATCAACCGGTCGTCGCGGCTGTGGCTTACTAGCACCGGGCATCGGACCTGCTTTAGGTACTCCAGCGTGGGATATTCGTAGCGGGCCAGCAGACGAACCGGAAAAATCGGATACAACTCTTGGCCCAACTCGGGGATGGAGGTAAAGGTCGCCTCCAAGAACAGAGCGGCCGGCGTCTTGTCTCGCGCCAATCGCGTGGCGATCGGCCCGCCCAGCGACCGACCGATGACGACGATGCGCTCCGGGGACACGCCCGCCTCAGAGACCAGATAGTCCCACGCCGCGGCCGCGTCCCGATAGGTTCCTTCCTCAGAAGGCGTACCCGCGCTCTGGCCATAGCCGCGATAGTCAAACAACAAAATCCCCAAGCCCAACCGGTGCGCATCTTCGGCCACTCCCAGCAAATCTGATATGTTGCCCGCATTCCCGTGGCAAAAAAGCACCGTGCCCCGCGCAGCGGCCAATGGCAAGTACCACCCGGTCAGCCGCACCCCATCGCTGGCGACCAACGCGACTTCTTCATAGAGCATCCCCACCAAGGCCGGGGTGCCTCTGATGTGAGTACTCGGCACATAGACGAATTTTTTCTGAAAAAAATACAGATAGGCCGCGGCCAAAACGTAGCCTACCGCAGCTAGCACCGCGATTGCGACGACGAGGCGTAAGGACATCAGTAGCAGAATCCTCCATGAGTACGAGTGGAGAGTGGAGAATGGAGAATGCCCGACCACTCGAGTGATTAGCTGACGTTCCGCCGGCGGCGTCCCCGGCGCCAATCCAACCGTAGGGACAGACCTATGTGTCTGTCCCAAAAGAATCCGCCGACGTAGGGACAGACCTATGTGTCTGTCCCCAAAGAATCCACCGACGTAGGGACAGACCTATGTGTCTGTCCCAAAAGAATCCACCGACGTAGGGACAGACCTATGTGTCTGTCCCAAAAGAATCCGCCGACGTAGGGACAGACCTATGTGTCTGTCCCAAAAGAATCCGCCGGTCGAAGGGCACGACGCCATAGAAGCGGACGGCGTAACGTCAGTTATTGACACGCCTAATGCAAAAAATGCTAATTGTAGAGCCAATATATCCACCCGACCCAACCTGCAAGATGCCCTATGCCCATCGTCCTCTCATTCGCCCTCGCCCTCAGCTTCGCCACTGCGGTCCGCGCCCAAGACGAAGGCTACCCCACTGGGACGCTGGTCCCCGCAGTCGATCTGGGTTTGCAGCCGACCCCACTCGTGGTCCCCGAAGCCTTTCGCGGTGCCGTGCCGCCCGACTTGATGCTCAATCTGCCGCCTGGCTTTGCAGCCCACGTCTTTGCCCACGAGGGCCTGCACAAACCCCGCTTTATGGCGTTTGACCCCAACGGCGTGTTGCACGTGGCCAACATGGGTGCCGACCAGATCGTCGCCCTGCCCGACCGCGACCGCGATGGCGTCGCCGACGAGCGCATCGTCGCCCGGCGCGGCCTCCGCGAAGCCCACAGCCTCCTGTTCTACGAAGGTGCGCTCTACATCGCCGAGGAACACCAAGTCATCCGCGTCCGCGACGCCGATGGCGACCTAGTGTACGAGCGCGCAGAAGTCATCCTGCCCGACGTTCCTTGGGAGGGTTGGCACGATACCCGCACCCTGGTCGTCGATCGCCGCAACGACAAAATGTACCTGTCGGTCGGCTCGCCTTGCGACCTGTGCCGCATGGACGAGGGCTTTCAAGTCGTCGGCAACACCAACAACCCGGTGCCCCACCACCCGGAGCGCGGCACCATCCTGCAATTCAATCCCGACGGCAGCGACCGCCGCATCTTTGCCACCGGCATCCGCCACACCATCGGCATGGATTTTCACCCGCAGACCAATGCGCTGTGGGCCAATCACAACGGCCACGACCGCGAAGGCCGGACGCGCCCACCGGAGTGGATCGACATCATCGGCGATCAAGACTTTATGGGCTATCCGCTGGTCCACAGCCACCAAGTCTGGAGCGACTTTGCCATTGCTGGCTACCAAAAAGTGCTGCCCATCACGCGCCAAGACAGCCTCCGCGCTGCCAGCCAAAAACGCCCAGTGGCCTTGGTGCCAGCGCACTACGCGCCGATGGGCCTCCACTTCTACACCGGCGACCAGTTCCCCGCCCGCTATCGCAACGCCGCGTTCGTCGCCTTTCGCGCCGGCAAAGCCAAGCTCTCGTCGCACCCGGGCTACCTCGTGGCCGCCCTCTTTAGCCAACCCGATGGCCGCGACGCCCGCATGGGCAGCTTTATCACCGGCTTCCAAGCCGGCCAGACCCAAAGCGATGTCTGGGGCTTCCCGGTCGGGCTTGCCAGCGACGCCGAGGGCAGTCTATACGTCACGAGCGACAACCGCAACGAACTCGTCATCAAGATCACCTATAGCCCCATCGGCGGCTCGTGGCAGCCCCAGATACCCGACACCCTGGCGGTCGGCGACGCACTCCAAATCCGCGCCACTGTGCGCGTCGAACGGCTCATCGCCAGTGGCGGGCCGCCGCGCCTGACCGCCGACCTAAGCTCGTTGGGCGGCCCGGCCGCTCTGCCGCTGGTTGCCCTCGGCGACCAGGCCTACCAACTCGACACCCGCCTAGCGACCACCGACTTAGCCAAGGGCTCCTACCAAGTGGTCGTGCGCCTCGAACAGGAAGTCGATGGCACCTTCAAGGGCATCGACTTTATCCACCCGATCGCCCTGCTGCCGCCGGAGGTGTCCGTCTTTGACGAGCGCGTCGCGGCCGATTGGCAGTGGGTCGGCGACCAAGGAGCCCAAGTGCAGGCCACCGGCGATGGCCCCATCTTCTCCGGCACCCGGGCCGCCGCCATTGAGGCCGCACCGCAAAACTTCTATACGCCGTGGGCTATCGAATTCCGGCCGGCGGCCCCGGTTGATCGCCGCGGTTTTGCTGGCTTGCGCTTGGCCTTCCATCCCGGCGACATTGAGCTGCCCAGCTTTCCCATCTTCGCCCTCTTCATCGACGGCCTCGGCGTGGATTTAGTGCGCGATCCCGAGCGATTTTACTTTGATCTCGTACGCCGCGAGTGGCAGGTCTTAGAAATCCCCTTCACGGCCTTCGACCAGCCCAACCACTACGGCCCCGGCCTCCTAGACCAAGTAGATTGGCTCGACGCCCTGCGCTTTGAGGGCAACATGACCGGCACCTTCTACCTAGACGATGTGCGCCTCATAACGCGCATTCCGTCGCTGCCGCACGTGCCGACGGCCATCGCCGCCGGCGCCGAGCAACCAACCGCATTCGCCCTCGCCCAAAACGTCCCCAACCCCTTCAACAGCAGCACCATCTTCCGCTTCGCACTGCCGCAAGCAGCCGACATCGAATTGGCCATCTACAACCTCGCCGGTCAAAAGGTCGCCGACCTCATCGGCGGCTGGCACACGGCCGGGCACTACGCGACCCACTGGGACGGACGCAACGACGCGGGCGGGCGCGTGGCCACGGGTGTTTATATCTATCGCCTGCGCGCCGGAGAGCAGGTCCAAGGGCGCAAATTGCTCCTGTTGCGTTGAATCCCCATGTCCGCCGTCCTATTGTTCCTCTGCTGGGTCGCCGCGGCTGACGCCGACCAGTTGCGCTTCAGCTCGGCGCGGCAGTGGAGCGATTGGCAATTGCCCCTCGGTGCGGTCGAGGTTGCGCCCAATGGCTCGATTCAGCCGCGGCGCATCGCCAAAGATACCGACGCCGTGCGCGATGCCCGCCAGCTAGGCGGCGGTATCCGCCGGGCCGGCTCCAATCCGCGAGACGCCGTCGCGCTCCTCGACGGCCATGCAGCGACCGGTTGGGCACCCAACCCGGACGACGATCCAAGCGACTGGTTCGTGGAAATAGACCTCGGCCGCAGCGTCTCGGCGCGCAGCATTACCTTGGTCTTCGCCGCCGCCGCCCCGCCCTTTGAACTGTTCGACCTCTTGCTTTCTGCGGGCGAGCCGCAACTGGACCAAGTAGCCAATCCGATTGCCGGCTCCCTGATCTACCGCATTAAGGAACGTTTCAAGGAAAACGCCCGCCACCGCGTCGAGTATGCCCCGGGCGACGCGCTCTACCTGACGCCGATCCGCTACCTGCAAATCCGCAACCTCAAGCACATCCCCGACGCCCGGCTCGTCGAAGTCCAAGTCGAGAGCATCGGCGACAATCTGACCCTCAACCTCCTCGAGCGCGGCGGGGCCATTGACGTGGTCATCGACGCCTTTGTCCGCGCCGAAGAAGTCACCTTGGGCAACGCGCTCAACTTGGTTGATGGCTCGATCTTCGATCGCTGGCGCAACGGGCGCGAGCCGCGCAACACCTACAACACGTGGAGCCACATCACCATCGACTTGGGGGCCGTCTATCCAGTGGACTTCGTGCGTTTGATTGCTGGAGTGGCCATCCGCGGCGGCTTTGGCGAACACCTGCTGCGCACCCGGGCTGGGGCCAGCGGCCCGCGTTCCTTCAGCTACAAAAACTACGAGGTCCTCACCTCCGACGGCACCATCGCCCCGGACGGCACCCGCATCTGGACGCGGCACTTTAGTGGCTACGCCGA
>RKRN01000019.1 GCA_007571365.1 Candidatus Latescibacterota bacterium
CTGGGATAACAATGATGCCAGTGTAGTATGCAGGCAGCTCGGTCATTCACCGTATGGTAAATTAACAATACAACTCTCAATAGAAAGGGTTTGTTTCAACTTTATGCGTAGGTTCACTTGCTAGCGACGACTTCTTTGCACCAAGGTATTTGCCCACTTACCTCAGTGGTGTTCACTGTGAAGGAGATGAAGAAAAGCTGCTTCAGTGTGAAATCACACATACCACACTGGAAGGAGCCCAGATTTGCTCCACTAAAGCTGGTGTTTTGTGTCAAGGTCAGTAACTAGTCTCACCCACTGCCCCTCATATTTCAAAATCGAGGGTCTGGTCAAATGCCCTTACTCATCTGCAGAAATATTAAGTAATGCACACAACCATCAGGCTATGGAGCAATTGCCTTTACCTTGAGTAGAAATTTAAACTTCTTCTCAACAGCTAGTATTACTGCTATACTACGCTGCATGACTGAGTAGGGAATTTCAGCGAGCGCTCAATTTTTCAACCTGCCCAAACTAGATGGCAAAATCATACCCACCCTATAAGCTATACATATCAAGTACATTCCTCTAGATTTTGGTGGTGGAAACAAAATAGATATGGGCATTTAAACAGACCCTCAATTCTGAAGTGTGAGGGACGACACGTGAGACTAGTCAGTAACATGCCAAAATTAAAAAATGTAACGATCAAGGGCTTTCGGTCCATCAAAGACACGACGCTAGAACTCCGGCCGCTCAATGTTCTGATCGGGGCTAATGGAGCTGGTAAGAGCAATCTCATTGCCTTCTTCAAGTTAGTAAATGAATTGATGGGCGGACGGCTTCAGCAACATATTGGGGCGACCGGGCGGGCCACGGCCAATTTGCATTTTGGCCCGAGAGTAACCCCTCAATTGGAAGCGGAGCTGGCGTTTGAGGCAGAGAAAGGAACAGACACTTATAGGATGCGGCTGTTTCACGCGGCCGGTGATTCGATGATTTTTGCCGAAGAGACGCTCGCCTTCCAGCAAATAGACTTTCCGCGACCAAAGGTCGTATTGCTGGGGAGGGGCCATCAGGAAACGCGGATTGGAGACGAAGCTGAAAGGGGTGACCCTGTGGCAAAAACGCTCAGGTTTTTACTGAATCACTGCCGCGTCTATCACTTCCACGATACATCGCCGACTTCGAGAGTCCGGCAGTATTGTTACGTCGGAGACAATCGCTGGCTCATGCCCGATGCAGCGAATTTGGCGGCGTTACTGTATGGGCTCAAGTCTTGCAAAGAAACGGCTTACCGCCGGATTGTGGGGACCATTCGGCAGGTGGCACCGTTCTTTGAAGACTTTGATCTGGAGCCGACCCATTCTAAAGACATCATTCTCAACTGGCGGCATTGTAAGTCCGACCTCGTGTTCGGTCCCCATCAACTCTCAGATGGTACGCTGCGGGCCATCTGCCTGATTTCGTTGTTGTTGCAGCCCAAAGAAGATCTCCCGCTACTCATAGTGGTGGACGAACCAGAAATCGGATTGCACCCTTACGCCCTCAATGTGATTGCCTCGCTACTTCGCTCTGCAAGCCACCATATGCAAGTTCTCGTCAGCACTCAGTCTAGCGCGTTGCTCGACAGCTTTGAGCCTGAGGATATCGTAATTGTCGAGCGGAGTGGTGAAGCCACGGAGTTCTCCAGACCGGATGCCGAAGCACTCGAAGCATGGCTGGAGGAGTACTCGCTTGGGGAAATCTGGGCGAAGAACGTCATTGGCGGCGGGCCGCACTGATGGTGCGACTCCATCTTTTCGCCGAAGGTGAAACTCCCCAATCTCCGCTTTGCAGGGAATTGTCGATGATCTCCAGTCCCCAGAACTGATTGACGACGGGCAGCATACGGCTCCATCAAAGCGGATCATCACCGAATTTCCCGAATACTCGAAAACAACAGTAGGATCACAGATGGCCGAACGGATTGGCTTAGAGAATATCCGCTCCAAATGCCCTCACTTTAGGGCGTGGGTTGAGCGACTTGAGACATTGTCAGTCAGTATCGCAGCGATTGGGGCATGGCTTTTGCCGGGTTGGTGCTGATTATGGCCCCGACGATGCTGGTGTACGCTTTTTTGCAGCAATACTTGACGAAGGGGATTACGGTCGGGGCGTTGAAGGGGTAGGGGAATTTCGTTGAGAAGTGTTGACAATGCTTGAGCGCGTAGCTTGGGGCAAACGCCGCTCAATAGATGGCGACATTGAGACTCTCGGTCTGATTGAACACTCCATTGATGTGGCTGCCGTATTTGAGTCGCTTGTCGCTATCCCCCTGATTCGCCATCGCCTTGAGACCCTAGCAAAAGCAAGAGCAAAGCCGACCGATAGCCTAATCGATCGGCTTGCAGTATTGGCCTTTCTCCATGACTTGGGGAAGGCTAGCGTTGGCTTTCAATCGAAGTCCATTGAGGAAACTATACGCCCGGCTTGGCTGGCCAAGGCGAAATGGACCCAGATCTGGGCATAGATAACGCCCTACCGTCCAGGCTGCCCCGCCTACGCGGGGATGGACCTCAACAACGAGAAGTGCGGGAAGAGGCATGAAGAAAGAGTCCACCCACCTCGTCCCTCGTTTCGTATGCTTCTTCCCTGTTTACTCATTGTGAACGGTTACTAGTCGTTGATGCCCAAGCGGGACAGGTTGAGGCATAGCCTGTAGCCCCGCATCGCTGTATCTGTTGCTTTTTAGCCCGAGGTGCTCGACCAACTCTTTTTGGCTCAGCCCTCGGGCGCTCTGTGCTTTGGGAACTTGCCCGCGTCATCTGTTTGCGATTTGTTTATGTGTAACTATATGTGTTGGAGGTAACACAATGGCCACAAACTTGGCGATAGACCCCGATCTGCTCGATAGGGCCCTGGAAGTCGGCGGCGAGAAGACGAAGAAGGCGACCGTCAACCGCGCCTTGCAGGAGTTTATTGCGCGCCGAGAGCAGGAACGGCTCTTAGACCTTTTTGACAGATTAGACTGGGACGACAGCTTTGACTACAAACGCGAACGGAACCGCGGTTGACATTGTTTGTGGACACGAGCGTCTGGTCGCTGGCCTTACGACGGGATGCGGCACCCGAAGGACCCGAAGTCCAACGCCTGCGGGAAGCACTCGGTGGTGGTGAATCAATGTACACGACCGGAATCGTCTTGCAGGAGTTGTTGCAGGGCTTTCGAGGGCCGAGGGCCAAAACGCAGATCGTCGAACGGTTCGGGGCACTCGCCATGATTGCGCCCATGCGCGACGACTACATTGACGCAGCTGAGTTGCGCAACGAGTGTCGCCGCCACGGCACTCAGATTGGAACCATTGATGCGCTACTTGCTCAGCTATGCATTCGCCACAAACTGGTTATGTTGGCAACCGACCGCGATTTCAGCCACATGACAAAGTGGACCCCGCTTCAGCTCTGGCGCACCTCGTGATCTTGGACAAAAGATCGATGCGATTGCGGAGCATCCGAACGCGATGCGGCTACGGGAGGGATGGCAACTTTCGGCTCGGTACAGGCGACTGGCGGGCGATCTACTCGCTCAACCACGAGCAAAAGGTGTTTGTCAGAGCTTGTTGTCGCCGAAGCCAGTGCCAATCCCTACACCGCCTGCCCCGTAGTAGAATGGACGCGGCGAAAAATGTGAATGAGCCGGTTGCGCGTCTGTTGCGTCAGCGGCGGGCGGGCGAAAGAGGCGAGGTTGGCATTGAGGTGGTCGGCGTTGCCCGTGCCAGAGAGGACCACGTGGACGCCCGGCTCGTCGCGGCAGAAGCGGTAGGCGGCATCGGGCAGCGATGGGGCCTCGGCCAGCAGGAAGTCGGGAAAGGCGTCGAGGTCGGCCGGATCGAGTTGACCCTTTTCGACGAGGGCGTCGGTGAATGCGCGCAGGTTGTCGGGGTGGCCAAGGGCCTTGCGGACGGCGAACATGGTCTGGATGCCGACGTTTTGCGCCCTAGCCTGCGCGAATACCTTGGCGCGAGCGGTCTGGTTGAGCAGGTTGAAGCCGACCATCAGGACATCCCACAGGTCGTCGGCCAGAGCCTGCTGGAGCATGGTGTGTTCGAGGTCTTCGTTGAACATCTCGCTGAGGCCGACGAAGCGTATTTTGCCTTGCTGCTGTGCCTTCTGCAGCACCGGGTAAACGTCGTTGACGAGATAGGTGTAGTCTTGGGGCACGACGCCGTGGAGATTGTAGAGGTCAATATAGTCGGTGTGCAGGTGCTTTAGACTCTGGTCGAGGCTGGTTTGCAAGGCGCTGGGCGCGACCTTTTCGTGGCGGGTGGATTTTTTGGTGGAGAGGACGACTCCGGTGCGGTCGCGGCCGTGGAGGGCTTGGCCGACGATGGACTCCGTGCCGTAGCTTTCGGCCGTGTCAATGAAGTTGACGCCGCCGTCTAAGGCGTGGCGGATGAGGTCGGCGGATTGAGCGTCGGTGAGGCCGGCGTTGCGCCCGAGTCGGCTGGA
>RKRN01000298.1 GCA_007571365.1 Candidatus Latescibacterota bacterium
GCACGGCGCGCATTCCCTTGAGGCGAGCCTTCCAAGCGTCGGCGAGCGCCTCGTAGGCGGCCGTGCAATTGCACCACTGCGTCTGGCCGCCCTCTGAGGGAATCTCCACCGCGTAGAGCACCGACAGAGTGCCGGGGCGCTGTAGGTAGGAAAGATCCGAGTGGAAGGGGATCAACTCGTCGCCTAGTTCGCCGATGGGCTCGCCGTTTTCCTCGACATTGGAGATAAGGAAAATCTCCCTGACCCGCCGCGGGCGCTGCTTGCGCACGTGCGGGACGGGCTTGCCAAAGTACGCGGTGAAGCGCACTTGGTCCTCGTCGCTGAGTTGCTGCTGGCGAAAGAAAACCACGCCGTGGTCGAGCAGGGCTTGGCGCACTTGCGCGACTTGGGCGGGGGCGAGCGGTGCGGACAGATCGCAACCTTTGATCTCTGCGCCGAGGGCGCCGCCAGTGGGTGCGATTTGTAGCTCAGACATGGCAGACGGAGAAAGCGTGGGCTAGCGAATCGAGGGGATCGCCCTTGGGCCGGTACTCGTGACCGACAAAGCCCTCATAGGAAGTGGCGGCGATGGCCTGCATGATCGGCGGGTAGTAAATCTCCTGCTGGTCGTCGAGGTCGCGGCGGCCGGGGTTGCCGGCCGTGTGGAAGTGGCCGATGCAGTCGATGTGATCGGTGATATTGCGGATGAGATCGCCTTCCATGATCTGCATGTGGTAGATGTCGTAGAGCAGCTTGAAGCGGGGCGAGCCGACCGCCCGGCACAGGGCCGCGCCCCAAGCGGTGCGGTCGCACTGGTAGTCGGGATGGTTGACCCGCGAGTTGAGCAGTTCCATGCAGAGCGTAATGCCCTTTTCCTCGGCGGCTCCGGTGACGCGGCGCAGGCCAGCGACGCAGTTGGCGAGGCCCTCTTCTGAGGAGCGGCCCTCGCAGTTGCCGGAAAAGCAAATCAGCGCGGGGATGCCGCATTCAACGGCGAGATCGATGTTGGCGAGCAGCTCGTCTTCGATGCGGTCGTGGTTTGCCGGGTTGTTGAGGCCGTCGGGCAGGGAAGCGTGGCCGGAGACAATGGCGATGGCGAGGCCGTGGTCTTGGATCAGCGGCCAGTGTTCCTGTGGTGCCATCTCGACAGATTGGTAGCCAATGCGGGCGGCGGCCGCGACGAGTTCCGGCGGGCTGAGGCCGCCGGAGGTGAAGGGATTGAAGCAGACGGATTGTTGGATGGCAGGCATAAAGTTAGGCTCCTATGCCGAACAGTTCGGCGACCGGGGTAAAAGGGGCATCGAGTTCGAGGGGGTACATGGGCCGCTGGCAGACGCGGTGGCCGAGGGTGGGCAAGTTGGCGCTGGTCGAGCCTTGGGCATCGACGTTGAAGTTGACCGCGGCCC
Source organism: Candidatus Latescibacterota bacterium (assembly GCA_007571365.1). Classification (GTDB taxonomy): domain Bacteria; phylum Latescibacterota; class UBA2968; order UBA8231; family UBA8231. The sequence continues at coordinate 1,386 of RKRN01000298.1, forward strand.
ATTCGTCGAAAAAGTGCCACTGACAGTGCGGCGACTTGACGACGATGCGGTCGTAGTTTTTGGGGTTGATGTCGTGGGCGATAAAGACCGAGCGATCGATAAAGGGCACCGAGCGGCTGACGCAGACGATGGTGAGATTGTCGCTTTGCAGCACGGCTGTAGGCCCGGCGTGCTGGGGCGTGTTCCAAGATTCGCAGAGATATTCGCCGTCGCCGAGTTGGGTTACTTCGACTTCTAAGTCGAGCGGGGCAAAGCGCGAATCGAGCGAGCCGCCCAAGACCACGCGAATGCGCGCGCCGAGTCCGGCGTCGTGGGCCATGTACGCGGCCGGCGCGTCCACTAGCGGCGCGAGCACTTGGCCGGTGTAGCCGCTGGCGTGCAGGGCTTGGAGCAGCACGTTGCTGTCGCCGGTCGCGCCCGAGGAAGGGGCGTCGGCCGCGTCGGTGAACAGCACTGGGCCGCTGTATTGGGCCGCTTGGGCGACGGCGTCTTCGACCGCTACGAGATCGGGCTGCATGAGTGCGCGGTGCTCCCAAAATTCAGTGGCGAGGTGCAGGGCCTCGCTGCGGGCAAGGTCTGGGTCGGCATCGGCGACGACGATGGCTTGGGAGCATAGCTCGGGCACATCGGTGAATGGATTGCCGATCATCATACCGGCGGCGAGAATGTCGGGCTGCTCCTCTAGGGCTTGACAATAGCGGATGGTTTCGCCGTACACGCCCGAGGCGGTGATGAGCTCGTTGCCGCGCACGAGCGCGGGCACCTGCACGCGGGCCACCACGGGCTGAGCACCGGCGAGGACTTGCAGGAGCAAATACGCGGCGCGGCGGCCAGTGTCGGCCAAGTCGACGTGCGGATAGGTGTGATAAATGGCGAGGCCGTTGGAGTGCGTCAACATGCGGTGGGTGAGGATGCCGTGGAGGTCTTGCGAGATCACGATGGGGAAGTCGGGGCCGGCGTTGCGGCGAATCTGTTGCAGCAAGTAGCCCTCTGGGTCCAGCTCTTGGGTGCAACCCATCGAGCCGTGCAGGCAGCAGTACAGGCCGTCGGCGTCGGCTAGGTGCGGTGTGACCGCGTCGAGTAGCTCGGCAGCAAGGCGCTCGAAGTCCCGTTGGTCTAAAGGCCCGGCCGAGGGGGCGACGGCCCCGTAGGTGGGGATGACGTCAACGTGGCTGTCGGCGAAAACCTGCAAAGCACCGCACAACTCGGTCTCGCGGCCTTGGTGGTAGGTGAGCAATTCGGGGCCGCGGCGGACGGAGAAGTTGTCGTACGAGCCGATGACCGGGTTGAAGGAAGAGATTTCTTGCTTGCACTCGGCGACGATAATGCGGGACATGAGGGTCCGTTCGGTTAGGCTTCGACCTGAGCTCAGCCGAAGGTTTTGAGTGGGCGGATGCGAGAGCCTTGGGGCGTGTCTTCGATTTCGTAGCCGGCCGCGGTGATTTCGTCGCGCAGGGCGTCGGCCGTGGCCCAGTCCTTGGCCGCGCGGGCCTGTTGCCGCGCGGCGGCGAGGGCGCCAATTGCGTCGGGTATGGCTTCCTGGCGCGGTGTCCAATCGGCCAGCCCCAAGCCCATGACTTGGTCGAAGTGCAAAAGCGTGGCCTTCTTGGCTGCATAGGGTAGGTCGTCGGCTACCAACTCCCAGCACAAGGCGAGGACGCGCGGCATGTTGAGGTCGTCCTCGACGCGCTCTTTGAACGCGGCCACGTAGCGGTCATCGGGTTCAGACGGTGCGCCCCAAGCGTGGGCAGCGGCGCGCAGCCGGTCGAGGGCCGTGGCCGCGCCGGCGAGGCTCTCCCAGCTAAAGGAGAGCTTAGCGCGATAGCGCGCCCCGAGGCAGAAAAAGCGATAGGCGAGCGGGTCGTAGCCCTTTTCGACGAGGGATTCGAGGCGCAAGAAGTCGCCGCTCGATTTGGACATCTTTTCGCCGTCGAGCTGCAAAAACGCGCCATGCAGCCAGAACTCGGCCAACCGCGTGTTGTAGCAGGCTTGGGCTTGGGCTATTTCGTTGGTGTGGTGGACTGGGATGTGATCTTCGCCGCCGCAGTGGATGTCGAAGTACGGCCCCAAGTACTTGGCCGCCATAGCGGTGCATTCGATGTGCCAGCCGGGAAAACCGCGCCCCCACGGGCTGTCCCATTCCATCTGTCGCTGGGTCTCGGCCGGGCTGAACTTCCACAGCGCGAAGTCCGTGAGGCGGCGCTTCTGCCCCAGCTCGACGCGCTGGCCGCCTTGCAAGCCGGCGATGTCGAGGCGGGCGAGGTGGCCGTAGTCGCTCAGCCGCGCGGTGTCGAAGTACAGGCCATCGTCCGTGCGGTACGCATAGCCTTTTTCCTCGATGGCGGCGATGGCGGCGATCTGCTCGCGGATGTGGTCGGTGGCCCGGCACCACACGTGAGGCGCACGCACGTTGAGCCAGTCGAGCTTCTCTTGGAAATCCGCAGTGTAGCGCTCGGCGATTTCCCAAGCCGTCAGGCCGGTGCGCCGGGCACCGGCTTCCATCTTGTCCTCGCCGGTGTCTGCGTCCGAGGTCAGGTGCCCCACGTCGGTGATGTTGACGACGTGATGGACCTCATAGCCGCTGTATTCGAGGGCGCGCCGCAGGGTATCCTCGAAGATATAGGTGCGCAAGTTGCCGATGTGCTGATAGTTGTACACGGTCGGGCCGCAGGCGTACAGGCGGACTTGGGGCGGCAAAAGCGGCGCAAAGGGGCGCTCTTGCCGGGCGTAAGTATCAAAAAGATGCAGGGTCATAAGTCTATTAGAGAGAGGTTGGTTGGTAGCAAGCGGGGGCCATGGAGCAAGAGCCAAATCTACAACTCGGCGATGGATACTTCGCGGCCCTCCATCGCACTTTTGACAGCCGCGAAAACCATGGCCATGGATTTGAGGTTGTCGGCCGCATTGCACTCGGGCGGGCGGCCTGCCGCGATGGCGGCGACGAATTCCCGCAGCACGGGATTCTGGCCTTGGCTGCCATCGTCGTCGAGCGGGAGCTGCTGCCTGACTTTGGGATCGGCGCGGTGCGAGTGGGTGTGGTACAAGTCAAAGCCCTCCCACGTCAGGGTGCCGCACGGCCCCTCGTAGCGCCACTCGCCGTTGTGCCCGGCCGGCACGTGCCCGACTGTGCAGCCGATGCCGCGATGGGTGGCGACCGTGCCGTTGGCAAAGCGAAAGAGAATTAGCTGGGCGGCGTCGCCTTGGTGCCAGCCCCAGGGGAGGTTCCAAGTGAGGGCGTGTGCGCTCAGAGGGTCTTGGCCGAGGGTATAGCGCATCATGTCGAAGTGGTGAATGCCCATGTCGGTGAGGAACATGTACGGCTCGGTGACGTAGTGCGAGCCGGGCGAGTCGGCCCAATTGACATAGAGCGAGACATCGAGCTGACCGACCGGGCCGATGAGTTCTGCGGCCAGCAGGCGGCGGGTGGTGCGCGGCAGGCCGTTGAAGCGGTAGTTCTGGGTAATCATGTGCGCGACGCCGACGCGGGTGCCGGCCTCCACCACGCGCTGGGCCGCTTGGTAATCGTCGCTGAGCGGCTTTTCCCCGAGCAGGTGCAGGCCGGCGGCAAAGGTCTGCATGGCGATTTCTTCGTGGATAGCTGGCGGGGTTACGTCGAGTACGAAATCGGCCTGGACGGCGTCGAGTGCTTGGCCGAGGTCGTCGTATATCCGCTTGGCGGCAAAGCCGTGGTCGGCTGTTGCGCGCTGGCGGTTGGGCGCAAAAGGCTCGACGCAAGCTACTACCTCGACGCCCACCTGCTGTTGGCACTGACCGAGCCAATAGCGGCCCCGGCCGCCCAACCCTACGAGTATGGCTTTCATGGATGTCCTTCCTCTTTATTTTTACAAATAAAGGACTTGGCCGGTGGCTGAGCCAGTCGCCGGAGAAAATTGACACGGTTGTAGCACAAGCCTACCTTTGGGCGATTTTAACGAGAGATACCACAACCAGCCTCCCATCCCCCTGCCCCTGAGGTACCCTACTTTTGGCTATATCGCATAGGGCCTTCCTCGCGCTTTTGCTGCCCGCGTGGTCGCTGAGTTGGAGTTGCGCCCAAGAAAACGCCGAAGAAATAGCACCCGGAGTGGTGTACCACAAAATTCACGTGCCCGAACGGCCGTGGCGGATCCATCTGGTGGAAGTGGATCTGCCGCGCTCTTGGGCGGCGGGCATTCGAGTGCGCACAGCCAAGCAGGAACAGGCGCGAAAGACCAGTAGTTTGGCCGCCGGTGCCTTAGCGGCCATAAACGGGGACTTTTTGTTTCCCGGCGCAGCCAGCCAGCCAGCCGGATTGTACATTGAATCCGGCAATCTCATCCGCCTCCCCCAGCGGCGCTCGGCTTTTGCCATTACCGCGGCAGGTCAGCCCCTGATCGCAGTATTCAAGATGGAGTTGGGGCTGTTGACGGCCGAGGGCGAGCACCTGCCCATCGCCGGTTTCAATCGCGAGCCCGCGCTCGGGGAGCTGGCCGTATTCAACGATCGCGCACAAGTACAGGGGGATTCACTGCAAGCGGCCACGGGCTTTTTGTTGCAAGGGTTGGGCCATACCTCCATCGCCAACGACACGATCTCCGTCTGGGTCCAACAAGTCCGGTGGCAGGCTTGGCCGCTCGCCCTCCAGCACGACCAGTGGCTGTTGGCCGCTGGCGCCGAATACGAGGCGATCGAGCGGATCGCCTTGGGCGACACCGTGCAGCTATTTTGTCGGCTGTCGCCGGCCCACGCCAAGCTGATGGAGGCCATTGGTGGGGGGCCGCGCATCCTGCGCGACGGCGAAGTATCTATTGAAGTAGAACAGGAGCGGCTCAGCCGCAGTTTTGCCGACAAGCGGCACCCGCGCACGGCCGTTGGGTATTCCCAAGATGAGCAGGTGCTTTTTCTGCTGGCGGTCGACGGGCGGCAGCCAGGTTACAGCGTGGGCATGAGTTTGCTGGAGCTGGCCGAATTTATGGGCACGCGCTTGGCCGAATTTTCCCGCGCCAAGGTCAATGCCTATCAGGGGCTTAACCTCGATGGCGGCGGCTCGACGACGATGGTCGTAAGTGAGCAGGTGGTCAACAAGCCATCCGATCCCACAGGCGAACGACCGGTGGTCAACGCCCTGTTGGTCGTGGCGAACTCGTGGGACGAGGAGCTGCCCTAGTGCCCACCTTGCGGGCCGAAGACCTCAATGCGCTGGCGTGCGCTTGCTTGCGGAAGGTCGGCGTTCCCGCCGCCGATGCGGCGTTGGTAGCCGAGCACTTGGTCGAAGCCGGGCTGATGGGGCACGATACCCACAGCGTGTTGCGGCTGCCCCAATACGTGAATATGGTGCGCGACGGCCAGGTCGAGCCTGGGGCCGAGTTGGTGGTGTTGGACGAAAGCGAGTGTGTAGGGCGGCTGAGCGGCCAGTGGAACTACGGTCCGGTGACCGCAACGGAGGCCGTGCGCTGGGCGCTGGACAAGGTAGGTGCTGGTGCCGTGGCGGTCGTCGGGGTGCGCGACTGCAACCACGTAGCGCGGCTGGGGCGTTTCGCCGAGATCGCCACCCGCGCCGACTGCATCGTTCTCATGGCGGCTAACGGCCACGGTGGCGATTGGTCGGTGGCGCCCTTTGGCGGCCGCAGCCGTCGCCTACCGACCAATCCGCTCTGCTGCGGCATTCCCACTGGCGGCGCGTGGCCGGTGATCCTCGACATGACGACGAGCATGATTTCCGGCGGCGATATGCGGCTTTTGCGCAACCGGGGCGAAGATGCCCCGCCCGGGATGCTTATTGACGCGGCCGGCCATCCGACGACGAGTGTAGAAGCGTACTATGGCCCGCCCGCTGGTGCCATTTTGCCACTCGGTTTCCCGCAGAGCGGGCACAAAGGCTACGGGCTTTCCGTGCTAGTCGATATGTTGGCCGGCTCGCTTTCCGGGGCCGGGATGACGCAAGAAGCGCCCGAGCGCACCGGCAACGCGCTGTTCATCGCCGTGCTCAAGGTCGCGGCTTTCCGGCCGTTGGACGAGTTTTACGCCGAGGTTGCGGGCTTTGTCGAGTGGATCAAGTCGTGTCCGCCTGCTTCTGGGGTGGCCGAGGTGTTGCTGCCGGGAGAGCGGGCGCACCAGCGGTTGCAGGCGCGGCGGCGCGATGGGCTGTACGTGGATGAGAAGGCTTGGGCTGAGATAGGGGCCTTGGCGGCCGAATTGGGCGTGGAACTGCCAATAGGAATTAGGACCTCGTAATTTTGCCATTAAAAAGGAGTTGACGATGCTTCACATTGGTATTGTTGGCATGGGCGGAATTGGCAACAATCACGCCCGCTGCTACACGGCAAACGAGAACGCAAAGATCGTCGCCGTGTGCGATATGATTAAAGAGCAAGCGGACAAAGCGGCCGAGCAATATGGGGCGCGGGCCTTTTATTCGGTCGAGGAGATGATCGCCAGTGGCCTGCGGCTCGACGCCTGCTCGGTGACCACGGCCGGGGTGGAAAACGGCGGCGATCACTACGAGCCGACGATGGTGCTGTTGCGGGCCGGCATTCCAGTGCTGGGCGAAAAGCCGATTTCCAATGAGATTCCCAAGGCGCGTCAGATGGTGGCCTTGGCCGCCGAAAAGCAGTTGCCTTACGGAATCAATCTGAATCACCGCTTCACGCCGGCGGCCGTTAAGGCCAAGGAGTGGCTGACCAACGGGCGGCTCGGCGAGCTACAGATCATTAACATGACGATGTGGATCAACAACCCCAACGAGTCGAGCCCGTGGTTCCACATCCGCGCCCTGCATCCGCACTCGCTGGACGTGATGAGCTATTTTGCCGGCGGGGTGGATCGGGCACACGCCTTTTTTAAGAAGGGAAAAGGGCGCACGATCTGGTCCAATGTGCAGGCGAATCTGCTGTACGAGAATGGCGTCATCGGTCATCTGACCGGCTCGTACGACGCCGGCGGAAGCTACGGCTTGGAGACCTTGGAACTGGTCGGTTCGGAGGGACGAGTCATTATCAACGAAGCCTGCGAGAAGCTGACGTTTTACCCGCGCTTTTCGCGCGAGGTGGAAAGCTACGATCACCTCGGGGGCATGGGCGGTTTTGCCGATACCTTTCCGGCGCGCATCAACGCGTGGATCGACGATTTGCTAAACCAGGTCCCGCCGGATCAGGTGGATGCCAAAGGCGCGGACGCCTTGCGGGTCCAACTCGTGATTGAGGCGCTGATCGAAAGCTGGGAAAGCGGGCAGGTGGTGAAGGTGCCCAAGGGATAGGGACGCCAAGGTAGGTCCGCTTAGCCGAAAGGATCGGATGGCCGAGTTTGATAGTATTTCCAAATCTCTAATCAGCACCTATCCCGAAGGCTTTTTAGCATTTCTTTTGGGACAACGAGGCGGGACGGTGATGGAGATACTCAATCCAGAGCAGCCCACGACGCAGATCATGGACAGTTTGCTGCGGGTGCAGGTGGGGGGCCGGGAGGTGTTAGTTCACTGCGAATTGCAAACGACCGATAGTACGGATGTGCCCATGCCGCGTCGGATGGCTAGCTACATAGGTCGCTGCATCGCCGAATACGGCTTGCCGTTGTTCTCGCACGTGCTATACTTGCGCCCTGAAGCAGGCCGTCGCGATCCGGGGCACTATATTCAAGAGGACGCGGGGTATGAGGTAGTCATACGCTACAAGGTGATCCGTTTGAGTGAATTGGACGGGGTGGAGTATCTGGCGTTGGGCAATCCGGGGGTGCTGCCATTTACGCCGTTGATGGGGCGTCCCGAAGGGATGGATGCGGCTGCTTGGTTGGGTCGATGTGTGGACGCGACCCAGGCGTTGTCGGTATCCCGTTCAGCCAAGGAGGCTGTGTTGGGGCACATGGGCGTGCTGAGTTCGCTGGTGTGCGATGATTCTACCATCTATTCTCTTATTTCGGAGGAGATTATGAACCATTTTCCGCTTCTTGAGTCTTTTCGCCGGCGCGGGGTTGAGCAAGGCATTGAGCAAGGCATTGAGCAAGGCATTGAGCAAGGCATTGAGCAAGGCATTGAGCGAAGTATCCAGAAAGTGTTGATGTCTCGATTTGGTGCGGATATGGCGGCGGTGTTGGCGCAGCGGTTGGAGGGCGTCACCGATGTGACCAAGCTCGAAGCCTTGCTGGACGCGGCGATACAGGTGGCGGACTTGGCAGACTTTACGCGCTTGTTGGATGAGATTAATGCGGCGTAAAGCGCGGTGGACCTATCCCCCCGGTCCCCTTTCCGTCAAGCGGTGGGCGCATATAGCGGCTAGGGGGGTAGTTTGTTATACTCAGACCTGAGGAGATGCTGCGGATGACGCAAGCCAAGCAAAAGTCCGAACTTGGCCAATACTTGTATTCGATACTGACCGTCGTGGGGTTGTTTTTGGTCATTCGCACCGGGGTGGTGCAGGCCTTTTACATTCCTTCCAGCTCGATGGAAGACACGCTCTTGGTGGGCGACTATCTGCTGGCCAACAAGTTTGTCTACGGCGTACCGGTCGATGTGCCGTTGACGAGCCTTTCTCTCTTCCGGCTGCCGGCACTTAGGGAACCACAGCCGGGCGACATCGTCATTTTCCGCTCGCCGCGCGACGAGGGGCGCGACTTGATTAAGCGCTGCGTCGCGGTTGGGGGGCAGGAAGTTCACATCATCAACAAGGTGCTCCACGTCGATGGCGAGCCAGTGCCAGACCCCCCGTGGGCCAAATACGCCGACCCTAGGTATTATCCGGCGGCGGCCAGCCCGCGCGACAATTTTGGGCCTTATGTTGTGCCCGAAGACCACTTCTTTATGATGGGCGACAACCGCGACAACAGCTCGGACAGCCGCTATTTGCGCGCCGTGCCCAAGCGGTTGATCAAGGGCAAGGCCATGATCCTCTATTGGTCGTGGGAACCCGACACGCGCGGGCCGTACTACCAGGGCTTGACGTCTCTGCCCGCGGTGGTGGCCACTTTTATCTGGCGTCTGCCTAGCCGAGTGCGCTACGGGCGGCTCGGCGACGTGATCCACTAGTATCTTCCCTTGCTTTGGACAGGCAAGCGGATTGAAAAGATCGAAAAGATTAAAAAGTGAAAAGGGAATCACGCGAATATCACGAGGCCCAAGAGCCACAGGAGCAGGCCGCCGAGCCGTTGCGCTTGGTCGACCAGCTCCTCTTGCTCGCTCCAGATCGCGACCCAGCGCGGCCCCTGCTATACCGTCTCCGGCGCCAGCTTATGGAGCGAGAGATTTCTTTTCAGGAGGCGCGCCGGGCCCTCGTAGAGATGGAAGCGGCCCTAGAGAAGGTGACCGCGCCGGCCAACCGCGTCGGCATTTTCCTCGGCCTGCCGAGCGAAGGGATTGCCACCGTGTTCGTCGGTAGTGCCGAATACTACGCCAACATCGATCCGCGCGTCGATGTGTCTCAGCTCAAGGTTGGCTGCCGCGTACTGGTAAATGAAGCGTACGCGGTCGTCGGCAACTTGGGGCACAGCCCCTCGGGGCCGGTGGCCAAAATTGGCGATCTACTGCCAGAGGGCCGCTTGCGCATCGCCCAAGCGCACGGCACTCAGGAGGTGGTCGTGGAGTGCGCCGCGGAATTGGCTGACGCGAATTTGCAAATCGGCGACGAGGTGCGGATGGACCCGGCCTATAAGGTCGCGCTGGAGGTTTTGCAGTCGGCCGAGAGCAAGGAGTACTTCATCGAGGACGTCCCGCCGACTCCTTGGGAGAGCATCGGCGGTCAGCAAGAGGCGATTGAGGCCATTCGCGACACCATCGAACTACCCACGTTGCACCCTCAGCTCTTCGAGCGCTTCCAGTATTCGACGCCCAAAGGCTTTCTGCTCTACGGCCCTCCGGGCTGCGGCAAGACCCTCATCGGCAAAGCTACGGCGTACAACTTGGTACAGCACATGCGCGAGGTCGAGGGCCTAGAGCTAGAAGAGTACTTCATGCACATCAAGGGGCCGGAAATCCTCAACATGTGGCTTGGCGAGACCGAGCGCATGGTACGCGAGGTTTTTGCCCAAGCGCGGCAAAAGCGCCAGGAAGGCTACTTGCCCTTTGTCTTTATCGACGAAGCCGAGTCGATCTTGGGCACGCGGCGCTCCATGCGCAGCCACAACATCTCCAATACGGTCGTGCCGATGTTTTGCACGGAGATGGACGGCATTGAGTCGCTGCACGATGTGGTGCTGATTTTGGCCTCCAACCGCCACGATCTGATCGATCCGGCCGTGCTCCGGCCCGGTCGCATTGACCGCAAGATCAAGGTCTCACGCCCCAACTACGAGGCCGCCGCCGACATTTTGCGGATTTACCTCAAGCCCGAACTGCCGCTGGACCGCGCCGAAGTGGAGCAGCACGGCAGCGAGGCGGCCGCCCGCCAGGCCCTGATACAGGAGGGCCTGAACGAGTTGTTCTCCAAAGGCGAAGAGGCCCGTTTCTTGGAAGTGTCGCTGCGCAGCGGTCGCCAAGAAGTGCTCTATCGCGGCGATCTGATTTCCGGGGCCATCATCGCCTCGGTCGTATCGCGGGCCAAGGAAATGGCGATCAAGCGCGCTATTGCCGAAGAAGACCCCGAAGGTGGGATCCGCGCCGAGGATCTGCGGCGGGCGACGCGGGCTGAATACCGCGAAAACGAGGTTTTTCCACCCTCGGACAGCGTCGAGGACTGGCTCAAGCTGCTCGACTACGAGCCGGAAAACGTAGTAAGGGTGACGCCAGTTAGGCCCCAGCCGGAAAAGGCACCAGAAAAGCGCGTCAGTCAGGTGATCTGACTCAGCTCATGCAGCGGCTCTGTGGGCTAGAAACCGAGTACGGCATCCAAGTTGATGCGGGCGAGTCCATGGACGTGGTGGTAGAGTCCATGGAGCTGATCCGCTGCTACGTGCGCCAAGATTTTGTCGCCCTCTGGAATTACGCGCTTGAAAACCCGCGGCTCGACATGCGCGGCTTTGAGGTCGCCGAACTGCTCAACGACAAGGACGAGACCGTCCACTTGCAGAAAGATCGCCAGCGCCCGATTCAGCTAGCGGACCTCAAAAGCGACCTGATCGTCCACAACGGGGCCCGCCTGTACAACGACCACACCCACCCAGAATTTTCCACCCCAGAATGCTACAATCTCCGCGACTTGGTAGCGGTCGATCGCGCCGGGGAGCGGATTCTCTTCCAGTGTGCGCGCCAGCGCACCCAAGACCGCGGCCGGGGCGTGGTGCGTCTATACAAAAACAACACGGACTTTGAAGGGCATAGCTACGGCTGCCACGAGAATTTCTTGCTCAGCCGCGCCCTGCCCTTTCAGCAGGTGATCGACGGGCTGCTGCCCTTTGTGGTGACGCGGCAAATTTTTGCCGGGGCCGGCAAAGTCGGCGTCGAACAGGACGCCCAAGCGCGGCCGGCCACGTATCAGCTAACCCAGCGTGCAGACTTTTTCGAGGTCATCGCCAGCGTCGATACCATGCACCGCCGGCCGCTGGTCAACACGCGCGACGAGCCGCACGCCGACCCGGCGCAATACCGCCGCCTGCACCTGATTATCGGCGACGCCAACATGTGCGAATACGCCACTGCGCTCAAGGTCGGCACCGCTTCCTTGGTGCTGGATCTGCTAGAGGCGGATGCATTGCCCTCGTTTACCTTGGCCGATCCCATTGGTGCGCTCAAGGCCATTTCCCGCGACGAGTCTCGGCAGTGGCCAGTGGCCTTGGCCGGGGGCACGATCAGTTCGGCACTGGAGATACAGACGGCTATTATGGCCGCGGCGACGCGCATTTTTCAGGGCCGCGACGTGGAGACCGATTGGGTTCTTGCGGCTTGGCGCGACGTGTTGGACTCCCTCGAGCGCGATCCGCAAGAGCTGATTGGACGCCTCGATTGGGTGACTAAAAAGTGGCTGTTGGATGCCTTTGCCGCGTCCGAAAGCCTCGATTGGGAACGACCGCAGGACCGCGCGTGGCTGCAAAGCCAAGACCTCGAGTACCACAACATCGACCCGGCTGAGGGGCTATACCCGGCGCTCGAAGCCGCCGGCCAAGTGGAGCGCATCGTCGCCGAGGAGGCGGTGGCCCGGGCGTTGGTCGATCCGCCTAAAGACACGCGGGCTTACTTCCGCGGCAAGATGTTGCAGAAATTTGCCGCCGCAGTGCGCTCGCTCAACTGGGACAGCATTGAACTGGAACTCGACGGCCGTTGCGAGGTCATTGACCTCAAGGCTTGTGTCAGCCGGGAGACAGCGGCTTATTATAATCGAGCCTTAGATGCGGCGGCGAGCGTCGAGGATTTGCTCGCCAGATTGGGTAAAAACCCGAAACCGGAGGTGTCACCATGAGCGATTTTACGTACTACCGGGAGCGCGCTCCGCGGCCGACCAAGCCGCTCGAAAACGGCGAAGAGCCAGATACCGGTCCGCGCCGGCCGCGGGTCGAGCGCCCTAGCACGGACGACATTCTCAAGCGGATGCGCCGCGTCGATCCCAATCAGGCGCGTCGCTACCGCCAGCGCACGGGGCAGTAAGAGGTCTCCCCTTGCCTTGGGAGCGGATTGAAACGATGGAAAGCTGCGACTTCCTCGATTTGCTCAAGGAGCGGGAGCTTCTGCCCACCGCCCCAGAAGCTGCTCCAACAGCGTCCTTGCAGCCGGTTGAGGGCACCACGATTATAGCGGTGCGCTGCGCCGCTGGGGTGGTAGTGGCTGGCGACCGCCGCGCTACCATGGGCAACTCGGTGGTGTACGACCGCGCCGACAAAGTGTTGGTCATCGACGACGAAGCAGTTATGGCCATTGCCGGCTCGCCGGCCGTGGCCTGGGACATTGCGCGGATGCTGGAAATGTCGGTGCAGTACTATCGCCGCAGCCAACTCCAAAGACTGAGCTTGGACGGCAAGGTGCGGACTTTGTCGCGGCTGTTGCGCCAGAATTTGCCGCTGGCCATGCAGGGGATTGGCGCCGTGGTGCCGATTTTCGCGGCCTTTGACCACGCGACCGCGGAGGGCAAAATTTTCTTTTACGACCTCTTGGGGGCCGAATTTGAGTGCGTGGATTTCTGCGCCACTGGGTCGGGCGCACACCTTGTGCGCGGTGCGCTGTACTACCAAAACCGCTGGGGGCCGCAGCCGCTGCGGGAAATGGCTGGAGAACAGGCTATCGAGCTGGTGCTCAAAATGCTGGAGACCGCCGCTGAATACGACACGGCTACTGGTGGCTTCCGCGAGGCTGCACACATTTTCCCCCAAGTCGTGCAGGTGACGGCCGCGGGCTTGCACACTGTGCCCGATGAGGACTTGGCCGCGCTCTACCAAAGGGCTTGAGGGGCATGTTAGAAGAACCTTATCGCTGGGTCGAGGCCATCAACAACCGCCGCGAGTACGTGGAAGATCAGCTCGCGGGCGGCAGTCCGGTGGTGGGCACGATGTATGCCGATGGGGTGCTGCTGCTGACGGCTACCCCAGGCCCGCGCAAACTCTTTGAGGTGTACGACGAGATCGCCTTCGCAGCCGTGGGTCACCCGGCCGACATCGAAAAGCTGCGCAAAGCCGTTATCGACATTGCCCATCTCGACGGGTTCAACCTGTCGGCCAACGATGTGACCTTGCAGCGCTTGGTCAGCTTTGGTATCGGCCCGCTGATGAAGGCGTCCTTCGACGAGCTATTTCGCTCGCCGTTTATTGCCCGCGTACTGATGGCCGAGCTCGACCCGGACGGCGGCGGCGACGCCTTTTTCACCATTGATGCCGATGGGTCTTTTGCCCAGAGTGGTAAAGCGGCGGCCATCAGCGGCAACGCAGAGAGCGCACAGGCGATGATGGCCCAACTGCAAAAGATCGGCCTAGAGCTTCCCCTCAACCAAGCGTTGGGGGCGGCGTTGGAGGTATGGGGACTGGGTCGGTTGGCTCTCGACGCCCGCGATGGAGAAGTGCCCAGCGCAGAGGCTGTGCGCGATTTTCTCAAAGGCGGTTTGCAAGGGCTGGCGGTTGAGGCCGCCGTTCTCGACCGCCAGCGCACCGCCAAGTCGAAGTTCCGCCTGCTCTCCGCCGAACAACTAGCCGAGCCACTCGCTTCCTACGTCGAGGTCTAGCATGGAAGGTCGCATCTACGGGCTAGAAACCGAGTACGGCTGTCTG
>RKRN01000219.1 GCA_007571365.1 Candidatus Latescibacterota bacterium
CACCCGCAATGCGCGCAACGGCACGGCCTTTACCCGACAAGGACGCCTGCGCCTCAAAAACGCCGGCCACGCCGCAGACCCGCAACCTCTCGACGCGACTTGCGCTTGTGCCACTTGTCGCCATTACAGCCGGGCTTACCTGCGCCACCTCTTCCAAACCAACGAAGTGCTCGGCCCGCGCCTGACCACTTTCCACAACATCTTTTTCTTTCAGCAGCTCATGCGCGAGATGCGCGAGGCGATCCTCGGTGGACACTTTGCGGCCTATCAGACGGAATTTCTCGCCCGCTACCAAAACCGCTAGCAAGCTCGGCTCAGGCTGCTCGATCGCAAGGCGCACAGACTAGGGCGAACCGGCGCGCACCGCCCACGTCAAGTTCGGTCGCGAAATCCTTCTTGACTGGCACAGACTGCTCGCCGCAGAAATCGCACTTGCCGCGCTCGGCGTATTCGGGAATCGCCGCTAGCTCAAATTCGATCTGTTTGCGCTTTTCGCGCCCTTGGGAAAACAGCCGCGCAAAATGGAGTACTTGCCGGTCCGTCTCGCGCTCCAAGGTCCGCTCTATGATCGCGTCGAGTGCGGGGTCGTCGGGTTTGCCGCCATCTTCAAGCGTGTGCCAAGCAGCGCGGCGCACTCGCGCGTCTCGATCTTCGAGCATCCGATAGAGTGCCTGCCAAACCTCGTTTATGCTGCGACGCACGTGGCAGGGGCACAAAAAGGACGCCGCCTGTAAGCGATCTTCCGGATCGTCACTACGCGACATCTGCAACAGCTCTTGAATCTCTTCGCGCCCCACGCGCAGCTCGCCTTGGCGAAAAGCTGCTCGCTGATGCTTGTTTAGCCCTTGGTACTGCGCCTTGCGCCTTTTTTGGCTCATGGCCAATTCTCCTGTCTCAACCTTGTCATCATCTTAATAGCAAAAGTGCTTTAATGTCAAAAATCTGACCAAGGCGAAGCTAACCGCCTTCGCGGTGCGGAGCATTTTATGCCGGTATTACTCAGCGCGGGGATTTTTATTAAATTTTCTATGACTTTAATCTACCGAAAGGAATTTGCCCGTGTTCGATCTCATTTCCACAGCCTACGCCCTCGGCGGCACACCCTCCGACGGCGGCCAACAGGCCAACCCCATCGCCTCGCTCCTGCCCTTCGCACTGATGTTTCTGGTGCTCTACCTCTTGATCTTGCGGCCGCAGATGAAGAAGCAGAGGAACCAACAACGGATGATCGACGAACTCGAAAAAAACGATGAGATCGTCACCAGTGGCGGGATCCACGGCACCATTCTCAACATTAAAGACGACATTCTCGTGGTCAAAATCGCCGACAACGTCAAGATTGAGGTTTCGCGGGCGGCGGTTTCGCGCGTAAAAAACAAAGAAGACGCCGACGGCAAGAGGAAGTAGTGAGGCTCGTCTTTATGGGAACCCCGCGCTTTGCGGTTCCCTCCTTAAAAGCCCTCGCCCAGAGCCGTCATCAGGTCGTCGCCGTCGTCACCAACCCCGACCGACCGCAGGGGCGGGGCCGCCAGCTTGCCAGTCCGCCCGTCAAAGAACAGGCCCTAAAGCTCGGATTAGAAATAGTGCAACCGGCCACGATTGACGACCCCGCGCTAGCCGCGGCACTAGCGGCGCACACGCCCGACCTCTTTGTCGTCGTGGCCTTTTCAATGCTCCCCCGGCACCTACTCGCCATTCCCCGCTTCGGCTCAATCAACCTGCATCCTTCGCTTTTGCCAGCCTATCGCGGCGCGGCTCCCATTATCTGGGCGGTGGCCAATGGCGAGAAGGAGACTGGCATCACCACTTTCCAACTCAACTCGCGCATCGACGCCGGGCACATCTTGCTCCAGCGCCGCTTTGCCATCGGCTGCGACGAGACGGCCGGAGAGTTGGAAGCCCGCTTGTGCGTGGAAGGTGCCAAGATGGTCGTGGCGACTGTCGATGGGCTGGAAGACGGCCGCCTCAGCGGACGGCCCCAAGGTACGAACGGCGTCAGCCGCGCCCCCAAGCTAGTCAAAGAGGACGGCCAGATTGACTGGCACCAGCCGACTGAGCGGGTGCATAACCTCGTCCGCAGCATGAACCCCGTACCGGGTGCCTATACCCACTGGCAGGGCAAAACGCTCAAAATACACCGGACTCAGCGCGCGGCGGGCAACGGCGTACCGGGTACCGTACTCTGCGCCGATGGTCGTCGAGGTTTAACTGTGGCCTGTGGCGAGGGTGCTCTACAACTGATCCAAGTACAACCGGCGGGCAAAGCTGTCATGGAGGGAACGGCCTTTGTGCGAGGCTATCCGATTGCGGCCGATATGCGGCTGGGCTAGCCTGCTCCTCGTCCTGTTTGCCGGGCGACCCGCCGGCGCTACAAAAGTAGAGACCGATTCGACTCGCACCGCGCCGTCTCTCAGTGCTGAGACCGCCCCCTTGCCTTCGGCGCATGGGGCGCTCTTGCGCTCGGCCGTGTTGCCCGGCTGGGGCCAATTCTACAATGGCCGCCCGGTCAAGGGGCTGTTCTTCGGCGCGGCAAGCGCGACGGCCCTCGCTGCGGTTGTGGTCGAATATCGCCGCATCCGCTCCGCGTCCACGCCCGCCGCCCACCAAGACCACACCGCCCGCCGCAACAGTCGCCTGTTTTTCTTCGCGCTTTCGGTCGCCTTGGCCGCCACCGACGCCTATGTCGACGCCCACCTCGCGGACTTTGGCACATCCGGGCTTGGGGTTGAGATGCAGCGCGGCAAAGCGTGGCTCAGGCTGAAAGCACCGCTGCCTTAGCGGCCCGGCTCGAGCCGCTGGCGATAAACTGCTTGCCTACTTAGCCCCAAGCAACCTATTTGAACGGGCTGTCAAACGAAGACTTTTGATTTGAGGGATACCATGAAAGAGCGCCATTGTGCCTTACTCCTCCTTGCCGCGTTGTTCGCTTCCTGTGGCACGGACTCGACCAAAAGCCCCAACGCCGAGCCGCCGGTACTCTCTGCCCAGCTCGATGGCCGCTACGCGCAAAGCATTCGCATTGAGGAGGGCCAATTCACGGCTACCGGCCCCGAGCAAGAGGTCGTACTCACCTTTGCGGCCCAAGGCATGGTAAACGTCAAACAGTTTGAGTTGCGCCTAGCAATCGAACCAGCCAACGCCTTGGCTTTTGCCGGCTCTTCTTTCGCCGCGACCGCACCTTTTCTCACCCCGCCCTTAAGTATTGAGCGAACGGAAGAAGGGCAGTGGCGCACCGGCGGCGCGAGCATCACCGAAACCAAACAGGGCGACGATATTCTAGGGACGCTTACGCTGCGCACCGGCGACAGCTTCGCCGCCGAGATGCAAGTGCAAGTACGCGTGACCTTCTTCTCACTAGGACCCAGTTTCTCTGACCGCGACGCCTATACAGCCACAGACCTCAACATGGGCGTGGTGATCAACGGCGGCTGACTCGGCTCCTTGACGATGTAGCGGGGGATTGCTTATCTTTTTGTTTTCGTGGGGCTGTAGCTCAGTTGGGAGAGCGCCTGAATGGCATTCAGGAGGTCAGGGGTTCGATTCCCCTCAGCTCCACCATGATAAGTTATCAGGTAATAAAGGGTTTACGACATGCCGTCGCAGACCCTTTTTTTCGGATACCCCGCCGTGAACATGCTCCCTCTGGCTGTTTTCGCCGCACAAATTTCTCTACTAGCACGTTGAGAACAACGGAATGGATTCAGCCCATTCACTCGACCACCTCGTTCGCCTGACGTCCCACACGGACCGTTTCAAAGAGGTCGTCGCCCGGCTTGCTCATGGGCAGCAACACATCCTGTTCCACGGGCTACCTACGGCCCTGGCCGCGTTTCTCGCCAGCCACATCCGCACGGCCCTCGAACGCCCCGTGCTCATCGTCGCGGCCGACGAAGATCGCGCCGAGCAGTGGCGCGACGACCTCCAAATCATCGCCGGTGAGCAGATGGTCCATTACTTCCCCGCTTGGGACGTTGGAATCTACGACCGGCAGTCCCCGGACCTCGAAATCACCAGCTTGCGCGTGGCGGCCGCGGCTCGGCTCATGCGCCGCGAACCGGCCATCGTCGTCGCCCCGGCCGCGGCCCTGCTCGATCCGCTAATCCCGCCTCATGCCCTCGAACTCGGCACGGAGATCCTCAAAGTAGGCGAGGAACGCGACCTCGACGCGCTCTGCGCGCACTGGGTCGCCTGTGGCTTTGACCGCGTGGCCGCTATTGACGGCATCGGACAGTTCAGCCTGCGCGGCGGCATCCTCGACATATACCCTTTCGGCGTTGAGCATCCCTACCGCTGCGAGTTCTTCGGCGATGAGATCGAATCCATCCGCCACTTTGACGTCAGCACTCAGCGTTCGCTAAGCACCTGCGAAGAGGCTTGGGTGCTACCGGCGCACGAGGTACTGTTTGATTCCCCCTTTTACGAAGATTATCTCCAGCGGATTGCGGCCGCTGGCGCGGCCGAAGCCCTCGCTCCGCTGCAAGACCAGCTAGAACTAGGCGAATCGCTCGACGGCATTGAGTGCTATATGCCCCTACTCTACGGCCGCGACGCCGGGCTTTTTGAGTACTTCGAGGAGCCAATACTCTTTTTGGAAGAGCGCGAGGAAATCGCAGCGGCCCTCGGCAAGGCCCTGGCGAAGCCGCGCCAAGAGTACGAGCGGTCGCGGCACAAAGAATCGCTACTGCCTCCGTCGGCACTCCTGCGCGACGAGGATTGGCTCATTGCACAGCTCGATGGCCGCACCCGGCTCGAACCAGCCCCCTTGGGCCAACTCGACAACGCCATCCGCTTCGAGGCCACCGAGCCGCGCGTCTTTGCCGGCGAACGCGCCCTCCTCCAGCAGGAAATTGACCGGCTCGCAGCCGAGTCCTACGCCATCCACATCCGCTGCGAGACCAAGGGACAGGCCGTCCGCTTACAGGAAATTTTCGCCGATTGTCCCGAGATCCACTTCGGCCTTGGCTCGCTGCACCAAGGCTTCACCTTTCCGCAGGCCCAGCTAGCCCTGCTCAACGACCACGAGATCTTCAGCCGCCAGAAACGCCGATTCCGCTACCGCCGATTCCGCACAGCCAAATCCATCGCCAACCACGGAGCCTTGCAGCGCGGCGATTTCGTCGTCCACATTGACCACGGCATTGGCCGCTACTCGGGCATCCGCCGCCTGCGGATCGGCGGACGCGAGCACGATTGCCTCGTCGTGGCCTATCAGGACCAGGACCGCGTCTTCGTACCCGTCGAACAACTCGACCGCCTGCGCAAGTATTCCAGTGCCGAAGGCGAGGTGCCCCTGCTCAGCAAGTTGGGTAGTGCCGCTTGGGAAAAGCTCAAGGAGCGCACGCGCGAAGAGATCTTCAAAATGGCCAGCGAGCTGATGCACCTCTATGCCGAGCGCAAGGCGAGGCCCGGCTTCGTGTTTTCAGCCGATGGACCTCTGCACCGCGAGCTAGAGGCGGCTTTTCCCTTCCAAGAGACGCCCGACCAGTTGTGCACTATGGAAGAAGTCAAAAAGGACATGGAAGCGCCGCATCCGATGGATCGCTTAGTCTGCGGCGACGTCGGCTATGGCAAGACCGAAGTCGCCGTGCGCGCGGCCTTCAAGGCCATCTGCGACCACAAGCAGGTCGCCGTGTTGGTGCCCACCACCATTCTCGCCGAGCAGCACTACCAGACCTTCTCCGAACGCATGGGGCACACCCCGGCGCGCGTCGAGGTGCTCAGCCGCTTCCGCTCCCCCAAAGCTCAGCAGCAGATCCTCCGATCCGTCAGAAATGGCCAAGTCGATGTACTCATCGGCACCCATCGCATCCTCTCCAAGGACATCCGCTTTCGCGACTTAGGGCTTTTGATCGTCGATGAGGAGCAGCGCTTTGGGGTCCGCCACAAGGAGCGACTCAAGCAGCTCAAGCGGCTCGTCGATGTACTGACTCTGACGGCGACCCCGATTCCGCGCACGCTGCACATGTCGATGATGGGCGCTCGAGATATGTCGGTGATCAACACCCCGCCGCAGGATCGCCTGCCCATCCACACCGAGATTCTAGCTTTTGCCGAGGGCCGCATTGCCGAGGCCATCCACCGCGAGGTCGAGCGCGGCGGTCAAATCTACTTCGTCCACAACCGAGTGCAGTCGATTCAGCGGCTCAAGGAATACCTGCAAGAGCTCCTGCCACAGGTGCGCTTTGGCGTCGCCCACGGGCAGATGCCACCCAAGCAGCTAGAGAAAGTCATGGTCGACTTCTTGGAACGAACGTACGACTGTTTAGTCTGCACTATGATCATTGAATCGGGTATCGACATTCCTTCGGTCAACACCATCATCGTCAACCGCGCCGACGCGCTGGGCCTGAGTCAACTCTACCAGATCAGGGGCCGGGTCGGCCGCTCCAACGAGCGCGCCTACGCCTATCTGCTAGTGCCCAAGGGCAAAAAGCTGACCAAGAAGAGTCGCCTGCGCCTACGCGCCATTGAGGAATTCGCCGATTTGGGGTCTGGATTCAACATCGCCATGCGCGATTTAGAGATCCGCGGTGCCGGCAACCTAGTAGGGGCGCAGCAACACGGATTTATCGCGGCCGTCGGCTTCGACCTCTACTGCCGCTTGTTGGACGAGGCCATGCGCGAAATCAAGGGCGAGTACGCACCCGACACCCCCGAACCAGAAATAAAAATTGCGGTCTCGGCGTATATTCCAGATGAGTACCTAGGCGACCCAGACCAAAAAATGGAGTTCTACCAACGCTTAGCGGACGCGGGCCGTATCGTCGATCTTTTGGACATCCGCGAAGAGCTGCAAGATCGCTTTGGACGCCTGCCCCAGCCAGCGCTCTCGCTAATG
Organism: Candidatus Latescibacterota bacterium; assembly: GCA_007571365.1. GTDB lineage: Bacteria > Latescibacterota > UBA2968 > UBA8231 > UBA8231. The sequence goes on from RKRN01000219.1 coordinate 6,839, forward strand.
CACATCATGGAAATCAAGATTATGGCCCGCCAGCTTGGCCTCGCAAGCGTTCAGTTGGAGCAGAGCCGCTTGCGCCTCGCCTTTCCGCCAGACAGGCCAGTCTCACCCGTCGACATTCAGAAGATGGTGGAACAGTGTTCCGCCCAGCTGGACTTCGACTTGGGCGAGCAGCTCAAGATCGAGGTTCGGGTGCCGGGCCGCGACGAAATAGAGCGCTTGGAAAAGGTGCGCAACACCTTGGAGGAAATCCTCTGAACGTACTGCTTGCCATCGCGCTCGCACTCGGTGCGCTGCCGGGGTGCGAATCGTCGAGCACCCGCGATATCGTCGCCCGCGTCGGAGATACCCAACTCGCGGAGAGCGATATTACCAGCCGACTCGCGCCCGACCTCGACGCCGAGACCGCCAAAGAGGAACGAGCGCAACTCATCGAGGCTTGGGTGCGCCAAGAATTGCTCTATCAGGAAGCACTCGCCCGCGGGCTTCACCAACAAGCGTGGCTCAAATCGCTCCTAGCGCAGATGGAGCGCGACCTGCTGGTGGCAGCCTTGCTCGACTCCGAGTTCCAAGACCAAGAGCTCGACTTCAGCGAGGTCGCGATCCGCCGCTACTACGACGCGAATCAAGCTGATTTTCGCCGGCAGCACCCCGAGATTAGGGCGCGGCACATTCTCCTGCCTAGCCAGCGCGAGGCCAGCGCGAGGCGTCAGACCCTGCTGCAGCACGGCGAGAGTTTTGCCGAGCTGGCTCGCAAGTACTCGCTCGATGCCACCACTCGCAACGAAGGAGGCGAGTTGGGCTATTTCTCCGAAGCAGAAAATCCCATCCTGTGGGCCGCGTGCCAAGGCCTACCGATTGAGGTCGTTTCCGAGCCCGTGCCGACCGAGTACGGCTACCATCTCATCCAAGTCCTAGAGCACGGCGAGGTCGGCACGGTCCGCGAGTTCGCGCAAGTGCGCTCCCAGATTGTCGAGGCACTCGTGCATAAGCACCATCAATCTCAGCTCGACCAACTCGTCGCCAAACTTAAAAAATCCACAGACTGGGCTATCGAGGCCCCTACCAATCCCTGATTATGCTACCGCATTCGCCAAATCGCCTATTGTTAATGCTCTGCCTCGCGCTGTGTATCGCGCCGCCAGCAGGGGCCTTGCCCGAACTCATTGACCGTATCGTCGCCACCGTTGACAATCACACGATCCTTTGGTCCGAACTCAACTACCGACTGCGCTTTGAGGCCGAGCAGCGCGGGTTGTCAGTCTTTGTCGAATCCGAGCAAATCAAGGCACTCCGCCGCGAGATCCTCGACGCCATGATCAACGAGCAAGTACTCGTTCTCAAGGCCCAACAGGACAGCATTCAGATCGACCCCTCCGAAGTCGAGGAAATGCTCGGCCAGCAGTTCCAGATGGCCAAAAGCAGCATGGACGACGGAGAATTCGCGCAGATGCTAGAGCGCGTGGGCTTGAGCGAGCGCCAGCTCAAGGCCCGCTACCGCAAGGAAATTCGCCATCGCCTGCTGTCGCGCCAGATGCGCGCCTTTGTCTCGTACCGGGTACACGTTAGCCACCGCGACGTAGAAGAGTTTCGCGTCGCCCACCAAGACACCTTGCCTTGGCAAATCTCGCTCAGCCACATTCTGATCGCGGTCCAGCCTAGCGATGAAGTGCTACAAGAAAAACGGGCGCAGATTGAAGAGGTCCAAGCCCTGCTGACCGCTGGCGGCGATTTCGCTACCATAGCCCGCACCCACTCTGAAGACCCCGGCAGTGCCTCGCTCGGCGGCGACTTGGGCTGTTTCTCGCCTGGCACCTTGGTGCCCGAGTTTGAGGAAGCGGCCTTCGCGCTCAAACCGGGTCAGACCAGCGAGCCGGTCTTGAGTCCCTATGGCTATCACTTGATACAGGTGCGCGAAAAGCGCGAAGACTCCATCTGCGCCAGCCACATCCTCGTCTTAGCCCCAACCTCGGAAACCGACCAAGAGCGGGCGCGGGAAACGCTAGAGCACTTGCGCCACCGCGCCCAAAATGGCGAGGAGTTTTCCCAACTCGCCCGCCAGTATTCGGGCAACCCACAGACGGCCATGCAGGGCGGCCTCTGGGGCACCTTCCCCAAAGACCAGATCCCCGAATTCCTCCAGCCTTACCTCCGCAACCTCAAGCTGGGCGACATTAGCGAACCCTTATTTTTTGACGATGGTGGTCACATCATCAAAATCGACGACGACCAAGCCGTGCTTGAGGGCCTGATCCGCGAAAGCCGCACCGCCCGAGCCGTGCGCCAACTAATCGACGAGTACCGGCAGCAAATCCACATCGAGGTTCGGCTCGACGAGGAAAACTTGCGCCGACCAGTACAGAATGCGACTGGATATCTTTCTGAAGAACACGGGGCTGATCAAGCAGCGCAGTGAAGCCAAGCGGGCCTGCGACGCCGGGCAAGTCCAGATCGGCGGCCGGCCGGCCAAGGCTTCGCACACCGTGGTCGTAGGTGAGCAGATACACATTGCGACCCCCTCTCGCCTGCTCGACATAGAGGTGCTCGGCCTCCCGGAGCGCCCGCCCGCCCGCCGCGCCCGCCGCCGCTTTTATCGGATCCTCCGCGAGGAGTATCGCGACCCGTACGAAAACTTGAGCTTTTAGGATGCAAGCTGTGGGCAACGTCGCGCAATCGCCCTATCAAGGGCTAGCCCCCATTTACGACCATGTAATGGCCCACGTCGATTACGGCGCATGGGCCGCTTACATCCATGTGCTTTTCGCCCGCTTTGCTCCCACCGCCATCCGCGTCGTGGACTTGGCCTGCGGGACCGGCAATGTGTCTTTTGCGCTCCACCGCCTTGGCTACGAAGTACCGGGCGTGGACCGCTCTGCGGCCATGCTGGAGGTTGCACGCGAAAAGGCCGCCGCCACCTGCGTCGAATTCGTCCAGCAAGACCTGCGCCAGCTAGGGGGCCTAGGGCCTTTTGACGCGGCCACCTGCCTATACGACAGCATCAACTATCTGCTCACGCCAGCCGATATCGATGCGGCTCTGCGCGGCGCACAGGGCATTGTGCGGCCCGGTGGGCTTTTTGTCTTTGACATCTGCACCGAGCGCAATTCGCTGCGCTATTTCCGCGACATGCGCCACAGCGAGCGCGGACCGGGCTTTTCCTACGAGCGGCACAGCAGCTACGACCCAGACCGGCGGCTACAGCGCAATCACTTCCGCATCCGCCGCGCCGGGAGCGATGTCGCGTTCGAGGAAACCCATGTCCAGCGCATCTATCCGCTCGCCGCTGTCGCGGCCCGCGTCGCGGCAAGTGCTTGGGAGTTGCTCGCGCTCTTCGAAGATTTCACACTCGACGAAGGGACCGAGGAATCGGACCGCGTTCACTGGGTCCTCCGCGCTCCACCAACGGAGAAATAGCTTTGGACCTGCAGCTAACAGCAACGCGCGCATTCATTGAGGAGGCGGATGACTTCCTGCTGACGACCCACGTCAACAGCGACGCCGACGGTCTCGGTGCCTGCATGGCTTGGGCCCACTTGCTAAGGGGCCTCGGCAAGTGCGCTGACATCGGCCTGCCCGAGCCACCGGCCGGCCAATGCTCCTTTCTCGCCGGCTGGGACGGCGTGCGCCACTTCGCCAACCTCGACTTGGCCCGCTATCGCTGCGCTATTGTCGCCGACTGCCCCTCCCTCAGCCGCATCGGCCCGGTGGGCCCGTGTCTCAGCTCCGACATCCGTCTCCTCAATATCGATCACCACCAAGGCAACGAGTGCTTCGGCGCCGTGAATATCGTGGCGGAAGTCAGCTCTACTTGCGAACTTCTCTACCATCTCGCCAGTGGCCTCGGCTATGAGGTTGATGCCGTCGTCGCCGCCCAACTCTATGCGGGGATTCTCTTCGATACGGGCGGCTTTCGCTTTTCGCTGACAACGGCCACCACTTTTGCAGTGGCAGCCGACCTAGTGCGACGCGGGGCGCGGCTTGATGTCATCGCCGAGGGCGTCTTCGGCAACAAGAGCCTCGGCTCGGTCAAACAGCGCGGCCAAGCCATTGAGAGTTTGGTGCTGCGCCTCGGAGGCCGAGTGGCCGTGCTCCATCTCGACTGCGCGGCCATGAGTGCCGGCGAGCCGGATGAAGTAGTCAACTACGGTATGATGATCCAAGGCGTCGAAGTGGCCGTGCTACTCAAGGAACGCGCACCCGGATGCTACCGCGTCAGCCTGCGCTCTCGCGACAAGGTCGATGTCAGCCAAGTCGCAGGTACCTTTGGCGGCGGTGGCCACGCTCGTGCCGCCGGGTTGGAGGTAACGGGTGTGCCCCAACATATTGTTGAGGATATATTGACCGAGATCAGCCGCCATTTGAATTAGTAATAATTATTTTTTATTATAAATTTTTATTACAATATTTTATTTTGCCACCAAAAAGCGTAAGGAATACATTCCATTGCATTTGATTACCTTAAAGGACTGGTCCTCAGCCGATGTGCAGCAAGCTGTCGAGCTCGGTCTCGCCGTCAAGGCCACCCCCCAGCACTACGCCGACGCGCTCGCTGGGCGCACGGTAGTTCTGCTTTTCCAGAAGACTTCGACCCGCACCCGCTGTGCTGGCGAGATCGGCACCGTCCAGTTAGGCGGGCACGCCCTCTATTTGAACTGGCAGGATACCAACTTCGGCCTAGCCAACTTAAGCGACGAATTTCGCGTACTCTCCGGCTACTCCGATTTCGTCGTCGCCCGCCTGCTCGAACACGCCGATGTGCGCCGTGCGGCGGCCGCCGCCCAGGTACCGCTGATAAACGGTTGCTGCAATCGCTACCACCCCTTGCAGGCGTTGGCCGACTTGATGACCCTACAGGAGGCTTTTGGACGGCTCGAAGGGGTGCGGCTGACATACGTCGGGGTGCTCAACAACGTTGCCAACTCGCTCATTGCCGCTGGGATCAAAGTGGGTATGCACGTTACTTGCGTCTGCCCCGAAGTCAACGCCGCCGCACGCGATGACGAACTCTACGCCGAAGCCAAGCGTTTGGGACTCTACGAGCATGCGGAGGAACTGCATCCGGCACTGGCAAAGTCTGACGCCGTGTACACCGACACTTGGATTGATATGGAGTTTTTCACTGATCCCAAGTTCGCCGGCGAAAAGGAGCGTCGGGTCCAGACCTTTCAGCCCTATCAACTCAACCGCGAGTTGCTCGCCGAGCTAAACCTGAAAATCCTGCACTGCCTTCCCGCCCATCACGGCTATGAGATCGAAGGTGCGCTCTTGCACGACGAGCGTTCGCTGATCTTCACCCAAGCCGAAAACCGCTTGCACAGCCAGAAGGCCGTGCTGCTCAAGCTGGCGCAGGCCCGCGCCTGAGCCAAAACCTAGGGCAGGCCAGTCCGTGGAATTTCGCCCGTCTTATCCCTCTTCCCGCACCCACGTCCCGCTTCGCCCGCCCCGCTTCTCCACGAGTCGCAGCTCGGAAATCACCATCCCGCGATCGACGCCCTTGCACATGTCGTAGATCGTCAAAAGTGCCGTACTCGCCGCCACTAAGGCCTCCATCTCCACGCCCGTGCGGTCGTCAATTTTGGCCTCAACCTCAACCTCGACCCGATCCTCGCCGATGTGCAACTCTACGCTGACCGCCGTGAGATTGAGCGGGTGGCACAAGGGGATTAACTCCCCGGTGCGCTTGGCGGCCATGATCCCGGCCAGCCGCGCCGCTTCTAAGACGTTGCCCTTGGCAACTTTGTTCTCAGCAATTAGCTGCGTTGTCGCACGGGCCATGCGGATCTCGCCGCGCACCCGCGCTAGCCGCGCCGTCGGCTGCTTGCCGCCTATATCGACCATCTTGAGACGGCCCTGCTCGTCGAGGTGCGTTAGCTCCTCGGCCACTACATGTTCTCGATAATTGCGGTGCCGAACTCCGAGCACTTGACCTCGGTCGGCTCGTGCATCAGCCGCGCAAAGTCATAGGTGACGACCCGGCTCGCAATCGTCTGCTCTAGCCCCTTGACGATCAGGCCGGCCGCCTCGTTCCAGCCCAAGTGGCGCAGCATCATGTCGCCCGACAGGATCACCGAACCGGGGTTGACCTTGTCTTGGCCGGCGTATTTGGGTGCCGTCCCGTGGGTGGCCTCAAAGATGGCGTGGCCCGTGGCGTAGTTGATGTTGCCGCCTGGGGCGATGCCAATGCCGCCGACGCAAGCGGCCAGCGCGTCGCTGATGTAATCGCCGTTGAGGTTCATCGTGGCGATGACCGAGTACTCGGCCGGGCGCGTGAGAATCTGCTGCAAAAAGGCGTCGGCGATCGCGTCCTTGACGGTGATCTCGGTGCCGTCGACGACGATGCGAGTCCAAGGGCCGCCGTCGATTTCTGCGCCGCCATACGCCTTTTGCGCCACCTCGTAGCCCCAGTCGCGGAAGGCCCCTTCGGTGAACTTCATGATGTTGCCTTTGTGGACTAACGTGACGCTATCGCGGCCTTGGGCAGCGGCGTAGTCAATGGCGGCGCGAACCAACCGCTCAGTGCCCTCTTGCGAGATCGGCTTGACGCCCAAGCCAGCCGTATCTGGAAAGCGAATTTTGCCGTAGCGGTCGGCGAAGTGCTCTGCAAGCAGCGACTTAAAGTGCGCGTTGTCGTCCGTGCCCTGCTCAAATTCGATCCCGGCGTAGATGTCCTCGGTGTTTTCGCGGAAGATGACCATATCCACCAGTTCGGGTTGCCGCACCGGCGAGGGCACGCCGCTGAAGTAGCGCACCGGGCGCAGACACACGTAGAGGTCGAGGATTTGGCGCAAAGCCACGTTGAGGCTGCGGATCCCACCGCCCACGGGCGTCGTCAGTGGGCCTTTGATGCCGACCAGATAGGTGCCGAAGGCCTCCACTGTGGCGTCGGGCAGCCAGCTAGCGGTCTGCTCAAAGGCCTTCTCGCCGGCCAAAACCTCCATCCAAGCGATCTTCCGCTGGCCGCCATACGCCTTCTCGACGGCTGCGTCAAAGACGCGCACGGCCGCCGCCCAGATATCCGGCCCGGTACCGTCGCCTTCAATGAAGGGGATGATGGGCTGGTCGGGGACGCTGAGCGCATCATCTACTACGGTTATTTTTTCGCCGTTTGCGGGGGCCTTGGGCTGCCAATCGGCCATAGTACAAAACTCCTCTTGTCTTTGTTTATTAAAGGAATAACTGGCCCGGTTCGACCGCTATAGTTGCGCTCGGGGCCTGCTTGTCGCGGCTTTTGAATCTAAGGATTTCGCTCGAAACGGCCAATGCAAGCCGCCAAGGCACTGCGCTTGACCGCGACCAACTCGCAGGCGAACACATCGGCGTAGGCGCACAGCAGTTCAGCCTCGACTTCGCGCCGATCTAACGCACATCCCAAGAGCGCGGTCATCGTAGTTATCTCCTCGCTGCCCAAGCCGCAGGGCTTGATCGCCGCAAAGTGGCTCAAGTCGGTAGCCACATTCAAGGCCAAACCGTGCGTGGTGATCCAGTGCCGCACGTTGACGCCGATTGACGCCACCTTGGACGAGCCGACCCAAGCACCGGCCGCGCCGCGCCGCGCCGCGCCCTCCAAGCCATAGGCAGCCAACGTGCGGATCAGCACGGCCTCCAAGTCGCGCAAGTACTGGTGTACATCCCGACCGCGCTGGCGCAGATCGACAATCGGATAGGCCACGATCTGGCCCGGCCCGTGAAACGTCACGCTGCCCCCGCGGTCAATCGCGACCACGTCTAGCCCTTTGGCTAGGAGATGTTCGGGCAGCGTCGCCCGGCCGCCGGTATAGGTTGGCGGGTGTTCGACCAACAGCAGCGTGTCTGGAATTTGCTCGGTGCGCCGCAATTGGCGCAGCGACTCTTGCCAAGCCCAAGCCCGTACGAAATCGATCCGCCCGACCCGGCAAACGTGCGTTTTATTCATTGCTCTGCAAGGCATTCATAACGAGTGATCGCACCCAATCCACTCCGCCGTTAGTCCGGCATCACTGGTCCACAGCTATCGCCGACACCGAACCTCATATGCGAGCACCTGCCGGCTTCGGCGTAAAGCCACTTGCCCCAATCGCCTTTCACAATGTACCTTTTTTGCAAAGGGACCGCTCACGCCCTACGCGCTCCTTGTGCCCCATCACGGAATGCCTAAAAAGACGCACCCCTCAAATGATTCTGGATCGAGACCGAGAAGCCATCACCCGCCTCGCCGAGTGCTATCCAATCACGCGCCTACTCCTCTTTGGCTCTAGCATTGACCCCACCCGCGAAGGCCGCGACATTGGCTTGGCCGTAGAAGGCCTGCCTCCACAGGACTTTTTTTTCTTCTACGGAGATCTACTTTTTAGTGTCTCTAAATCCGTTGACCTCATTGATCTTTCGCAAGACTCAAAGCTGACCCGCCAAACCCGCAAAGAAGGACTTCCTCTGTATGAGGCTGCTCAGAAAGTACGTTGACGCTGAGTTTGAACAGATCGAACGGGTCTTGACGGAATTTCCCCAGAATCGGTTGTACACCGATTTGTCCACCCTTGAATTGGCAGGTGTATCTACCTCCTGCACAATTTTTACAACGGTATTGAAAATATCCTGAAACATGTCGTGCAGGATCGAGGATTGGAGGTATTCGACACATTCAAAAGGGACGTGGAGAATTCGACCATGGAGAACAACGCCTATCCCGAGCTGGCGGATCTCAACATCCGGTTGCAGGAACTGGAAAGCCAAGGGTACACCGTGTTCCCCGAGTACCTCGACCGCAACACTACAGCCGCAATTCGCGCTCGTATCGACAGCCTCGTCGGCCCCATTGTGTCCGCCGATCACACTACTGCCAGACACGACCTGCGGCATCCCATTCCGGGGGAGCTTATGCCCCGCTTAGTGAACAATCCGGCGACGCTCGAACTTGCTGCCACATTGATTGGGTCGTGCGATCTTCGCATGCGCGAGCAAGTTTTCATCCGCACTGATCCTTCGCCGCCACCATACCAAGCTCCGCAATGGCACATCGACGCGGCCTTTTGCCGCGCAGAGTTTGCAGCGAGGCCGCGACAGGTCTATTACCAGATGCTGCATTGCTGTAGCACGGTTTCCACCGGAGGGGCCGCGTTTATGGTCGTGCCCGGCTCGCACAAGTTGTCTCTCGAAGCCATCGATAAGACAGAGCGAGCGGAGGGCCGGGGACCCATCCAGAATCACACCGCCTCAGTCCCCGACGCCAATGACGACGGCCTTGAAATTTGCGCCAACGATGGAGATCTCATCGTCTTTAATCCTTTGTGTTATCACGCCAGTTCTCCCAACCGGACGGACCGCCCTCGCTACGTATATTTCACCTCGTTCTATCATCCGTCAGCGGCTCGCTTGATAGAACTGGTGCTCCGAACCCAGTACCGCGACAACTTTCCCGACTCACTGCGCCAAGGCTTGCCGTCCGAGCTTCAGAGCTTGCTTGATTAGCATTATCAGCGCGACGGTCTCTCCGTACCTGCGGCATATGCACCCTCCATTCATGTGCAGGTCAGATTGAGGGTTATCCTTGCACAAAAACGACGTAATTTTTATATTTGACTGCTTAGCTTTGTTTTTTAGCACTCTCTTATTATGAGTGCCAGATTCTTATATAAATAATGAACTTTTTCACTCACTCACCACCAACATCAAGGAGACTTGTGTTATGGCTGCCAAACAGCTAGAGTTTGATAGAGCGGCGCGTGACGCCCTGCAGCGAGGCGTTGATCAGTTGGCCGATGCCGTCAAGGTAACGCTGGGGCCAAAAGGCCGCAACGTAGTGTTAGACAAGAAGTTCGGATCGCCGACCGTCACCAAAGACGGCGTCACCGTCGCCAAGGAAATCGAACTCAAAGACGCCTATGAAAACATGGGTGCACAAATGGTCAAGGAAGTTGCTTCCAAAACCAGCGATGTCGCCGGCGACGGCACCACCACCGCCACGGTCTTTGCCCAGACCATCTTCCGCGAGGGCCTCAAAAACGTAACCGCCGGTGCCAACCCCATGGACCTCAAGCGCGGCATCGATAAAGCCGTTGACGTCGTTGTGGACGAGATTCGCAAGTCCAGCAAGGAAGTCAAGTCGCGCGAGGAAATCGCCCAAGTCGGCACCATCTCAGCCAACAACGACTCGGCCATCGGCGAGTTGATCGCCGACGCGATGGAAAAGGTTGGTAAGGACGGCGTCATCACCGTCGAAGAAGCCAAAGGCACCGACACCAACTTGGATGTGGTTGAGGGCATGCAGTTCGACCGCGGCTACCTCTCGCCCTACTTCGTCACCGATCAGGAGTCAATGACCGCCGAGCTCGAAGACAGCTACATCCTGATCCACGACAAGAAAGTCTCCTCCATGCGCGATCTGGTCCCGGTCCTCGAAAAGACCGCCCAACTCAGCAAGCCCTTGCTGATTATCGCCGAGGATGTCGAAGGCGAAGCCCTAGCGACGCTGGTTGTCAACAAAATTCGCGGCACCATCCGGGTCGCCGCCGTCAAAGCCCCGGGCTTTGGCGACCGCCGCACGGCCATGCTCGAAGACATCGCCGTCCTCACCGGCGGCCGGGTCATCTCCGAAGAAGCAGGGCTCAAGCTCGAAGGCGTCACCCTCGACGACTTGGGCCAAGCCAAGCGCGTCGTCCTCGACAAGGACAACACCACCATCGTCGAAGGCGCCGGTCAGGCTGGGGACATCCAAGGCCGCGTCGGCCAAATCCGCCGCCAGATCGAAGAAACGACCTCAGACTACGATCGCGAGAAGTTGCAAGAGCGGCTGGCCAAGCTCGCTGGCGGCGTCGCCGTGATCAATGTCGGCGCACCGACTGAGACTGAAATGAAAGAAAAGAAAGCTCGCGTCGAAGACGCGCTGCACGCCACCCGCGCCGCGGTCGAAGAAGGCGTTGTCGCCGGTGGCGGCGTCGTCTTCCTCCGGGCTCAAGCGGCACTCAACCAGACCGCAGCCACCGGCGACGAGGTCGTAGGCGTCAACATCATTCGTCGCACCCTTGAAGAGCCGCTGCGGATGATCGCCTCTAACGCGGGTGTCGAAGGGGCCATTGTCGTCCGCAAGGTCGCCGATGAGAGTGAAGCCTTTGGCTTTAACGCCCGCACCGAGGAATACGAGGATCTGATCGAAGCCGGTGTCGTTGACCCAGCCAAGGTCTCGCGCACGGCACTCGAAAATGGTGCCAGCATCGCGTCGCTGTTGCTAACCACCGAAGCACTGATCGCCGAGCTGCCCGAAAAACCCGCGCCGGCCCCGGCCGGCCCTCCTGGCGGCGACATGTACGGCGGCGGGATGGGCATGTAACATCTCTCTGTCGCAAATAAAAAGGCTCGCTGCTTTTTTAGCAGCGAGCCTTTTTATTTCCACAATCTATAGCGCGAAGGGTCGCGGAACCGCCCACCTTCTTGGACGGCATAGTGCAACCCCGGCCTCCGAGACCCGCGTCCCTCATCTAACAGCGCAATAGCCTGCCCCTTGAGCACGTAGTCCCCCACATCGACGAGCAGCCACGCGTTGTATCCGTATTGGGTCAGCAGACCGTTGCCGTGGTCGACGGTCACCACGTAACCGAGGTCTGCGTCGTAGCCCGCTTGCAGCACCTGGCCCGCAGCACTGGCCTGTACCAAGCTGCCCGCAGCCGCGGCAATAACAACCGAGGGATGCTCCTCGCTAAAGGGCCTGAGCACGGGCCCGCGCAACGGCCACAAGGTGGGGACGGTATGCACGTGGCCCCAACGAAGCCGCTGCATGGCGGAGATATAAGGGGCATCCTCGCTGGGCTGTGTCGCTACATCTAAGGCCCCGGGTTGGCCTAAGATGGTGCGCAACTGATCATTGCCGCGCGTGAGCCGGGCCAGTATTTCTTCAAGCCGCTCTATCTGCCCTACTTGCTCCAAGAGCAGGGCCTTGTCCTGCTCAAGCTGTGCTGCCTGCTGCGTTAGTTCGCGCTTGTCGAGGTAGAAGCTAAGCCCCGCAGGCAGAAATGCGAGCAACGCGACGCAACACAACCCCAGCAACCACACGTACATACTGGAGATTTTGAACTCAAAGGTCTTGCGGCCCTTTTCTGGGACTACGATTACGGTGATGTTGTTGCGTTTGAACATCTCGTACCATCCTGTTTTCGCTTGTTTAGATGCACCAAGCCTTAATCCAATATATCTTATATCCCGAATATCCGACCGTTTGAACCGTGCTTTTCTATAAAAAACAACCTATCGTCCGTGCCGCTATTCCGCTTTTTGCCTTTAGTACTGGGCCTGCTCATGCCATGCAGCAGCCCTATTCGCGCCGAGCGCCTAGTTATGACTGCGGCGGATATCGGGGAAAGCTGGGTCTATCCCCCCGGCAGCCTGCGCTTAGACGAAGCCGGCTCGCTGCGGCCGGTGCGGGTCGGCAAAGACATTGACCCGCTCTCTGAGGCTACGATTCGCGGGGCCGGAGCGGCGCAATCTACGGCGGCCCGCGCCTTTGATGGCGACCTCGCCACTAGCTGGAGTCCACCGCCGGGCACGGCTCCAGAGAACTGGTGGCTCGAGATCGACTTGGGGCAGGTGTTCCCGGTCCGACAGATTCGCCTGCGCTTTGCCGATAGCGCACCGCCTTTGTCTTTTTTTGAACTCTCGCTCTCCAAGGGCGAGCGCTTTATCAACAGTGCCAACGTCGTCGTCGAAGGCACCTTACTCTACAGCCACAGCAAGCGCTTTGCCTTCAACGAGATGAGCGATGTGGCAATTGACCTAGACGACGAACTCGTCCAGGTCCTCCGAGTTGAGGCCACGCGCGAAATGACCGGTGCGCCCGCGCTCGCCGAAATCCAAGTCGAGGCATTTGGCGACAATATCGCCTTTGACCTGATTGCCAAAGGCGGTACCGTTGATGTTGAGGCCGCCATCGTCGCCGTGGCTGGCGTTCCCTCCGTCATGTTCGATGGCGACCTATCGACCATGTGGCGCGTCAATCCCCTCGCCAAAGGCTCCAGCGGCGGCAGCGAGACCTTCGGCGACTATCGCATCGATCTAGGGGCCACCTACTGGATTGATTCGATTTGGCTCTTGGGCGAGCCGCTGGGCATTCCGCCGCGGCTGCGGCAGGCCTACGCCAACTTCCTCTCCTATAAGCTACAGTACTCCGACGGCTCGTTGGCGCCCGACGGCTCGCTGGCTTGGCAGGCGTTGGCCGCCATTCCTCCCGACCCGCGCAACTTCTTCGACGTGCGCAATTTTCGCCACGACGTTCCCCTAACCGCCGCCCGCTACCTGCGTTTGATCTATCCCACTAGCCAAGGCGGGAACATTATCGGCGGCGGCCTGTCGGGCAGCGATTTTGACAGCACCGGACGCTTAGACGGGCTAGGGCTGGTCAGCGAGTTCCAAGTGTACGGCGAGGGGTATCCGGCCCGCGTCGCGTTTCGCTCGCCCGTTATTGACCTTGGCTCCAACTGGAATATCACGGCAATTGAGTGGGAAATGGACGCACCGCTGGGGGCCCAATTCGCCTTGCGCAGCCGCACCGGCGACCACGTCGCCGAAGAGATGCGCTACTTCGACAAAAACGGCAAAGAAGTTACCAAACGGCGCTACGAAAAGCTGATCGCCTCGTTTCGCGGCCCCGTCAAAACCACGCTCCAGCCCGGCGATGGCTGGAGCGCGTGGAGCGAGGAATACATCCGTACAGGCACCCGTTTCCGCTCGCCTTCGCCCCGACGCTACATCCAGCTCGAAGCCGAAATACGCGCCGACAATCCGCAGGCCGGCCTTGCCATTGACGCGCTGATCTTGATCTACTCCCGTCCTTTGGCGCGCACTGCCGTCGGCGAAGTCCACCCCGCACTCGTTGCGCCGGGCGAGCAAACCGACTTCACGTACTTCCTCCGCCCAGAATTCGCCCGCGACAGCCAAGGCTTTGAGGCCATCGCCCTCGAAGCCTCGGTGCCCCTTGCGTTCCGCGTCCTGCAAATCGACGGCGCGTCCGTCGACGCCGAGGTGGAAACGACACATGCAGGCCTTCGCTTGCACTTGCCCGAGCGCGTCGCCAGTGCCGAGCGCGTCGAGCTAGGTTTTGCCGCCACTGTATTCCAAAACAATACCCGCTTCCGCGCCTTTCTGGAGCGCGAAAGCGGGCTTGACACGCTGCGTCAGCAGGTCGATCCAGGCGATGCCGTTCCCGATTTGGCGGGAGCCGGCGACGCGGTCTCACTGCCCGTGGACGAGAGCTTACTCACGCGCCTCGACCTGGGCACGGGGGTTTTTACGCCCAACGGCGACGACGTCAACGACGCGCTCACCATCTCTTTCGACGTGCTCAAGGTCCTAGACGCCCGACCCATTGAAGCCCGCATTTACGACTTGCGCGGCCGACTAGTCCGTACGCTGTACGACGCCAGCGGCGTAGCCGGCCACTACCAGCTCACTTGGGACGGCCGCGGAAACTCCGGCGCGATGGCCCGGCCCGGCCTCTACCTCTTTCGCCTGCAGATCGCTGGCGACTCCGCTACCCGCACCTTGGTGCGCAGCATCGGCCTGAGTTACTAAATGCCTAGCTCGCGCATCAGCGCCCCGTGTGGGCTACCATGTAGTTCGGGCCGCATATAGACCTTGCGCACGTAGTCGAGCCCACCGGACAAGTGTTCAAATTGCTCCTCTAAGGCACCGAAAAGCCGAGCTTGCGACATAAAGCCGAGCTGGGCCAGTTCGGCTACGGCCCCATAGGCCCTTCTTCCCTGCTCCAAGTAGTAGCCATCAAGCCCCTGCCGCTCGACCCACGTGCGGAAAAGCCCGCTGGTAAAAAGCGCGTAGTCGCCTACGTGCCGACGAATATCCATCTCGCGGTCGAAGGACCAGCGCCGCTCGGGCTGCCGCTGCCGCCCAAGTTCCACCAGCATCTCGGCAATGGTTTCGAGCGGCTGGCCGCGCAGATCGCGGATGCGATAGAGCTGATCGGTGCGCGCAAAGCTCACCAGCAGATCGACGACGTAGTCGACCACTTCGCGGTCGGCAATGCCCAACGAAGTGAACCCAGGAAAGACCAAACGTTGAAAGAAGGACCGCAGTCCAGATGAGGAGATCGGCTTTTTGACGCGACGCAGCATGTCGTATTAAAAACGCTCAGAAATGCGCTTCAGAAGGTGATGTTGGTCATAAGGTAAGCCCCGTTCCACGCCTCGAGCAAATTATTCTCGGACCCTGCTATCGTCGGCCGTTCCGTGCAAAAGTCCGGCGACTACAGCAAAGCCGGCAAGCCCTCGGCTCGCTTAGCCCAGCAGCCGCTCGCTAAACAGCACTCGCGCTAGGGTGCGCACGTCCCGCTCCGCGTAGGTCTGCCCTACCGACACCAGCGCGACTTGGACCTCTCCGGGCACCACCCGATAGACAATGCGGAACCAGCCGCCCGGCGGACGCAGACAGCGGTAGCCCTTTAACTCGCCGACCAACGGCCAGCCCTGCTCCTCGGGGCCGACGGATAGCCCGGTGATGTATTGGTCCACCTGTTCGGTGATCCTGCGGTTGAGTACACCTTGCAGGGACTCTAAGGCACTCTGCGCTAAAACGACGCGAAAAGTCAAACGGCGCACTCGCCCGCCTCAATCTGACGGATGCCTTCGCGCAGCGCGGCGCACTGGGCCTCGTCGCCGAGCACCTCCAAGGTTTCGACAATACCTTGGTAAAGCGACCACGGCATTAGCGCGAGTACCGGCTGGCCGCGGCGCGTTATGGCGAGGGCACTCGCTTCGGGGTCGGCGGCAAAGCGACCGGGCAGTTGATTGAGGACTTTACGAGCTTCGGCGATGGGCATGGATGGGAGCATATTTCCTCTTTTGTACCGTATATAGTACCAAATTAAGTACTTTAGGAAGATAATCTGGAAAACCTATAATGGGAGCCTATTTTCGTGAGTCCGCGAGAGTGTGGAATTTGCCAATGGATAACTTATTGATAATACGCTACTTTTGCGAATACCGAAAAAGGCACGGACCTGCATGTACATCTAAAGGTGCAAAAAAGAGTACTTTAATGCAACACTAAATTTCCGCTCCGACGAGCCGAGCTGTCGTCGGCGATGTAATTGATGCGGGATCGCTTTTTGGCCACCATAACAGCGCATGTACGGCCCCGTTGGCATTCCCTTTTCCCGCCCTTATATTTCCGTGCATGTCCGACGGCGAATTCATCCGGCCCTTTCCCGCGCTCACCCCCGCCCAGCGCTATCACCTCGAAGTCTATGGCTATGTGGTGATTGAAAACGCAATCGAGCAAGACTTGACGAACCGCCTGCTGGAAGCCATGCTCCGGCTCAAACGCGATCTCCTATCCACGCCAGACCCGGCCAAGGCCCGCGTCCGCAACTGCCGCCTCTCCGCCTATCGGCCTCACTACCTGCACTTTGCCCACATCCTCGAAGCCGATCCCGCGATTTGCGAATACCTAACTCATCCGCGCTTAGTCGGCATGGCCGAGGAACTCGTCGGCGGCAGCGTACGCCTTGAAGAGTCCGAGGCCGTCGTCAACGAGCGCGACCCAGATGCCGCACCGCGCTACGGCTTCCACACCGGCACCGCCCCAGACGTGGGCACGTACGTCGAAAATGGCCTCTACCACTGCACTTTTGTCAAAACCCTGACCAACCTCACCGAACTAGGCCCGGACGACGGGGGAACCGTGGTCATCGCCGGCAGCCACAAGGTCAAATGCGACCGCGAGACCATCATCGCGGCGGCCTACCAAGACCTCGCGCTAATCCACCAAGTGGTCGCGCCGGCTGGGTCAACCCTGCTCTTTGGCGAGGCCCTCATCCACGCCACCGGCCAGATTCGCTCCGACCGCCAGCGCGTCATCGTCATCGGTGGCTATACTCCACCGATGTTCCAAGCTTGGAACGGCCAAGAGCCGAGCGCCGAATTCATCGCCCAAACGCCCGAACCCCTCAAGCCGCTCATTGCCGGCAGCGACAAGTGGCACTGGCAGCAGCGCCATCGCCGCCTCGACATGCCGGTCGCCTCGTGAGTCTTTGCTGGCCGTGATCGAGCTCGCGCCCCCATACTTATTGTTCCTCGGCGACGCCGCCGACCCGCTAGCCGCCAAAACGGCCGTGGGCGTCGCCCACTGGCGACCCGAACAGTGCATTGGCCAGCTCCGTCTGCCCGACTGCCACGCCGACCTCGGGCTGCCCGACCAAACCCTCGCCGAAGCCCGCGCCGCTGGTGCCCGCACCCTCGTCATCGGCGTCGTCAATCGCGGCGGCACCATCTCCGACCTCTGGCGCGAGACCCTCTTGCAGGCCATCGACCTCGGCTACGACCTCGCCAGTGGCCTGCACACGCGCCTCGGCAGCATCCCCGGCTTGGCCGCCCGGGCCCGCGCAAAGAGCACTCGCCTCGTAGATGCGCGCGCTGCCGACCGTGCTTTTCCCATTGCAACCGGCGTCAAACGCCCGGGCAAACGCCTGCTCACCGTCGGCACTGATTGCTCGGTCGGCAAGATGTTCACCGCACTGGCCATTGAGCGCGAGATGCAGGCGCGGGGCATGGCCTGCACCTTCCGCGCCACCGGCCAAACCGGCATCTTCATCGCCGGGACCGGCGTTGCCGTCGACGCCGTGGTTTCCGATTTCCTCGCTGGGGCTGTTGAAGTCCTAACCCCGGCCAACCACCCCGAGCACTGGGACCTAATCGAAGGTCAAGGTTCGCTGTTCCACGCCTCCTATGCCGGCGTATCGCTGGGCCTCATGCACGGTGCTCAGCCCGACGCACTCATCCTCTGCCACGACCCCAACCGACCCCACATGCGCGGCCTACCCGAATACCAACTGCCCGATCTACTCGACTGTATCCGCCTCAACGAGCAGTGCGCCCGGCTCACCAACCCGGCCTGCCGCACCGTTGGCGTGGCCGTCAACACCTCGCACTTGCCGGAAGACCGCGCCGCCGAACTACTCAAAGCCCTAGCGAGCCAAACCGGCCTGCCCGCCGTTGATCCGCTGCGCCAAGGGGCCGCGCGCTTGGTCGATGCCCTGTGACCCGATTCTCCATTCGCGGTGAGCGCTTTCCCCTCGCTCAGACCTTCACCATCTCACGCGGGGCCAAAACCTCCGCCGATGTCGTCGTCGTCGAGCTGAGCCGCGATGGCTGCGTGGGCCGCGGCGAATGCCTTCCCTACCCTCGCTACAACGAAAGCATGGCCGCAACCATAGACGTGCTGGAATCATTGCGTCCACAGGTGGAAGCCGGCCTCGACCGGGCGGCCCTGCAACACACGCTGCCGCCCGGCGCGGCCCGCAACGCCTTGGACTGTGCGCTCTGGGATATGGAAGCCAAACTCAGCGGTCACCCGGTCTATGAACTGGCCGGACTAACGGCACCGCGGCCCGTAGCGACGGCCTACACGCTCTCGCTTGACGACCCAGAAACCATGGGGCGGGCCGCTGCCCAGCACGCCGACCGACCGCTGCTTAAAATCAAACTCGCCGGGCACGCCGACCTCGACCGCGTCGCCGCAATCCGCGCCAACGCCCCAGACTCGACCCTGATCGTCGACGCCAACGAAGGCTGGTCCGCCGCTCAAGTCGAGCCGCTCTCGACGGCACTAGCTCGCTTGGGCGTCGCCCTCATCGAACAGCCGCTGCCCGCCGCTCAAGACGCCCTGCTCGCCGAGTTTGAACACCCGGTCCCTTATTGCGCCGACGAATCCTGCCACACGGCCGCCGATCTGGCCGATCTCGCCTCCCGCTATGAATGCGTCAACCTCAAGCTCGACAAGACCGGTGGCTTCAGCGAGGGCCTGCGCTTGGCAACCGAGGCGCGTGCGTGCGGATTGGAGCTGATGGTCGGCTGCATGATCGCCACCTCGCTGGCTATGGCACCGGCTATTCTGCTGGCGCAGCAAGCCCGTTTCGTCGATCTCGACGGTCCCCTGCTGCTGCAAAAAGATCGGGAGCACGGGCTGCGCTACGAAGGCAGCCTTCTCCATCCGCCCCATCCTCAGCTTTGGGGATAGGCTGACATTAGTGATGAGCAACGCACTTCTATTGTTTGCCCAAGAACTGGACGAGGCCGCGCTGCAACGCGCCGTACCGCCGCCCATCCGGCCACAGCAGATCGAGCCGTTGGCATGGCATGGCGACGAGTTCTCGTTTGGCTTGCCACCCACAGCATTAGAAGGCGCCCTAGAAATCCTGCCCTGTCTATCGGTCGTCCACGGCGGCGAATGGGGCTATCAGTTCGCCGCGGAATGCCAAACCAAAGCTGGCGATCGCAGCCGGATTGTCCTCGACCCGATCGGCTCGTTTGTCGGGGCCGAAGCCGGCGCGACAAACAAAGCGGTGACAGCGGAAATCGACCTCCTGCGCATCCACACCCCCTTGCAGGCGGCCACTCTACACCTGCGCGTCCAAGGCGTCGCCCCCACGGCCCCGGCCTTGCTCTCGGTCTCGGTTCGCCGCAAAGGCGCCGTGCCCGCCCCCACTCCCGCCAGCCGCGATACAGCCCTTGCCGTGCCGCCGCAAAGCCAGATGGTTCTGCGGCCTGAGCTAGCTCCCCACGTTTGTTCGCCGACCAGCGTCGCCATGCTGCTCGCGTACTACGGCTGTAGCGCGGACATCTACGACGTGATTGCCGAGGCGCGCCACCAGCCCAGCGAGTTATACGGCGTGTGGCCGGCCAATATCCACGCGGGCGCTCGTCGGGGCCTATTGGGCTATTTATGGCACTTCCCCTCTTGGGCGGCGGCGTACGCACTGCTCGACGCGGGCTTGCCCATTGTTGCTTCCGTGCGCTATGAAATAGGCGAGTTGAGCCGAGCAGCCATTGCGCGGACGTCTGGGCACTTGCTAGTCGTGCGAGGTTGCGCCGGGGATTCCGTGCTGGTCAACGATCCAGCGGCAACTACCGAGGTCGCACGGGCGTACGACCTCGCGGAGTTCTGCAAAATCTGGTTGGAGCGCAGCGCCGTCGGCTACGTGCTTTTTCCGCCGTTGTAACCACCCTATGGACAAAGCGAACTTCACTAACATCGTCTTCGGCGAGATTCTCTACGACTGCTTCGCCGACCGCACCTGTTTGGGGGGTGCCGCCCTGAACTTCGCTTGGAACCTGCGCCAACTCGGCTTTCCCGCGGCCATGATCAGCGCCGTGGGGCGGGACGAACTAGGGCAGCAGGCGCGCGGCTTTCTCCGGTGCGCCGACATCGATCAGCAATGGGTCGCCGAGCGGCCTGAGCCTACGGGCACGGTTGATGTATGGCTCGACGCCGGGCAACCCTCCTACACCATCCGCACCGGCGTGGCTTGGGACTATATCGAAACCAAGCCCTTGTTAGACCGCCCCCCTGACCTAATCTACTACGGCACGGCCGCGCAGCGCAGCCCGGTCAATCGTCTGGGGCTAAAGCACTTGCTGGCTGCCAAGCCCCGGCATCGGCTTTTCGACGTCAACCTGCGCCAAGACTGCTATACGCCGCAGACCGTACTCTTTGGCCTCGAAGCGGCGACCATGGTCAAGCTCAACGACGAAGAATGGGAGGCCGTGCGGGACATCGCCGCGGTCGCTACACCCACCGACCTACTCGCCTGCTACGCGCTGAATTGCCTGGCGATTACCTTTGGCGGCGACGGCGCTCAACTCCACATTCCGGGGGCCTCGTTCGCCGCCCGGCCCACGCCCGTGCCTGTCGTCGATGCGGTCGGGGCTGGCGACGCCTTCAGCGGGGTTCTGGCCGCCAGTGCCCTGCTCGACACGGACCCACAACAGGCTCTAGCGCTAGCGTGCGCCGCCGGTGCCAACGCCGTGCAGCACCGAGGTGCCCATTGTCCGCTGCCCGAAGCCGTGAAGGCGGGGTTTGCTTAACCACTGATGTTCCGCCGTTTTTGTCGTGCCTGTCCAGCAAGGCCCGTTTGCGGCCCTAGTGCCGCGGGGCACGGGGTGACGTTCTTTTGCGGGAATGACGACCGAGGAGCCGGAAGCGTCAGACCCAGATTAAGAGTGCGTAACATCAGTTAACCCTTATCACCGAAAGGCTTTCTCCATGCAGACTCCCATCCCCTTGTGCGACCCCCACTTCCACCTCTGGGACCTAGCCGAGCGGCCCAATCCCAATCTCGGTCCGGTCATGCCGGCGTACCGGGCCACCGACTACGCCCAAGACATGAGCGAGCTGCCCCCTGCACTACAGCGGGTCAGCGGGGTCCACGTCGAAACCGTCGTCGGCCAAGTCGCTGGCGGCGTTCCCATCGACACTATAGAAGAAACCCGCTGGGTGCGCGGCCAGCTCGAACCAACCGCGACCGAACAGCCCTTTGGCATCGTCGCCTACGCGCATCTGGAGCGCGACATCGCCGCGGCCGAGCGCACCCTTGAACACCACTTAGAGGCCGCTGGAGGTCATCTGCGCGGCGTGCGTATGATCCTCAACCACCACCCCGACAATCCCGACTTAACTTGGCCGCAGGTCGAAGCCGGCGTCTTGCAAAGCAGCCGTTTCCGCGAGGGCTTGGCGCTTTTAGAGCGCCACAACCTCGCCTTCGATCTCTCCTGCAATCCCCACCAAGTGGCCGCTGCGGTCGCGGTTTTCCGCGACTTCCCCGGCCTCCGCGTCGTCGCCAACCATCTCGGCTTCCTCCACGATGGCGAGGACCAAGCCCATGAGGATCTCTGGCGCGAAGGCATGGCTGCACTGGCCGCATTGCCCAATGTCTATATGAAGCTGTCGATGGCGTGGTTTGCCCGGGACGCCTTCCACGAGGATGCGGCCAAAGAGGCCAAAATCGCCGCAGTCGTCCAAGAGCTGATCGAACGCTTTGGCTGTGGCCGCTGCATGTTTGCCAGCAACTATCCCGTCGACAAACTGCGGGGCCTTAGCATCGGCTATCTCTACGCCAAGTTCCTCGAGTGGAGCTCCGGCTTTTCAGCCGACGAGCGCCGGGCCCTCTTCCACGACGCGGCTATCAGCGCCTATGGGCCGCTTTAAGAAATGGGGGCTTGCCACGCCCGTGGGAATCCACCGGGTACGCGGGCGTCTCGCCCGCATGACGTCCTCCGCGCAAGAATGTCACCCCGTGCCCCGACACGGGGCGGGAATCCTCCGGGAGCGGCCGGGCGCAAGGAGTAGCGGCCGGGGCCGTCATTCCCGCGAAAGCGGGAACCCAGTTGAGGCGGGCGAGCGAGGGCATGGAGCATCAACAGCAGCTTACGCATCACCGCCACCAACGCACCCTGGCCCGGCTTGCCGCGCGGGCGCAAGCCCTGATAAAACCGGCGTAAGGGCGCGTTGTAACGGATCGCCGCCAAGGCCGCCAAGTATAACACTCGTCGCACCGGGCCCCGGCCGCCGCGGATGGCGCGGTGGCCTTGCTGGCGTCCGCTGTCGTGCGCCCACGGGGCCAAGCCCACCAAGTGCGGTCCACCCCGGACTGGGACCGTGGCCTAACGCCGGCCGATACCCCACCAGCATCGCCGCGGTCAACGCGCCTACCCCGGTAGGCTCTGATACAACGCCGCCGACGCGGCCAACCGGGAGCTTTGTGCCAACGCCTGCTGATAGGCTTGGTCCAAGCGCTTGATTTCTTTATCCAGCCACGCAATATGCCGTTGGGTGGAGTTGTGCATCCCGGCGGTCAGGCCTTTATCCACGCCGATAGTGCTCTTGTACGCGCTGGTCCACCAACGGCTTACGCCGCACCTCCTTGAGTATCTCCCGATCGGCCTGTTTTTCCACCGGGCGCACTACGGTAAAGACCGTGCCATACTGCGCCAGCATCTGCGCGTCTAACACGTCGGTCTTAGCTGGACAGCCGGCCGCCCGGGCGAAGTGGGACACCCAGGTCGGATGCACCACATGCTCCGCCACCGCCGAACCACGCACCTGCCGCACCAAGGCGCGCTCATAGCCGCCAGTGGGCTCACACCCTACGTCGGGCACCCCCGTGTGCGCCAACCAAGCCGCCAAGGCGGTAAGACCCGCTGGGGTATTGGCAAACCGCCGCCCCTGTTCAGCCGACACCCACACGTCTACATGCGCTTTGCTTACGTCTATACCGGCCACGATGTTCATGGTTGCCTCCTCGTTGGGATTGAGTATCATTGAGGCGTCCTCCCCCCTTGTGATACGGGCCTTGGGCCCTGGTATCGGTTCGGAGCGACTCCCTAGGGGCGGGGTGTCCTACTCCCGCACGGTGCTGTCGATAGCGTGGCTACCGACCCGCCCATCCACGGACGACGCGCCCTGCCCCCCGGCCTTCCAAGCGGGCCAACCCGGAAGGCAAAAGCAACATACAATCCACCGGGGGCAGCGGGACACAAGCGGAATTTTAAAAACAGCCTCTTAGCAGAAAGCACTTCAACAATACATTTTGAGGAGAAAGTTCCATGAGCAAACTCAAAGTAGGCATGATCGGCGGCGGCGGCCCCGATTCCTTTTTCGGCATGGTCCACAACCGCGCCATCGCGCTTGATGCCAGCCGCGAATTAGTCGCGGGTGCGCTGCGCTCCAACCGAGAGGCGGCCATGCAGGCGGCCGACGACTACGGTATCGCGGGCTATCCCACCTATCAGGCACTGCTAGAGGCGGTGCAAAGCGGCGCACAAGCCCTCGATTACGTCACCATCGTCACCCCCAACTTCGCCCACTACAAGCCAGCCAAAGCCTTTTTGCAGGCCGGTATCCCCGTGCTCTGCGAAAAGCCCATCACCATGACGGTTGCCGAAGCCGACGACTTGGCCCAAATCGTCGAGCGCGAGCAAGTGCCCTTTGTGCTGGCCCATACCTACACAGGCCATCCCATGATGATGCTGGCCAAGGAAATGATCCACAGCGGCGAAATAGGCCAGGTCCGCAAGGTGGTTTCCTGGTACAACCAAGGCTGGCTGGCCACGGCATTAGAGCAAACCGGCCAGCAGCAGGCGTCTTGGCGCACCGATCCGGCGCGCACGGGCATCTCCAATTGCGGCGGCGACATTGGCACACATGCCTTTATCGCCGCGACTTGGGTTACGGGGCTGGCCGTTGAGCGGGTCTCGGCGCGGCTCAACACCTTTGTCGAAGGCCGCGTCCTCGACGACGACTTCAACGCGATCGGCGAGCTGGAAAACGGCGGCACCGCGCTGATCACGGCCACGCAAATCGCGGTTGGCTACCGCAACGACAACGGCTTCCGCGTCTTCGGCACCACCGGCTCTATCGAATGGCATCAGGAGCGGGCCGAATGCCTGCTGGTGCGCCACGGCGATGGCCGCGACATTACCTACTGGATTGGCGCGGAATTCAACCTACCTGCGTCGGTCGCCTCGTACTTGCGGGTGCCTTCGGGACACCACGAGGACTTCTTCCCAGCTCTCGCCAACCTCCACACCACCATGGAGCGACTCATCCGCGTGCGCCGCGGCGAGCAGGATGTACCCGCGGCCTTTCCGCATCCGGGCGTCCAGGAGGGCGTAGCAGGTATGAAATTCGTCGCCGCCGCGGTTGAATCGTCTAACAACCATGGCGCGTGGACGCCGCTTTAGTTATGTGATTTTTATATAGATAGAGGATGTTGGGGGCGAAAAATTTTCGCCCCAACCTAAAATCCCCGCTCGCTGTCTCATGGAGGTAACGGCCTTGTTCGTTGCCTCCACTTTTTTGTCATCCCCTACTCCTCGTCGTAGCGGATGCGGGGATCCAGCCAAGCGTAGAGTATGTCGGCGATGAGGTTGGCCAGCACAAAGACCGTGGCTAGCAGCAAAACCCCGCCCTGCACGGCGCGGAAGTCGCGCGCTTGCACCGCCAAAAAGAGCCAACGTCCGACCCCAGGCCAAGCGAAGATGGTCTCGGTGATGACTGCGCCTCCGAGCAAATAGCCAAATTCGAGGGCAATGACCGTAAGGGTGGGTATAAAGGCGTTTTTCAGGGCGTGGCGCACGAGCACCGCCCGCTGCCGCAGGCCCTTGGCCCAAGCCGTGCGGATGTAGTCCTCGCTGAGGACGTCGAGCAGGCTGGCGCGGGTCATGCGCGCAATCACGGCCATGGGAATGGTCCCCAAGGTCAGGGCTGGCAGGAAGAGGTGCCACAGCACGTCGCCGCAGGCCACCAAATCGCCCTGCGCGAGGGAGTCGATTACGTAGAAATAAGTAATCGGCTCAAAGTAGATATGCGTACTCAAGCGGCCGGATACCGGAAAGAGCGGCACGTAAAAGGCCAACAGCAGCACCAGCATCAAGGCCAGCCAAAATACGGGAATGGAAATGCCGGCCGTGGCCAAGATCATGCTCAGCAGATCGGCTATTTTGCCGCGCCGCACGGCCGCCCACACGCCGGCTGAGATGCCGACCGTCATGGCCAGCAGCATGCTGACCACGGTTAGTTCGCAGGTAGCCGGGAAACGCTGGACTAGTTCGGTGGTGATTTTCTCGTGAGTGCGAATCGAGCGGCCTAAGTCGCCGCGCAACAGGCCGGTGAAGAAGCGGTAAAACTGCACGTGGAAAGGCTGGTCGAGGCCCATGGTCGTGCGCAGTTCGGCCAAGCTCTCGGCGTTGGCGCGCTCTCCGAGCATGACTTGGGCCGGATCCCCGGGCACCAAGTAGAGCATCAGAAAGACTAAAAGTGAAATCCCCGCCAGCGTCGGCAAGAGCGCGACGAGCCGCCGGAGGACAAAGCGGTACATCTAGTCGGGAATTAGGGCGGTGCTGTGGAACCACTTGCTGCCCGTGGGATGCAGCTTGAAGCCGGCGACGCGGCGCTGGAAAGCCACCGTCTGCGTCGCGTGTACGAGGGGGACCCAAGGGGCGTCGCGGTAGACGATTTCCTGCGCCCGGACGTAGAGCCGAGTGCGCTCGGCGCGGTTGATGGAGCGACGAGCTGCGACGAGCACCTCGTGCAACTCGGCACTGCGGTAGAAGGCAATGTTCTGCGCTGGCTTGACCGCCGCCGTGGAGTCGAGGAGCACGTAGAGGAAGTTGTCCGGGTCGCCGTTATCGCCGGTCCAGCCCAACAAAGCCATTTGGTGCTGGCCATCGAACACCTTGTCCAAGTACGTCCCCCACTCCCAAGACACAATGCGGGCGCGGATGCCCACCTTTTCCAAGTCGGCCTGAATCGCCTCGGCGATTTTGCTAGGCTGTGGCATATAGGGCCGCGGCACCGGCATGGCCCACAGCTCGGTCTCAAAGCCGTCGGCGTACCCAGCTTCCGCCAACAAAGCCCGCGCTTTGGCTGGATCATAGCCATAGCCGGCAATCGCGTCGTTGTAACTCCACAAGGTCGGCGGGATGGGATTTTTGGCCGGCATGGCCAATCCCTCGTAGAAATTATCCACCAGTGCCTGCTTATCCACAGCGTGGTTTATGGCGCGGCGCACCCGCACATCGTCGAAGGGCTTTTTGTCCATGTTCATCGCCAAGTAGCCGACGTTCATGCCTGCCTGCGTCAAAAGGTGGAGGTTGGGGTCGGCGCGGATCGGCTCAATGTACTCCGGGCTGAGGTTGTCAAAGCCGTGGATCGTGCCCTGCGAAAGCTCCAAAAAGCGCACCGAGCCTTCCTGAATAGGCTTGAAAATTAGGCGGTCGAGCGGCGGCTGTGGCCCCCAGTAATCGGCATTGCGCGCCAAGACGATGCGCTCGTCTTTGCGCCATTCGACAAAGCGAAAGGGGCCGGTGCCGACCGGGTTTTTGAAGTAGTCGCGGCCGTAGCGGGCCACCGCAGTGGGGCTGACGGCCGCACAGAAGTTCATCGCCAAGTTCGCCAAAAAGGGAGCGTGAGGCTCTTTGAGGCGAATGACAAAGGTCGAGTCGTCCGGGGCTTCTAGCGCGGCGACAATGTCGTCCATGCCCATGGCCTGCCAGTACTTGTACGCGCCGGCGACCTCGTGGAAGGGATGGTCTTTGTCAAACTGCCGCCCGAGCGAAAACAGCATGGCCGCGGCATTAAAAGGAGTGCCGTCGTGGAAGCGGATCCCGGTGTGCAAGTGGAAAATCCACGTGCGCTGATCGTCTGCGATGTCCCAAGAATGCGCAAGCTGCGGCACCACGGCCGTGCTCTCGCTGTCGTAAGTCACCAACGTCTCGTAGATGTTGTCGCAGACCTTGAACGATTCGCCGTCGTTTTCAATCCCCGGATCTAGTCCGATTGAGTCCGAGCCACGGCCAAAAACCAAAACCTGCTGCGCACGTTCCTCGGGGCTGCAAGCGACGAGGATAGCGACCACTAGGAGGACGACCAACCGCTGCAAAGCTAATCCTCAAACGCCGCGTCAAAGGCCATGTCCGAGGGGGGAAAATCGACCTGTTTGACGAAGGCGGCCGCTTCTTTTGCGCCGTGGACGCGATCCATGCCACTGTCTTCCCACTCGACCGACAGCGGCCCTTGGTAGTTGATGCGGTTGAGGGCGCGAATGATTTCCTCGAAGTCGATATTGCCGCGGCCCAACGAGCGGAAGTCCCAATAACGCCGGCGATCGCCGAACTCGGTGTGCCCGCCGAATACCCCGGCCTCGGTCGGCGTCGCGGACCAGCCTACGTCCTTCATGTGGACGTGGAAGATGCGGTCGCTGAACCGGTAGATGAACTCGACGTAGTCCACGCCTTGGTAGCCGAGATGGCTGGGGTCGTAGTTGAAGCCAAAGGCCGGATGGCCGTCGAGGGCTTGGATGGCGCGCTCGGCCGAGGTGATATCAAAGGCGATTTCCGTGGGATGGACCTCTAGCGCAAACCGGACGCCGAGGGCTTGGTACTGGTCGAGTATAGGTTTCCAGCGCGTGGCAAAATCCGCGTACCCAGCCTCGATCATGTTGGGGGATAGCGGTGGGAAGGAATAGAGCAGGTGCCAAATCGAGGAGCCGGTAAAGCCGTTGACCACATTGACCCCGAGCCGGGCGGCCGCTTGCCCAGTGGCGATCATTTCTGCGGCGGCGCGCTGGCGCACGCCCTCTGGGTCGCCGTCGCCGAAGATGCGCTCGGGCAGGATGGCTTGGTGGCGGCTGTCGATGGCGTCGCACACGGCTTGGCCGACGAGGTGATTAGAAATGGAAAACAGCGCTAGATCGTATTGTGCGAGCAGTTCGCGCTTGGCCTGACAATAGGCATCTGTGGCTTGGTCAACTTCAAAGTGGTCTCCCCAGCAGGCCAGTTCCAAGCCGTCGTAGCCAAACTCAACAGCCTGTTGGCAGAGGGTCTCAATAGGCAGGTCGGCCCACTGGCCGGTGAAGAGGGTGACGGGTCGCATTGCAATCGCTCCTTGTTGGTGTTGGGATAAGAGGGAGTATATACGCCGGCCGTTACTTAGGTGTCAAGACTGGGCCGCTAGCGGCCCAGCGACTTTTCCCGCCGGAGGTCGATGTCGAAGATGCGCAAGTAGCGGCCCTGAGACTCGCCGATGACCTCGGGAATCTGGTCCTCGTCGAGATCGAGCAGGCCCATGCGCTCGCCAAAAGGCTCGGTTGACTTCCATTCCAAGTCGAAGAAGCGGGCGTCGAACACGTAGCCGTCGTTGAGCACAATCTCGTCTTCGTCGTCTCCATCGACGTCGCCGATGAGAATCTGATGGGCCGTCAAGTCGGTTTGGTCGCTGCGCCACTGCTCGTACTGGTCGCGGCCATCGTACACGACTAGGCGGCCATCGGCGCAAAACACAAGCTCGGGTTGCGGATCGTCGTCAATATCGCCGATAGTCAAGCTGGTAATGCGGGCGTATTCATTGGGCGAGTTGCTCCACAGCAGCGTGTAGTCTTGGGAGTCGAAGTAATACACGCGGCCGTGGTCGGTGTAGGCGATGATTTCGTCGAGCTGATCGTCGTTGATGTCGAGGACGAACACACCGGCGATGGCCCCTTCGAGATAGTCGCTGTCCCACACCCCGGTATAGGTGTGGTCGCGCTCTTCATAGACGTGGAGCCGGCCATCGTTGTCGCCGAGCACGAGGCGAGCCGGGCCTTCGCCGGCCGGCAGGTGCTGGATATTGTCGAATTCGTCTAGGTCGCCGCTATAAGCCGGCCATGGGGCGGCTTGCTCGGTGCTAGACGCGGGGGAAACCAGCCATAACGCGCATACGATCAATCGCAACATGATGGTCATTACTCCTTGATGGCGGCGGCCCGAGCGGCCTCATATACGGAGAGCAAGGGCACTTGGTGCTGTTGGGCTAGCCGCGTACAGTCCTCGTATTCAGGAGCGACGCGGCAGCGCTCGTCTAAATAGCTAAACTTGACGTTGACTTCCCCGTACGGGGTGGCAACGGCACGGACTTGGCGTTCCAAGACGCGGCGTTCCACTTGGTAATAGCGCAGGCCGATGGTCGTTGTTTCTCGCAGAACAATCGCGGCTAGCTCGTCCAAGTGGCCCGCCGGAGCGAGAACGCTGAGGACGTTACCTGGGCGGCCTTTTTTCATTAGGACCGGCGTGGTGTACACGTCGAACGCGCCCTGCGCTAGCAGCCGGTTGAAGAGATAGCCGTACACTTCTGGGTTCATATCGTCGATATTAGCTTCGATCAGCAGGACGCGTTCGCTGGCCGGCGCACACGCACCCAAGCGCAGGCGCAATAAATTGGGGATGGCGTCTAAATCGCGGCGGCCCGCACCATAGCCGACGGCCTGTTGGCAAAAGGGCGGCTGCGGCCCAAAGGAACGAGCTAAGGTGGTGATGATCGCCGCCCCGGTCGGGGTGACCAGTTCGGCGCGGATATCGGTTTGCTCAGTCGGCACGTCGCGGCAAAGGGCCAAGACTCCAGGCACCGGCACCGGGTAGCACCCGTGCGCACAGCGCACAAAACCCGTGCCAAAGCGCAGGGGCGAAGCGCAAACCTCGTCCACCGCTAAGAGTTGGAGGCCGGCCACGGCCCCCACTACATCTATCAGGGCGTCGAGGGTCCCCACTTCGTGCAGGGCGACTTCGGCCGGCGTGGCATTATGCACCTCGGCTTCGGCTGTGCATAGGCGCTCAAATACGCGGATTGAGCGCTCCTTGACGACGTCGCCTAAGCGGCTAGCGGCAATGCGGCCGGTTATATCTTTGAGGCGGGTGTGGGTGTGGGTGTGAGCGGACGTGCGCTCGCCAGACAGATCGAGATGATGCTCAGCATCGGCCAACGGCGCGCCGGCCACGCAGACTTTGGCGCGGGTGGCGGCAATGGCGTGCCGGGCCGTGGATTCGCGCTCAATGGCAACGCCCTGTATGCCCAGCTTGGCAATTTCTCGGTTGAGGTCCGCTAGGGGGAGACCCGCGTCGAGCAGGGCCCCCAAGATCATATCGCCGCTGATACCAGAGAAGCAGTCGAAGTAAGCGATCTTCATCGTCGCGTCCCGCGCTCAGGGCAGGCGCTTGAGATCGGCCTTGCGCTTCTTCCAGTCAAACTCCTCGGCAAAATCGTACACATCGATGAAGTCTTCAATCCGGTCCTCGGCTGTCTTGCGCAGCAAATTCGCATTGACCAAGTTGAAGACAATCTCGCCAAAATCGCGCGTTTGCTCAATGCCCCAGTGGGCAAAGACCGAGCGGGTGAGCGGCCCGAATTGATCGGCACTGTACTCGCTGATACCAAAGAGCAGATCCCGACCGCCGATGTGTCGCTTCGCTTCGCTCAAGGTCCCCTCGTTCTTGCCGAGCTTTTGCACTGTGTATCCTAGTGCATCGCACACAAAAAGATACGCATCGCTCTTGTAGCGCCCGTCGCGCTCGGCCAGATTTTCAATGTCTTGCAGCGTTTTTGACTTCATCGAAAAAGGCGCTACGGCCCATAAACTAAAGCGGCGCGGCTGTCGAGCTCGAGGCAAAACGCCAAGTGCGCGAGCCAAACTCGAGGACATGCACCAGCGCGTCGCGCTGGCGGACAAAGTCGGATAACAGATCGTCCGCTAGGATTGGGACGGCGTGGCTGGCATTGATGAGTTCGGCATTGATGTGGCGACCGTTTTTAATGAGTTCGTAGTGCAGGTGAGGGCCGGTCGCCAGTCCGGTGGCACCGACCTTGCCGATGATCTCTTTTTGCTGAACGCGCTGCCCCTGGCGAACCAATATCTTGCTCAGATGCGCGTAGCGGGTGCGATAGCCATTGGGGTGGACAACTTCGACCAAGTTGCCGTAGCCGCCTTTCCGGCCAGCGAACGCGACCTGTCCACGGGCCGTAGTCCACACCGGGGTGCCTGTTGGCGCACCATAGTCCGTTCCTAGATGGGGCCGCTGCTTTTTGAGAACGGGATGGAAGCGTTGGCTACTGAAGTGCGAGGTGATGCGATTGACTGCGAGCGGCTTGAGTACGAACATTCGGCCGAGGGAGTGGCCGCTGGCGTTGTAATAGGCGGCTTCCCCCTCAGAGGCCGCATAGCGGACTGCCAACTCGGAAGCTCGTTCGCCTTCGTAGTGCGCCAACAGGACATCGCCGTAGCGGACGAAGTGCTCGCCGATGTAGAGCTTTTCAAAGACGACGCCTAGCCGATCGCCGCGCCGCAGGTCCCGCTGGAAGTCAATGACTGAGCCGAATATGTCATCGACAAGCGCGTCGCTGAGTGCACCGCCTTCCCCGGCTGCGCTGATGGCGTTAGCGAGGTTGTACTTGATTTGCACTTCGAGCCGCTCGACCCGTCGCTCCAGCGGCAGTTGCAACTGGCGAGCAACGAACTGACCATCTTGCAATTCCACTTCTATCGGGCGATCTGGGGTGCGGTGAGGTGTATAGCAGAAGCGGCGAATGGCATCGCTGGTGTCAATTGCAATCTCGTAGTAGTCGCCCGGCTTGACCTGCGCCGGATCGATGACCGCGTATAGTGCTTCGTACAGCCGTTCCAACTGGTGGCTCGGGACGCGATGCTGCTTGAGCGAGCGGTCAATGGAATCCCCGCGGCGCAGCGCGGCGACAATCGTTCGCGTAGAGTCGTCTGGTGGAGGCGGAATTGGGGGGCCAACAAAAGGCACTTCCTCCCCGGGATGGGCGGCTATGGCCGCTGAGGATTGGGAGGACATCCCCAAGCGCAGCACCATAAGCGCAAGGCCACTCAACAAGATGCCCCAGAACCTGATGGCAGATCCGAATCGCATATTCAAGATTTTTGTTTATGGGAAGAAACTGGGGACTGACAACGGTTGGGAGATCGTTGACCAGTACCAACAAATTTTTAACATATATATTTTGCCATTTAATCGTCAAGGACTTTTAAGGTGGTTAGTCAGCGCTACGACCTAAAAGCTATGCTGCCCATCGAACTCGACCGGTTTGTCGGCGATCTCGACGAACCGGCGTATCGCACCCGCCAAATTTTCGATTGGCTCTACGCCAAGGGCGTCCGCGATGTCCGGCAGATGACCAATATCTCCAAAATTTTGCGGCAAAAGCTCGCCGCGCAGACGCGCATTACTTGTCTGAATCTCGTCAAGCGTCAAGAGTCAGCCACGGGCGAAGCGGTCAAATTCCTCTTTGAGCTACCCGCCGGACAGCGGATCGAGTCCGTGCTGATCGTCGATGGCACTCGGCGCACGGCCTGCTTGTCATCGCAAGTGGGCTGTCCGCTCGACTGCAAGTTCTGCGCCACCGGCCGGATGGGGATGATCGCCAACCTCGAAGCCGGGCAGATTGTCGATCAGCTCTTGCAGGTCAACCAGTTTGCCCGCGAGCGGGGCGAACGGGTGACCAATGTAGTGATGATGGGAATGGGCGAGCCGCTGCTCAACTACTCGGCGGTCGTGCGCGCCCTAAAGCTAATGCGCCTAAAAGAGGGCCTTGGGTTGGGAGGACGGAAACTCACGGTATCCACCGCAGGATACATTCCGGGCATTCGCCGACTCATGGCCGAAGATCTCAACGTGGGGTTGGCCATTTCGCTCAACGCCACGACCGACGAGATGCGCGAACAGCTCATGCCGATCAACCGCAAGTACAAGATCGCCGACCTCTTGGCGGTCGCCCGCGACTTTTTCGCCTGTCGCGGCTATGGCGTCACCTTTGAGTACGTGCTCATGGCCGGGTTGACCGATGCCGACGCGGACGCGCAGCGGCTAGCCGAACTAACCCGCGACATTCCCAGCAAGATCAACCTCATACCCTACAACGAAACAACAGACCCCCACTTCCGCCGACCAACCCGTCAGCGTCTAGCGCAGTTTTACCGAGTCCTCAGAGGCTGCGGCGTCGAGTTTACCGTGCGCCACAGCCGCGGGCGGGACATCGACGCGGCCTGCGGCCAACTCTACCACTTACAAAAAAAATGAGTTGGCGATCGTGAACTTCAAAGGCCATATCTTGGGCGGGGCTGTCGCCGGGACCGGCGTGGTGCTAGGAGCGGTTTACGCCGGCTCGGTCGCATCTGACGACCTAACCACCCAAGCCGCCATCGTCGGCACGGCGTTGTTCTTTTCGCTCTTTCCAGACTTAGACACGGCTTCGGTGGCGCAGCGGTGGTTCTTCCGCGCCGTCTTCTGCGTCTTGCTCTATCTGGGTTGGGCCGAGCACTACGAATTGGCGACTATAGTGGGCCTCTTGTGCGTCCTACCGCTTTTGGACCACCACCGCGGCTGGACGCACTGGAAAATTAGCCCATTCATCACCGTAGGGGTGCTGGGCACTAGCTACGAATACTGGCGGGCGCGGCAGGCTTTTTTAGGGGAATTTACTTGGGACAACGTACACGCTCTGCTGGAAGAGCACGTGGTTTTCTTTATAGCCGGTATCGTCGGTTGGTACACCCACCTCTTGCTAGATGGGTGCTTCAAAGTGTTCCCCACCAGCCAAGACCACCACTGAGGCGACTCAGTCGCTCTCGGCGTTGGCGTCTTTGTCTTTCTTTTTGACGAACTTCTTGATCTTGGCAATGGCTTCGGGCACCAGCGCGATGATCGGACTCCACCCAGCCTCCTGCTCGCCGATGGACGCCACCTGCACCTTGCCGTCGGCATCGACGATGAGGAAAGCGATGGGTTCGATGTTCGCGCCGCCGCCGGTCCCGCTCTGCCCCTTGCCCTCCAGCCCGCCGCCGGCCCCAAAGCCAAACGATATTTTCGATACCGGAATAATGGTCAAATCGCCGGCCTGAAACGGCTGCCCGATGACGGTTTCGGTTTGCACGATGCGGTGCAACTCGCCTAGGACGCGCTCGACTAGGGTTTCTACGGACGATGCCATGAAAAACTCCTCAACTTAGATCGGGGTGCGAGAGTGCGCGGCCAACAAGCGGTATGCCACCTGCACACTAAAGCGCCCTAAGAGCAAAATTAACAAGCCCAAGTGCAAATAAGCGACCAAATCCAAGCGGCCAAAGGCCCCCACGCGCACAAAATCCGGGCTGACGTTTATTTGTACTTTTCCCTTGCGTGCGGCAAGCGCCTGTACATAGCCATAGACCCGCCCGGTTTGCGCCGGATCGGCAAATCCTAAACGACCTTGAACCCGCAACTTTTTGAGCCGAATAGTGCGCGGCAGGCTCGCCAATAGCCCAAGACTAGGCTCGATCAGCAGAGGCACGAGCGCACGTAGGTTTCGCGCGGCCTCTCGCTTGGCGCGTCGCCGTGCTCTTTGTCGGCGCTTTGCTTGGGGGCGCAACCGCAGGTAGGGATACGGCAGGAATTGGCCCAAGAGCACCGGCGCGATGCACAGGCCCTTGGGACCCCAGCGCAGCCCTAGCCCTAGCCCGCCCCAGAAAAAGGACAGCCGCGCTCCCCATTCCCAAAAGTCCGGCAGTCCCTCGCGCCGACCGCGCAAGGCAAAAGTCATGGGGGCGCACAATCCACCGAGGCCGAGCACACCCAACGCGGGTAGTAGCCAGTCTAGCATAAATATAAACAAGGACGCGGCTTTTTCGGCCACGCCGCGTTCCAAGCCGGGCGTCCGGGAAACGGCATAGCGGCGACTGAGGTGACAATGCACGATAGGGGATGGCTAAGCGAGCTTACAACCTAGCGGTACGCACTGGTTCAGTCAAGTTTTTCCAAGGATGCAGATATAGACGCCGGCCTTGACAGCACCCCGGTCGTATGTTAGGCTTAAACTAGACGTAAGTCATAGTTAAAAAGTAAGTTAGGCTTTTTGTTCAAAGGGCAATACGCGGCGATGGCGAACCGAATGGCAACCCAAAAGACCGTAGAAGGCAGAGAGGGCGCAGGCCGTTATGGCCGTTATTGGCGCGGGCTAGGGCTAGTCATAGCACTGTGGGCGGCCGTGGTGCCGGCGAGTGCCCGCTCAACCCTCAGTGTGCGCCTAGACCAACCGGCGATCGCCGGGCCGGCGTTGGATCAGCAGGCTATCCTCTACTTGCACTACTTCCCCGGCGACGGCGAAGCCATAGTCAGCGCAGATCTACAGTGCCTCGGCAACGCGCAGTTGCAGAGCGTTCGCTCGGCCCTCGGCCAAGTCCAGCTAGCGGCGGCGTCAATCAGCATAGACTATGCAGCGCGGCCTTTGGCCGGAGAACCCATCGACACCCTCTACATCGACCTCGTAGCCGCTGAGTTGGGAACAATCGGCTGGTCCGCGGCCATTCACTCTTCGCTCGACCCTCAGGGTGCTCCGGCTCACCAAGTCGAGTTCGGCCTAGCGGTGCGCCCGCCGCCCGCCATTTCGTGGTCCATTGAGCCACCACGAGTCTATCAGGGCGAGCGCTTTGACTTGCGTGCGATTGTGCGCTCCGACGATGGGCCATCCTTAGAAGCGCTAAACTGGCTCTGGCCGCCACAACTGAGCTGGCCAGAGGGCAATGCCCCGCAACGCTGGACGGGCAGCTTGCTCCCCGGGCAGGCCGACACGCTCTCTTGGACGGTGCGCGTGGCTCCGACCCACCTCGGCCCCTTGTCCTTGGCGGTCGCTGCCCAGGTCGCCGGCCAGAGCCCAGTGGACTTGGCAACCCAGCACTTGCAGGTGGATCCGCTGCCCGTGATGGCCTTGGAGCCTGGATTTATGATGGCCTTGGAACCTACGTTTATGGAGGTGGGCAAGCGCGGGCCAATCACCTGTGTATGGCGCAACGAAAGTACCGCCCCCATCGCCTTGGCGGCCCTGCGCCTGCAAGTCGCGCCCGCATTTTCGGATGTCGCCTTAGTGGAAGGGCCGCCGGGCGCGGCTCTGGTCCGAAGCGACGAGGAAGCGGCCCTGCGCCTGCTGGTGAGCGGCTTGGATAGCTTGGGTGCGGGCGCGGCGATCCGGGTAACGCTCGAAGCTATGCCGCAGCGCCCGGGGCCTTTTACTTGGCAGAGTGCCTGTAAGCCGGCGGGGCGGGAGCACTTTATTCCCCTGCGCGGCGCGAACACAGTGCGCGTGGTATGGCAAGGAACGGCCCAAGCCCCCGGCGGTGCGCGGCAAACGCCTACGGACTTGCAGTTGATCAATCAAGCCTTCGTCCGCGCCCTAGACCACCAAATGGATGCCTTGCCCCTAGCCCCGGGTACGCGGCTTTCCCTCCAAGCCGAAGACGACAAAAACGAGGCCAATTGGGTGGTTGAGGATGCCCTGATCAAGACCTTGCAGCGGCGGGGCTATCAGGTGCTGGTGCGCCAGCCGGAAGACGCGCCCGCCGACGTGGTGTACTATCGGCTAGTCAGGGCCCGCGTGGTGTACTCGCCAGCACCCCGGCGGCTCCTTCTTTCGGGCAGCGAACAACGGCGCGAGGCCTATGGCGACCTCTTCCTCAGAATAGAAACAGCCGCCGACCGCATCGTGCGCTGGGACCGCCGCGTCCAAGCCTATAGCTGGGACATGGTGTCTAAGGGGTTGAGCGAGGTCTTAGGTGGGGGCGACATGGTCGAACAAACGGTCCTCAAATCAGAAAATAAGGCTATCGCACGCGGCCTATCGACCGGCATTCTCGGCGGGCTGTTCTACATCTTCTTCGTTTTGTGAGCTTCAAAACCTCTGGATGCGCCTAGGAGCCTGCTCTTGGGACCGCCCATGTAGAGGGCACGTGCTGGGCAGGACCTCGCCAGCGATGAAAATTTCCTTTCGCTGGTCGGGGCAAAAGCGGGTGGCGATCTTGTCGGAGTCGTTGCAGACCGCCCGGCGCACGACGAGGTTTTCTGGGTAGTCAAACCCGCGGTTGCT